>CATLEM010000170.1 GCA_949916155.1 uncultured Dorea sp.
TGTGACATTCTCATATTCAGTCAGTTCGCTCGCGGGGAGAAGCGGCTGATCCTCATCAGGATCCTCATCTGCCGGCTGCGGCTCGTTCTCAGGGACAGAAGGGGTGACGTGCAGGATCACCTGCGCCTCCGCGCGGGCATACTGTTCTGTCTCAGGCGCAGTGATCCTGATCACGGTATCGCCCGCCTCCCCCGCTCTGATCTGCACCCTGCCGGTTCCGTCCTCCTCGACCACTGCGATCTTTGGATTTTCCGACTCATATTTCAACATCTCATCCGGCCGTTCATTAATCCTTGCATCGATAGAAAAGAGTTCTCCGCATATCTTCGTCAACTCTTTTGGGGCATCGATTGTCTGGTTTTGTTTTTCAGATCCGTCTCCCGGCGAAGTATCCGGCTGTTCGTTAATCACCGCATCTGTCTCCGGCATCTCTGCTTCCGATGCACAGACAGAACCTGCCGGAATCGCAAGCGCCAGAAACAGCGCAAGTATTTGTTTCGCTGTTTTTCCTTTACTCAAGTTCATCATCAAATTCATCGTCCTCTGAGAAATAATCATCATCTCCCAGAATACCGAACCCTCCTTCAAAATATTCTGCCTGTTTAATCTCCTCAGCGTCCTTCGGGAGTTTACTCATCTCAGGGCAGTCCTTTCCCGTCATGATCTTCTTTGTCACAACGATCTTCGAGACTGCGGCGTAATCATCTATCCCCTCTTCCTCGTCAAACTCCTCGCCGGCTTCATCTGCGTCTCCAGCGTTCTCTACCGGCTCCTCCATCTGCTTTAAATCGTTGTCCAGTGCTTTCTTTGCCTCGTCCGGCGACATCCCGCCTTCAATGTTCTGATGGAGCATATCTACCTTCCAGTACTCATTATTGAACGCTTCTAATGCCTCTTTCGACGCATCATCCTGTGCGCTCTCAATCTGCTCCTCAGACCGGCTCTTAAGAAGAGTCCCCTCCTTTTCGTCTATCCACACGGTGAGCACCGCTTTTACCTCAGTCTCACCTGTATCCTGATTACATGCGGCAACGTATTTGTCAAGAATATCCGAAAACCCTTCCACAAGCTTAACCTCGTCCTCAGTCCATTCGTATTCCTCAAGAACCCCTTCTCTGGACACGTCTTCAGCCAGTTCCTCGCCGGTATCGTAGCTCTCATCAGCGGTAACTTTGATCTTAACTGCTTTTCTTCCGTCTAACTCTTCTTCCCCGTCATTGCTGTATTTGATGTTGCTGTATCCGTTCTCCTCTGTAAAGGCGGGGCTGAACTGAGCCATCCAGTATTCATACTCGCTCTCGTCATCTTCCTCAAGCTCTTCCTGATAATGCTTCCACTTCCCGTCTGTAAGCTCGTCGTTAACGTATACACCGTATCCGTCCTTCTCTTTCACATTGAAGCAGTGATAGGACGTCCCCATATCATCTTTGGAAGATCTCTCTACAATGTTTTTATCCGTGTCAAGTATACAGGTATATACTTCTTCCTCATCTATGCCATTATCATAGGAAGTCACACTTTTCGTCACGATAGCCTTTTTCGATTCTTTATCAAGCTTCTCTACTGCTTCTTCAAAGATCTTCTCAGGAGCAACTTCTTTTGTCACTTCTTTTTTGGACGGTGTCTTTCCGCCGCATCCCACCACAGCTGCAGTCATCATCAATACCAGAATCATAATTCCTGATCTTTTTTTCATCATGTCCTCCTTATCTACACTTCCCTGAATCCGTTGTAAAAATATTCCTGTACTACCTTACCACATCCCCTCTTTTTCTACAACTGATAATAGCATAAAACAAAAATCTTAAAAGAAAATTAAACATTTGCAAAACATGAAAAAGGACCGGCGCTTAGTGCGCCGGCCTTGTCCGATCTTTCTTTTTCATTATTCAGTTTTTTACAGTTTAAAAATACTGCTTCGACCATACAAAGAACCGTTCTCTTGTCTCATTCAACTTATACCTGCTGACCGGAATAATACTCTCGTCATTCAGCACAAAATCTGTTCTGGTAAATTCCCGCACGGCCATAAAGTTTACGATGAAGCTGTTGTGACAGCGCACGAAGATAACCGGATTCAGTTTTTTCTCCAACTCGGACAATTTTTCTGTGATGTCTATCGTTTCTTTTCTGCAATGTATCCGGGTTGTCCGCCCATTTCTCTCGATGTACAAGATCTCTTCTTCTCGGATAATGAGTTCTTTTCCCTTCGCGTGAATATGAACAAAGCCCCTGTTACGTCTTGCAGTATCGGAATGCAGTCTGGAAAAAATACCTACAAGACTCTGTCCCAATTCTTCTCTCTTTGCAAAATATAACTGCCTTGCATCATATACTTCCGTAGCGTAGTCCGTATATCCTGTCAGAAATACGATTGCTACCCGCGGGGCAAAAATGTTGATCTTCTTCGCGACGTCGATTCCGTCAACACTCTCTCCGATACGGATATCAAGAAAAACTACATCCACATCCTGATGTTCCTCCAAATACTTTAAAAGTTTTGGTTCTTCAAAGATTGTTTCAATCTGAAAAGACATCTGGTTCTTATGAGCATACTGTTCCAATATCTTCCTAGTTCTCTCACTGCTTCGTCTCTCATCAAAAACTACGATTTGAAACATATTGTTCTCCCCATTTCTAATTGTCTTAACTATATTCTATAGATATAACAGAAAAAAATCAATCTCAACAACTTATTTTGCAAAACTATCATAGTTGATGCTATAAATGGTAACATATTCTGTATATACACTGAAGACCTGAAATTTCACTTTCAGATCCCCTGTTTTACCCTCTTGGTTTTGTACCCGTCCCATCCCTTTTCGACAGCTTCAGGCGATCTGGCATGAGTTCTTTATCACCCCAGACTATCCTGTATCCAGCTCCTTCTTCGAACAGATACGCCTGCTCTAATTCATCCTTCTTCTTAAGCCGGATCCCGCGGACGCCGACAGCGCTTTTCTTTTTCTCAGGCACCTCCGATGCCGGAAAACGAAGAAAATATCCTTCCTTCGACCGCAGTACGATCTGAAGGTTATCTGTGATCACCTCCACCGCCGTCACTTCATCGCCCTCCGAAAGCTTCGTTGCTGCGATGGTGCGCTTTGACACCTGAAATTCTGTTCCTTCCACTTTTTTTATCATCCCCTGCTTTGTTGCAAAGAAAAGCCTTGCGAACCTGAGCTGCTCCGAATCACAGAGGTATATGATCCGCTCCTTTGTGCTGTCATAGTTGCTCACATTATCGACCGGGATTCCCTTATCCCTGAATTTTCCGTAGGGGAGATCAAGAACCTTGATCTGGTGCATCTTTCCGGTATCTGTAAACACGCACAGTTTTCCGGTATTTTTGCAGCTTATGATATATTTATTCTCCGAATCAGCAGCTTCCTTATTCCGTTCGTAGACAGCAGTATCTATCGTCTTCGCGTATCCGAAGCGGTCCATCAGAAAGACGATCTCCTGCTCTTCGATCTTTTTCTCCTCGTAGACTGCCGCTTCGGCATTTTCAACTACTGTCCGGCGTTTCCGGCCGTACTCCTTCCTGATCCTGTCAAGATCCGCAATGATCACATCCGCCATAGAATCGTAATTGTTCAGGATATCCTCATACTTCGCAATATTGGCAAGGGTTTCCTCATGCTCTTTCATCAGCGCCTCTATCTCAAGGCCGATCAGCTTGTAAAGGCGCATGTCCAAGATCGCCTGGGCCTGCCGGTCCGTGAACCTGAGCATCGCCGCCATCTTCTTTGAAATACCGGACTTGAACTTGATATTCTCTGTCCTGCCTTCGGTCAGACATGACTTTGCGTCCTTCACCGACTGACTCCCGCGCAGTATCTCGATGATCGGGTCAATGACATCGCAAGCTTTGATCAGTCCCTCCTGGATCTCTTTTTTATCCTGTTCCTTCTTAAGGAGGGTCTTGTATTTTCTCGTCGCCAGCTCAAACTGGAAATCCACATGATGCTCAATGATCTTCTTAAGCCCCATCGTCTCCGGCCTTCCGCCGGCAACCGCCAGCATATTTACCCCGAAAGTATCCTCAAGCCGGGTCTTTTTATAGAGCATGTTCGTGAGATTATCCGCGTCTGCCCCGCGCTTAAGCTCGATGACGATACGGATCCCTTCCTTGGAGGACATATTGGAAATGTCCACGATATCCGTAGTCTTTTTCGTCTCCACAAGAGCGCAGACATCGTTTAAAAATTTCCCGATCCCGGCGCCGATCATCGTGTAAGGTATTTCGGAGACTACAAGGCGCTTTTTCCCGCCCTTCATCTCCTCCACTTCCACTTTCCCGCGGATCTTGATCTTCCCCGTCCCGGTTTCATAGATATTCAGAAGGTCATCTTTATTGACGACGATCCCCCCGGTAGGGAAATCAGGGCCTTTGATATAGCGCATCAGCTGCTTCGTGCTGATCTCGTCGTTTTTCATGTACGCCTTTACCGCGTCGATGACCTCGCAGAGATTGTGGGTGGGGATACTGGTCGCCATACCGACGGCGATTCCCTCCGCGCCGTTGACAAGCAGATTGGGGATGCGGACCGGAAGCACCTCCGGCTCCTTTTCCGTCTCATCAAAATTCGGCAGAAAGTTAATGATATCTTTGTCAAGGTCTGCAAGATAGGCGTCCTGGGTAAGCTTTGCAAGCCGGGCTTCCGTATAACGCATCGCCGCCGCACCGTCTCCTTCTATGGATCCGAAATTTCCGTGGCCGTCCACAAGGATCATGCCTTTTTTAAATTCCTGCGCCATAACGACTAACGCTTCATAGATAGAACTATCGCCGTGAGGATGATATTTACCCATCGTATCGCCCACGATACGGGCGCATTTGCGATAGGGCCTGTCATAACGGATACCAAGTTCATGCATATCATAGAGCGTACGCCTCTGCACAGGCTTAAGGCCGTCCCGCACATCCGGCAGCGCCCTTGCGATGATAACGCTCATGGCATAGTCTATATAAGATTTTTTCATTACTTCCGAATATTCGGTTCTGATTATCTGTGAATCCTGCATATTCTTTTCTCCTCAACCAAATGCACAACACTAAATATCCAGCTCGGCTTCCGTAGCATTTTCGTAGATAAATGCACGTCTCGGCGGAACCTCCGTACCCATCAGCATCTCCGTAACTCCCGATGCCATCCTCGCGTCCTCGATCTCTACGAGTTTTAAGAGACGTGTCTCGGGGTTCAGCGTCGTATCCCAGAGCTGTTCGGCATCCATCTCTCCAAGTCCTTTATACCGCTGCAGTGTGAAGGGGCCGTCATGGTTTTTTCTGTACTTTTCCAACGCCTTATCATCATAAAGGTATTCTTCCTTCCCCTTTTTCGGCATCGCTTTATAGAGAGGCGGCATGGCGATATACACATGTCCCTCGTAGATCAGCTCCGGCATAAAGCGATAGAACAAGGTGAGGAGCAGCGTGGAAATGTGCGCCCCGTCCACATCCGCATCCGCCATGATGATGATCTTGTCATAGCGAAGCT
>CATLEM010000171.1 GCA_949916155.1 uncultured Dorea sp.
ATCCACGCGGCAAAAGAGGTTGCAAAGATGGCGGAAGAGATGACCGGCGACGAGAAGACAGGAGCCAATGTAGTGCTTAAGGCTTTGGAGTCTCCGCTGTTCCATATCGCTGCCAATGCGGGCTTAGAAGGTTCTGTGATCATCAATAAAGTAGCTGAGTCTTCCGTAGGGACAGGATTTGATGTTCTGACAGAGGAGTATGTGGATATGGTTGAGAACGGCATCCTTGATCCTGCAAAAGTTACAAGAAGTGCTCTGCAGAACGCGACAAGCGTGGCATCCACACTGCTTACAACAGAATCCGTTGTTGCCAATATCAAGGAAGACGCTCCGGCGATGCCGGCAGGCGCAGGTGCCGGAATGGGCATGATGTAATGAAAAAGTATTAATTTTTTGGGGAACTCTTTATCAAAGAGTTCCCTTTTTAGAATAAAATGTGTTACAATGCTCGTAAGGAGAAAGCAGCTGAGAATTGCTCTGTGCTGCAAAAAAGCAATGGAGGATATAAATATGGGTGATTTTTATACAGAACAGTTGATCAAAAAACAGACAGATATGAAAGATATGGTCATAAAGGCGGTTCTGGTGGCGGTAGCGATCGTGTCGGTGCTTACTGTCTTTATCATGCCGATGGGCCTGATCGTTCCGATCATTATCATTGCCCTTGTGTGGTTTCTCATATCGAGATTAAATGTCGAGTATGAATATCTGTATGTGAACGGGGACCTTGATATTGATAAGATCATGAACAAATCAAAGAGAAAACGTGTCTTTTCGGCGAATGTCGAAAATGTGGAGCTGCTTGCTCCGGTTAATTCGCCAAGGCTTGACCAGTTTCAGAATGCCCGGGTCATTAACCTGAGCTCCGGCAGCCCGGATGCCAGGCTGTATGCGCTCATCGTCTCACATGACGGGCAGACGGCAAAGCTTATCTTCGAACCGAATGATACGATCATCGAAGGGCTTTTTATGCTGGCACCGAGAAAGGTCGTACGCCAGTAAAAAAAGTTGTGTGAAAAATAGCGAAAAATGAAAGAATTTGTTGACAAACAGAATAGTAATTCGTTATGATAGCATATAATTATTCACTAATTGATTTTGATAAAGATGGAAGAGAGGTAAGAATATGGGAAGGATTATTGGAGAAGGAATTACATTTGATGATGTGCTTTTAGTGCCGGCGTATTCAGAGGTAATTCCGAATCAGGTGGATTTGTCAACATATCTGACAAAAACGATCAAACTCAATATACCGATGATGAGTGCCGGTATGGATACGGTGACTGAGCATCGTATGGCGATCGCTATGGCACGTCAGGGGGGAATCGGTATCATTCATAAGAATATGTCTATTGAGCAGCAGGCGGAAGAAGTAGACATGGTAAAGCGTTCTGAGAATGGAGTTATCACTGACCCGTTCTATCTCTCCCCGGAGCATACACTGGAGGATGCCAATGATCTTATGGGGAAATTCAGGATATCCGGTGTGCCGATCACAGACGGGAGAAAGCTGGTAGGTATTATTACAAACCGTGATCTTAAATTCGAGACAGATTTCACAAAAAAGATAAAAGAAAGCATGACCTCCGAGGGCCTCATCACTGCCAGAGAGGGTATTACACTGGAGGAAGCCAAAGAGATATTGGCGAAGGCAAGAAAAGAAAAGCTTCCGATCGTCGATGATCAGTTCAATTTAAAGGGACTTATTACGATCAAGGATATTGAAAAACAGATTCGTTATCCGCTGTCTGCAAAGGATTCCCAGGGAAGGCTTCTGTGCGGCGCGGCGATCGGGATCACTGCAAACTGCATAGAGCGGGCAAGGGCATTGGTAGATGCTAAAGTCGATGTTGTAGTAATGGATTCTGCCCACGGACATTCTGCCAATGTACTGCGCACTGTAGATATGGTGAAATCTACATTCCCAAAGCTTCAGATCATCGCAGGCAATGTGGCTACAGGAGAAGCGGCCGAGGCGCTGATCAAGGCTGGCGCGGATGCGGTAAAAGTCGGCATCGGACCGGGTTCTATCTGTACTACCCGCGTAGTTGCCGGAATCGGTGTTCCGCAGATCACTGCAGTCATGAACTGCTATGAGACAGCGGACAAGTATGGTATTCCGATCATTGCGGACGGCGGTATCAAGTATTCCGGAGATATGACGAAAGCGATCGCGGCCGGCGCTAATGTATGTATGATGGGAAGTATGCTTGCAGGATGCGACGAGAGTCCTGGAGATTATGAATTATATCAGGGAAGAAAATATAAAGTATACCGCGGCATGGGCTCTATCGCTGCCATGGAAAACGGAAGCAAGGACCGGTATTTCCAGTCGGATGCGAAGAAGCTTGTCCCGGAGGGAGTAGAAGGACGCGTGGCATATAAGGGCATGGTAGAAGATACGGTATTCCAGCTTGTAGGAGGCCTGCGCTCCGGTATGGGCTACTGCGGTGCGGCTACGGTGGAGGATCTTAAGCGGACGGGGCAGTTTGTCAAGATCTCTTCTGCATCCTTAAAGGAAAGCCATCCTCATGATATACATATCACGAAGGAAGCGCCGAACTACAGTGTGAACGAATAGCGGTAAAATAACGGAAAATGAGAGGAAATAAAAGGCATGATCAGTGAATTCGGGATTACATCAAAGGGGGAAAAGGCAAAGCTTTATTCCATGAAGAACGGAAACGGGATGGAGGCCGCGGTTACGGATTACGGTGCGTCACTGGTAAAGGTACTTATTCCGGATAAGGATAAAAAGATACAGGATGTCGTGCTTGGATATGACAGCGCAATAGGCTATGAAAAGGGTGATGTTTATCTCGGCGCGTCTGTGGGAAGGGTGGCGAACCGGATCGGAGGAGCTTCTTTTGAACTGGATGGAAAGATCTTTGAACTGACGGCCAATGATAATGGTAATTCCCTGCACGGCGGGCGGGAGTTTTATAATAAGCGGATGTGGGAAGTGACCGGCGCTGAGGATAACAGCGTGACATTTACCATCCATAGTCCGGACGGCGATCAGGGGTATCCGGGCAATGCCGAGATCAGCATTACCTACGAGCTTACAGAAGATAATGAGATAAAGATACAATATCACAGCGTGCCGGATAAAGATACGCTCTTTAACCTTACGAACCACAGCTATTTTAATCTGTCCGGACATGCCTCCGGCAGCGTACTGGAACAGGAAGTGATGATTGCCGCGGATGCATTTACCAAGGCGGATGAAGAGTCGATCCCTACAGGAGAGCTTGTGTCAGTGGAAGGTACGCCGATGGATTTCAGGGATTATAAGGCGATCGGAAAAGAGATTGAAAGCAGCTATGAAGCACTGGTATTCGGGCAGGGATATGATCATAACTGGGTGCTTAACGGAAGTGGGATGCGCACGGTGGCCGGGATGCGGTCAAAGGAGACGGGGATCGTCATGCAGGTTGATACTGACCTCCCGGGACTTCAGTTTTATACCGGTAACTTTCTTGTAAGCGAGGCCGGAAAAGAGGGGGCTGAATATAAGAAGCGCCACGGAGCCTGTTTTGAGACACAGTATTTTCCGGATGCGGTGCATAAGGAGCATTTTGAGGGGCCGCAGGTGAAGGCAGGCGAGGCATACAGCACAACGACAGTATACAGATTCTCCGTGGAAAACTGACATAAATCTTCATAAAATAATAAATATCTTTTCATTCTTTTATCAGATATATGTGCTATCATTTGTTGCAGTATAAGATTTTCTGAATCACGGATGGAGAGAAAGAAGTATGAGTAAGGAACTGCAAAAGAAGACGACCAGGAAAAAGACAATCCAGAAGAAAGCAGCAGTGAAGACGGCAGCGGCAAAAACAGGAAACCAAAAGAAAACGCCCAGCGTAAAGAAAAAGCAAAAGGCCCGGCGGATCACGGTAAGTATCCGTCTGGGTCTTGTTTTGCTGACGGTCTTCTTTGTAATGCTTGCGGTTATTAAGATCATGAAGCCGTCTCTGCTTACTAAGAATTATTTCGAGATGAAAGGAGAAGATGTCGACGCTTCAAAGCCGGATATCGACGTTCAGCTTCTTACGGTAAACCCTTATTCAAGGCCGGGAACAAAGACGGAGAAAATTAAGGGAATAGTTGTTCACTATACGGCTAATCCGGGAGCGACGGCCATGGCGAACCGGAATTATTTTGAAGGTCTTAAAGACACGCAGATAACAAAATCAAGCAGTAATTTTATCGTCGGGCTTGAGGGAGAGATCGTGCAGTGTGTTCCTACATGGGAGATTGCCTACGCTTCCAATGACCGGAATATCGATACGGTGTCCATTGAGTGCTGTCATCCTGATGAGAGCGGGGAGTTCCTCGAGGATACATACCGGTCTGTGGTGCAGCTGTGCGCATGGCTGTGCCTGAAATTCGACCTCAGCGAAAAAGACATCATCCGACATTATGATGTTACCGGGAAAATCTGTCCGAAATATTTTGTGGAGGATGAGAAGGCATGGGAGCTTTTTCGCAGGGATGTTAAAAAGGCCATTAAAAAAGCGAAATAATATATCTTGCTAAACAGAAGGAAAATTGATATAATAACATCCGCATGTGCAGGAAAAAAAGCTGCACGATCGGGAGAAGAAGCTATGAATAAAAATGAGAGCAGGATTTTTGATCATAATATCGTTCTTATCGGTTTTATGGGAACGGGAAAAACAACGGTCTCGGAATATCTGAGCACGATGTTTGCTATGAAGATTGCCGAGATGGACCGGATGATCGAAGAGCGCGAACAGATGAGTATTCCGGATATTTTCGCAGTTTATGGGGAAGAGTATTTCAGGAATCTGGAGACTGAGCTTCTCATAGAGCTGCAGGGTGAGCGCAATACAGTGATCTCCTGCGGCGGCGGAGCGCCGATGCGTGAGCGGAATGTGGAAGAGATGAAGAAAAACGGGCGTGTGGTTCTTCTGACTGCAAGTCCGGAGGCGGTTTATGAACGGCTTAAGGATGCAGATGACCGGCCGGTGCTTAACGGGAGGAAGAATGTAGAAGGCATCGCCGCGCTGATGGAGGAGAGACGCGGAAAATATGAGGCAGCAGCAGATATTGTGATCGAGACAGACCAAAAGAGTGTCCTTGAGATCTGTGAGGAATTAGTGCAGCGCCTGACAGAAATGGATGAGTGATTATGTTTGATATGTTTTTTCCGGACAGGTATGTCGCATCGACATATGTGATAGATTTTGAAGAGTTGTATGAAAAGGGCTTCAGAGGGCTGATCTTTGATATTGACAATACGTTGGTTCCTCATGGCGCTCCGGCAGATGAGCGCGCGGTGCGTCTGTTTGAACGGCTGAAAGGAATCGGATACCGGTGCTGCCTGATCTCGAACAATCAGGAACCCAGGGTCAGGATGTTCAATGAGAAGATACAGGTTGACTATGTATACAATGCCCACAAGCCTTCGGTTAGAAATTACAGAAAAGCAATGGAGATCATGGGAACGGATAC
>CATLEM010000172.1 GCA_949916155.1 uncultured Dorea sp.
GATACGGATATTTCTATCCGTGTCATTACAGACCATATCCGTTCCGTAACCTTTATGATTTCAGATGGGATCCTGCCGTCTAACAGCGGGCGCGGATATGTGCTGAGAAGGCTTCTCAGGCGCGCATGCCGTCATGGAAGGCTGCTTGGCATCAACAGGGAGTTCCTCGTGGAACTGGCGCAGACCGTGATCGATGGTTCTAAAGATGGTTATCCGGAACTGGAAGAGAAGAAGGAATTTATCTTTAAAGTGATCACAAAGGAGGAAGAGCAGTTCAATAAGACGATCGATCAGGGACTGTCGATCCTTGCAGGTATGGAAGAAGAGATGGAAAAGAAGGGAGAGAAGGTGCTCTCCGGTGAAGAAGCTTTCCGTCTCTATGATACGTATGGATTCCCGGTTGACCTGACGGTTGAGATTCTGGAGGAAAAGGGGCTTTCTATCGATGAGGAAGGCTTTAAGAAAGCGGCTGCAGAGCAGAAAGAGAAGGCAAAGGGAACCTTTGGAGAGCATAACTACAACGGCAGGGAGGCGACCGTTTATGATGAGATCGACCCGGCTGTCACAAGTAGTTTTGTCGGCTACGAGAATACAGCGTGCGATTCGAAGGTTACGGTGCTTACAACGGATACGGAGATCGTGGATGCCTTATCCGACGGAGATAAGGGAACGATCTTCACCGAGGAGACTCCCTTCTATGCCGCAAGCGGCGGTCAGGAGGCGGACACCGGGGTTATCCGCGGAGAAGATTTTGCGTTCTGTGTGGAGGATACGTTAAAGCTTCTTGGCGGCAAGATCGGGCATAAGGGTCATGTTACAAAAGGCATGGTAAAGACGGGAGATACCGTTACCCTTGCTATTGATACAAAGAAGAGGGCGCTGTCAGCTAACAATCACAGCGCGACGCACCTTCTCCAGAAAGCCTTGCGGATGGTACTTGGGAATCATGTGGAGCAGGCGGGATCCTCGGTCAATGCAGAGAGACTTCGTTTTGACTTTACACATTTCTCGGCCATGACGCCGGAGGAGATAAAAAAGGTAGAGGATATTGTCAACGAGCAGATCATGGGCTGTCTGCCGGTTAAGGCGGAGAATATGCCGATCGAGGAGGCCAGAAAGACCGGGGCGGCGGCTCTCTTTGGCGAGAAATACGGAGATATCGTCCGTGTGGTAAGCATGGGAGAGTTCTCGAAGGAGTTCTGCGGAGGAACCCATGTGGAAAATACAGGTGTGATCACCGCATTTAAGATCATTTCTGAGACGGGGGTTGCTGCTGGAGTGAGGAGGATCGAGGCGCTGACCTCTCAGGGCCTCATGGAATATTACAACGGACTGGAAGTAAGGCTTGCGGAAGTTTCAAAGCTTGTGAAGGCAAAGCCGGACCAGCTCATGGAAAAGCTTAAGTCTCTGATGGCGGAGAATAAGGCGCTTAGGAGCGAGATCGAGAGCTTAAAGAGCAAACAGGCTCAGGATGCCATGGGCGATGTGACGGATCAGGTGACAGAGGTTAAGGGTGTGAAGCTTCTTGCCGCAAAGGTAGAAGGTGTGGACATGAACGGACTGCGAGAGCTCGGCGACCAGTTAAAAGATAAGCTCGGGGAAGGCGTCGTGGTTCTTGCATCGGCAGCAGGCGGTAAGGTAAGCCTTATGGCTATGGCAACAAAAGAGGCGGTGGGAAGAGGCGCCCATGCCGGCAACCTGATCAAAGAGATCGCTTCCTTAGTAGGAGGAGGCGGGGGCGGACGCCCGAATATGGCTCAGGCAGGCGGAAAGAATCCTGACGGGATCGATGCGGCGGTAGCGAAGGTGAAAGAAGTACTGGAGGGACAGCTGTAGAAGCGCAACGATAGAAAGTTAACTGCAAAAAGATTAGAAAGACAACTGTACAAAGAAAATGGTGCGGAAAAAAAGGATGTTTTTCCGAGTAAAGGAAAAAAGCTGCGAATCAGTGACTGATTTGCAGCTTTTTTCAAAAATATTCATCTTTTTTGTAACAAAACAGGAGATTCTTACTCTTATAGATAAGGAGGTGGAGTGGGTGCAGGATTTTGAAAAAGTCTATGTGGAATATCTGCGGGATGTCTATAATTTTCTCCTGAAACTGAGCGGCAGCGAAGATATTGCCGAGGAGCTGACCCAGTCCACATTTTCGATCGCTTTTGAGAATATGGAAAAGTTTCGCGGAACCTGTAAGATGTCTGTCTGGCTGTGCCAGATCGCAAAGCATGAGTATTTTGCATACTGCAGAAAGAGAAAGCGTATTGCCAAAGAGGCGGCTGCTGGAGAGGAGCCGTGGGAGGAAAGCCCGGAGGAACGGTTTATCGCCTATGACGAACAGATACGGATCCATCAGATCCTGCATGTACTGCCGGAACCGTACAAGGAGGTATTTACACTTCGTGTCATGGCTGAGCTTTCTTATCAGGATATCAGCCGCCTCTTTGGGAAATCGGAATCATGGGCGAGGGTGACGTATTACCGCGCAAAATGTATGATCATAGAACGGCTGGAAAGGGGCGGAGAAAATGAAATGTGAGATTATCAGGGATTTGATGCCCTTGTATCTGGATGACTGCTGCAGCGAAGGAAGCAGGCGGCTGGTGGAGGAGCATATAAAAGAATGTGATTCCTGCAGAAGGCTTCTTGGGGAGATGTCTAAGGAGCTTGTCGTAGGGACGGAGGAAAGATGTCAGAATCTTTCGGAGGAAGAACTTTTAAAGACCGGAAAGGAGATGATCAGGACAGAGGTGCGGGGGAATTACCTGGAGAAAATTGTCTGGATAGATATACCGCTGAATGTTATGTTATGTATTTTCGGAATGAATATGATGCTGAAATACAATGGCGACGTCTCAAAAATGATATGGGATAAACATGTCCCGCTTGATATATACAGCTGTATGGGGGATCCAACAACGATAGGATTGACGGTCTACTTCTTTGCCGAAGAGATCCTGTACCTGACCGGCGTGAAAAAGAAAAGGCGGACAGAAGTTTTTAACAGTATCATGCTGGAGTCTGTTTTTTATAAGGCCGTCATGTTTATCGTATTTGCAGTCAGCGGCCTGCTGCTGCTGCTGTAGGAGTAATGGTTGTTTTATGTCTGGGAGGAGGATGAAAGATGAAGAAGAAAGAAAAGAAACAGTCCGGCCGTGAGATTATGTTAAGGCAGGTGATCACTTCTTTTGTGTTTTACGGAATAAATTTTATCCTGTTGTTTTTTCCGTGGGCCGTTATTGGGGAGAAACGTTATAATTTAATCCGGCTGGCGGTGGAGATGAAAAAATCAGGTTTGGAAACGATGATTGCGGGAACGGATGTCTATATGTATGTGGACAATGTATCTGCATTGAAAACAGGTGTATGTATCGAGCTGATCATCTACGGTGTGTTTTTTCTGCTGAGTGTGTTTCATCTTTTGTCCATGCTTCGAAGGAAGGACGGGTGGTGTCATATCGGGGCGTTTGCTGCCGCTCTGATGGGGTTCTATATCCATATGTCGGGATATACGATCCTGGACATCTCTACAGATCAAAGTATAGGAATAGCAGCTGCAGGAATGATTCTGCTTTTTTGTGCGATAGAGCTTGCAGCGGTGAAGATCATGGGAGTCTGGGATGAGACGAAACAGGCTTCTAAGGAGTATCATGCCAAAGAGAAGGAGGAAAAGGAGGAAAAACAAAGGAGACTTGCCTTTGCGGGCAGGTACAATGAATTATTCTACCGGTTCGTCTGGAAGAATTTCAGAAGTAGCTGGAAAGATTATATTCTTCTGTTTTTGTGCAGCAGCATGGTATTTGCATTTTTCATCATCGGGTTTGGGATGAAGGAGCTTTTGGCAGTTAACAACAGATATGTGGGTATGGACCAGGTCTTCGGGGGCCTTAATATCATACTGATGAACGCTGTGGTCCCGGTGGGTATCATGTCGGTGATCATTACCGTTATCCTTGTGTTTTACTACCTGAGATGCCGTGCGAAAAATTACGGGATCTTTCTGACGCTGGGGATGCGAAGGAGAACGCTCTGGTATTTTGCGGCGGTGGAGTTCGTATCGCTTCTTTTCTTTACGCTGATTGCGGGCGGCCTTGCGGGAACGGGAGTGATGATGCTGTTTTCCATGAAGTCACAGACGCTCACCGGTCAGCATATAAAGTGGTCTTCGGCGGGAGTATCGCCTTATATGAAATCAGTGCTTGCGCTCTGCCTTCTGTTTCTCGTATCTTTTATGGCGGCGAGAGATATCTTTGTTGATTTTAATATGGGAAGATCTACGGAGCTTAGGGCTGTCCGGGAGAAGATGCCTGGGCGGTGGAGGAAGGGTTTCCTTGTTCTGGGGCTTTCTTTTATTGTTTACAGTGTCTGTGCGTACAGGCAGCTTAGGAATTTTGAAGATGTGAAGCTATTGGGGGTGCTGTCTGCAGGTATATTTCTTGTGCTTCGTTACGGGATTGCGGAATGGTTTTCAGGGGAGAAAAGGCGGGACAGTTATCTTAGAAAGCTTCTTATCCATAACCAGCTTTTCCATAAGTCAAAGACAAATACAGGCTATATCTTTGGAATGGTGATGATCCAGTTCTTTGCGTTGTTCTATTTTTCTTTTCAGGCCGTCTCAGTGAAGATCGCGGAGGACGCAGATACACTGTACCCTTATGATATCGTGTGTGTTGCTGACGATGAGGACGATGATATTTTTAAAGGGCTCAGTGAAAAATATGATATCGGGATGCAGGTCTATCCTATAGTACGGGTATCCAATTTTGATTCCACAGAAAGAACAGAAGGCATGTACAATGATGTACCTCCGTTTCAGGGACAGCATATCGGGATATCAGAAAGCACCTATCATTCTCTGAAAGCAGCGCTTGATGGCTCCTACAGTGCGCGTCCGCTTCATCTGGATGATGATGGAGACAGGGTATATCTTGTCCATCAGCAGGATAAGTCTGTAAAAGCACAGCCGGTAGATTTTTTCTCATCCCGGAAAGAACCGCTCCTTCATATAGGACAACCCTGCCCGATCGGATTCGCGGACGCGGCCTGGTCAAAGAGGAAGGATATCGGGTATTATTTTAAAACGATAGAGGGAGAGGAGATCGGTGTTCTTACTGGTGCGTTCCGTCAGGGGCTCAGGGATAATCTGGTTGTCTTTTCTGATGCGTATTTCGAAAAGGCAAGAGAGTTTTGGAAGACAAGGGATATCTATACGGGAGAGCCGATTCCTGAGGAAGAGGAAAAAATCGAGGGAGTCAATATCCGACAGGGTCCGACGAAGCTGGTTTTGATCGACGCCGGAGCGGAGGATGTGTCTGCTATGGCAGAAGAGTTAAAAGAGTTTAAGAAACGTCACAAAGAGGATGAAAGCTACGATGCTACGGTGTCATGCCTTAACACAAAGCCGCAG
>CATLEM010000173.1 GCA_949916155.1 uncultured Dorea sp.
GGCAAAAGATGCAAGATATTCCTGATGAAGGAAAATGATATCGGAGTCAACAGCCGCGCTGTCGACCTTCACAGTCTGCCGGTAGATGTCTACGCCAGAACTACTAACGGCCAGGACCACTTGTCCGGAAATATCAATTTTTTCCACAGCTATGACTGCTGCGCCAGACAGTACTGGCGCTCCCATCCTCTTTGTATCCGTGAAAATACAATCGTTATCATCGGTTTCGGCAACTACGGCCGCTGCATCCTCGAACGTGCGATCCTGACAAATGTAATCTCCGTACATCAGCATGTAGCATACCACATCTTTGGAAATTCGAAAGAATTTCTTGCCATGCACCGGCATCTTTCCGAGGTCTTTTCTATGGGAAAGCCTTCAGACACCAAAGATTCGCTGATCTTTCATGAAGAACTTTGGGCTTCCAGCCCTGATGTGCTCGAATTTGCTGACCGGATCATCATCTGTCCGGATGACGAACCGATGGGATGGAGCATTTTCTGGCAGCTGAACAGATATTACCGGATCCGGGGACATATTGACCTTCATAGCAACCGCAAAGCCCCCGGCGTGTCCTACTTTGGTACTAACGATGAGATCTATACCCCGAATCAAATCATGCGGACTTCACTCAACAAAGCAGCAATCACTCTCAACGACATTTTCCGCAGATCCGTATCTTACCCTACATTAAGCTGGGACAATCTCGATGATTTCCACCGGGAATCTAAAATAGCCGCTGCGGATCATCTGCTTCAGAAGATCCGCATCCTTCTCAGGGATGAATCAATCACAGAGATTTCCGCTGAAACAGTAAAAAAGGCATACGAAAAATACTGCGAGACAAAAACCGATGAGGAAACAAAAGATATGTACAGGAAGATTGACCATATACGCTGGCTTCGCTTTTATACTTTTTACAATTGGAGTCACGGTCCCTTCCGGCATGACGGCGAACGGCAGCATCCTATGCTTTGCCCTTATTCTGAGCTTACTGCAGAACAAAGACAGGAGCGGGACGCAGCGTGGGAAATTCTCGGCAGCATCTCGGCAGAGCTGTAAAAATCATTCCGAATCTATTCACAGATATCTGATCTCGAATAGACGTCCCATTCTTTTCTTATCTGTCTTTATCTTCAATATCTGTCTTACAGAATCATATTCGTACACTGTCTCTTCTTTCGCCGGATAGATACAGTGTACATTTACTTTCTGTCCCTGGCCGCAGGCTTCTTGCACCGTCAGTTCGATCTTACCCGGACCATCCATTCTCTTCCATACTGCCAGGTAGGCTTTCGTCTCCGACTTAAGCCCCAGGCTCACCCACACATCTTCATAGTCAGCAAGTCCAAGAGGCCAGAAAGGCACCATGTCTTTCACGTCGTTCCGAATCGTCTTATAAACCCGGATTCCTTCCTTCACCAGTCCCTTCCTGCCCTCATCCAGACTGGCAAGATGCCCGCTCTGATGGATACGCAGAAGCATGGCATTTACCATATTGAAAATAGTTTCCTCCTTAAGCTCTTCTTCCGGCACTTCCTCTTCATGGTTCATGGGATATGCCCACACCGCCGCCTGCTCCGGCGTCACTCCCGCAGGGGCATTGGCAGCGATAACAGAATAATTGATATAATCATCCTGATCACTGGTAGACTGGATACTGCACCGGGAAAGCATGGCATAATCCATTCTCAGGCCGCCGCTTGAACAATTCTCGATCACAAGTTCCGGATACTTTTCCCACAAGCTGTCAAGCCACGCAAGATAAGCACGCTCGTGCCCGAGCATCCCTTCCCCAAAGCTATCAGCATATGTCTCTGTTCCGATACCGGGTTCGATATTGTAATCTGTCTTAATATACCCTATGCCATATTCCTTTACCAGTGTATCCACGATACCTGTTATATAGTCAATGACTTCCGGATTGCGGTAGTCCAGCTGGAAACGGCTCCTGTCATAGACTCTCTTTCCATGGCGCATGAAAAACCAGTCATCAGGCACCTGTGAAGCCAGCCTACAATGGATCCCCATCACTTCCGGCTCCAGCCACAGACCGGGAACCATACCGCAGCTTTGGATATAATCTGTCACCTTCTTCAGTCCCTCCGGAAAACGTATCTCACTTACTTTCCACTCTCCCACGCTGTCCCACCAGTCGCCGTCCGCATACCAGCCCGCATCAATGCAGTAATACTCGCAGCCTGCATCAGCCGCGGCCCTGATCATCGGGTATTCCTTTTCTGCTATGGGGCTGCCCCAGAGGCAGTTCATATAATCATTAAAAATGACCGGAAGTTTTTCGTTATCCGTATTTTTTCTTCTGATCCTGCGGCGGTATCTGGTAAGCGTTCCCATAGCATCATCAAACCCTTCTGCCGTCACCCCTACGGCCGCTTTTACCGTCTCAAAAGAATCTCCCGGCTCTAACTCCTTAAACCAGTGGGAATAAATCTCGTTAGGACCGCCGAGAGCAAGGTAGAGATGGCCGTTCTGCTCTCCGATCTCCCAATGCCATGAACCATTATGTTCAATCTGCCAGAAAAGCCCTGTCTGTGCCTGTGTATTTTCCACGTACCCCATAGGAAGGTATTCTTTCGCGGACCAGTTCCCCGTATTAGACACCCGCACAAGATTGGAGGAACGCTGAACCTTATCCGGCTGCACCTGCCTCAGTCCTAATTCTGCAAATGTGTAACATTTCCAGTTCAGTTCCCTCTGCCAGCTATTGTGAGGAAGATAGAGCTTCATCTTCTCATCTCTAGGAAGATCCCCTTCTTTTTCGATCCCCTCATAATTGAAATTGGCAATGTATTCCAGTGTCTGCTTATCCTTTCCCCTATTCTCTGCCTTATGCCAGATACGTACGACAGAAAGCCCGTCATAAAACTGCAGATGGGAAAACACATGCATCTGTGTTATCTCATCCGCGGTATGGAATACGATATATCTTCCCTTCCCGTTTCTCTTATCTTCATGGCTGATATACTTCATCCGGTAACCGGGAGCCGTCACCGCGTAGCTATTCCCGTGCCGCTCATAGGGGCGGTCAATTCCGGACAGATTCATCCCGATGAACTGGAACCGCTCCGGTACTCTGCCGGGGTCAACAGATTCTTCACAAAAGGGAACGGAAGAAAAATGCAAAAGCTTAATCTCACCGTTCTCCTGTATCCTCATAAGTATGAAAATATTGTTTTCTTCGATTTTAATTGTCTTCATATTATCTCCTGCCTCTCGGTGACACGAAACATCAAGTATAAAAGAAACGTCAATTCCGGTAAGTCCTCCCCAACGCACCGGTCATGGTTTGCACCTCTTACAGGGATCATAGCCTGTGTTTTCCAGATCCTCCCTGCTACCGGTATATTCTTTCTTATTAGCTTTCGTCATCTTTTTTATGCTGGAACAGGAAGGCTTATGGAACTTATTTGTATTCGTATTCAGAATATATGTTGCTTTTTTCTCTTTCTGCTGTTTCGTTTCATGGTTATTTATTTCATCTTTGCGGGTGTCCCCTGAAGCCGTCCTGCCGTCTGCCCAGCTGCCTCCCGTAGCATAATCAATTGCAATACCCGGCTGGACATTATAGCAATAGACGTGAAATAAAATCCCCTCTCCCTCATCTTCTACCGACATCGCCTCCATGCGTACGCCCCCCGCGATCAGATCATCGCCTGCAAAGACCGGCGTTACCCGGTAAAGCACATGGTTTTTTGTCTCCTTTACATAATCGGCCACCATGTTTTCAAAAGGAAGCATCCCTTCTGTGTTAAGATATCTGGTTCCGGTTATCAGGTTTTTTTCGTTGGCATTTTCAGCGGTTAACTGATAGCCGATAAGATGACAGCGGTTATAAAGACTGTCTCCCTCCACGTTATCGTATTCTATTGAATGCCAGCCGGAAGGCTTTACCTTGCTGATCGAACCGCGCTTTTTATCCGGCATAAGATCCGTCCCTACACTGGCATATGCAGCACCGCACCGGCCAAGCTCATCCAGCTCGCTGTACGTTTCAAAGGAATCCGTCGTCAAATCCTCTCTTGTAAAATCCGGTACATTGCCATTGACCGGGATATAGGGCGAACCGCTGTACTCAGGGATATCTGACAGGTCAAAAGAGTCCGTCAGCACAGTGTTTTCCGCCTGCTCTGTCAGATTTACGGTTTCCTCTATATCTGAATCAGACTTCTTTTCCTCAGCGGATACCTGCTCATTCTGAGGAGAATCATCCTTTAGCGAAGATTTACCGGCGCAGCCTGACAGCAGTACCCCGAACAGCAAAAGCCATATCAAAACAACTCGTTTTTTCTTATACACGGACATATACCTCCTCTGTGATCTTTTCATGGGATGAACCGGCAAATTCTCTCGTTTTTGTCAGCTTCCATACAGAGTCTCCAAGATCGATCGCAAACCGGACATCTGACGGATACTTCCGGTTCCATCGGAACAAAATAATTTCTTCGATATCTTCCTCGCAGGAATCAAGGGGAACATTCTCCGCGAAGCAATACTCGCCCGTACCGGCTTTGGCAAGAAAATCCTCATCTACACAGATCGCACTGCCGTCGCTGTCTGAAAACTGCCCGTATGTATAGGCGTTCATCCAAAGCTTCCCGTCCCCGGCCAGACTAAGTACACGCTCCCGCAGAGCGCTGTCTTTACTCTGCCTCCGTCTGTTGAACATCATACCATAATCATCATCAACAACCGCTATCAGTATCATCTTCGTGCCTCCATGCCAGAATTTCTTCAAGCCTTTCCTTTACTTTAAGTTCTTCCCCCGCTGCTCCCGGCCGGTAATAGCGCTTTCCCTTAAGCGCATCCGGCAGGCACTGCATCCTGGCTATCTTTTCTTTCGTATCATGGGCATAGATATAACCCTTGCCGTAATCCATCTCTTTCATCAGCGCCGTAGGCGCATTGCAGATATTTAGAGGAACAGGCTCTGCCGGAAGTTCTTTAATGTCCGCTTTGCATTTCTCGCATGCCATATAGAGCGCATTGGACTTCGGCGCCATAGAAAGATAGACAACCGCGTGAGTTAAGTGCACGTCACATTCCGGCATCCCGAGAAAATGACAGGCCTGATACGCCGCCACCGCCACCTGGAGCGCATGGGAATCTGCCATCCCCACATCCTCGCTTGCGAAACGGACCAGCCGCCTTGCGATATATAAAGGATCCTCGCCGCCGTCTAACATCCGGCACATCCAGTAAACGGCCGCATCCGGATCGCTGTTTCTCATGGATTTGTGAAGCGCTGATATCAGATTATAATGTTCCTCGCCGTTTTTATCATAAAGAAGAGACCGGCGGTTCATACACTGGGACAAAATCTCCTCATCCACGCACAGCACTGCCCTCTCATCCATCCTTCCGTTAAGCACCGCCATCT
>CATLEM010000174.1 GCA_949916155.1 uncultured Dorea sp.
AAGCTTCTTCCAATTCAGAAAATCGTATTTTATATTCCTTAAAATCTCCAAGTACTCTGCCCGACTCTTTCCATATTCGATGCAATTCATCCGCATCAATTTTCATAATAAAAGACATCACATATATATCTAAAACATCTTTTGTTCTTCTACACACATTTCCACTTGAAATTGCATAAATTTTATCCGACAGCATTTTTGATAAGCTGGCTCCTTTAATAGCCACTCCATTCACATAAGAAATATATGATTTACAAAATCGGTTTTGTCTAATGCTCAAATCAATACTTGCAATCTTTTCTCCTCTCTCATTGCTAATTTTGAATCCTGCTGACTTCCTTTCCCCAAACACTCTGACGACTTGAACATTTAAAGAAGAATCCACTTTATTTACAGCATTTTGCAACGCTTTTTCTATTTCCTTCATTGTCGGTAATTCTCCGACCCAGTCTCCATCAATATCTCTGGTTGCCCGTTCTACCTTTGATGGATTGTTATTTTTAATTGCAAGATTAAGAACCATTGCTCCTTTGAAGACAATTGGTACACCTGCATTTCCCAGCTCTTCCATAACTCTATATAGAAAATCCATCAACTCCAAATATGTCACCTACTCTTCATAATATTCTATTGCCCACACTCTGTACTTTTCAAATCTTGATTGCAAACGCGCTGGTATCACTAGTCCTTCAAAACTTTCATTATTCTCTTCATAATAATTTGCCAGACTTTCTGTAATAATCTGTTCATCACCATTTTGTTCAAGAAGATCTATAATGGTCTGGCTTACTGTTGTACATTTCAACCCATTGCGTTCTTCATACTTAAGAGTCTCTAAAGAAGGCACCAAAGTCTGTTCAGTTCCTTCAATATTTTGTTTTTTATCAACAAAAATCTGCACTACAGATCTATATCCACCATTCGTTAATCCCAAAAAGTCTGCCGCTGTATCAAATGCCAGTACGCATCTCACATTAGCTAATAACCTTCTCAACTGGTCATTATACGTTATAACAGCCATTCTCGATACCTCCCTAATGGTTTTAGTATATCATTATTTTATAAAACTGAGAAGAATATGTTTTCATTTTCTTAATTTCAATAAAATTTTTCAAACTGGCAGACTATCCCTCACACAAAGCGCCCCATACCCCACCAACGGATTAGGATACTCTGTAAACCCCGGCAGCGGCTTCGCCCCGCGCCTAAAATACGCCTTCACCTTCTCCCCATACAGATAAGCATCATTCCCACGCACAATCCCCCATTCCATCATCAGCGCCGCTCCGCCCGTCACAAAGGGCGTGGCAAAAGAAGTTCCGCTGACGGCCGCATACCCTCCTCCTGCTGCTGTTGTCATAATGTCAACGCCTGGAGCCGCGATATCCGGCTTTACGATATTCTCCCCCCATCTTGAGAGCGAACCGCGCCCTGAAAAATCCGCATAGGCAAGTGTCAGCCCATTATATGCCCCCACTGATATTACCCGTCTTGCTGTTGAGGGAATGGTCAGTGTCATATTATCTGTCGGATACAAAAAGGCAGTTCCTTTGTTCAGCACTCCTTCACTTGGCAGCCACATCTGGAATTCACCCGACACGATATCTACCGGAACCAGCACGATCCGCCAGACGCCGCTGTTTATATAGCTCTCCCGCGGGATCATATCAATATAGATCTCCTGCGCCGTACTGTAGGGACTTGGCTCTCCATAATACAGGAGGATTTCTGTCTGCCCTGCCACATATCTCTGAGGTCCCAGTATCTCCTGCACCGGCCCGATCCGGATTCCTGACGGCGATATAATGGATATGTCCATCACATCCACATATTCCTTCCAGATCTGCACATTCAATGACGGCTGATTATCCTGAACTGCAAGCTCGATCACAGCCTCACTCTCATCCGTAATCCTCCCGGATACGTGTCCGGCACCTGCAGCCTCATTACCAGTCCCGATACAGATGCAATTCTTCCACACATTAGACATGTCGTCGATAAACCTCTCCAAAAGCGAAGTTCCGTCATGGGAGCCGTAAGTATTTCCAAAGCTTATGTTAACTGCTGCCGGCATCTGATATGCAAGAGCTTTGCGAATCACATAATCAATTCCCATCATAAGTTCCGTTGTCCGCGGGAATCCATCACTTGACGGATTCCCCAGCTTTACGATCAAAAGCTCGCTCTCCGGCGCCGCTCCTGCATAGCGCCGGTAATCTGTACCCGCGCCTCTCCCATTTCCCGCCGCGATCCCCGCTACTGCCGTTCCGTGGCCGGTTGTGTCTCTGGTGGCCATAAGCTTCCCTCTCTCCGCCGGTGTCTGAGCTTTCAACGCCTCATCGATCACTTCCTTTGTATATTCCACTCCGATTTCATATCCGTTCGGCGCGCTCTCTCCCTCCCGCGGCCTTAAAGATTGATCCCAAATCGCCCGGATCCTCGTTGTACCATCAGAATTGCGAAAATCCTCCAGTGTATAATCAATGCCCGAATCGATCACTGCCACTAAAACTCCCTGTCCAAACAGAGAAAAACGGGTATCCTGCACCGCATCGATGCAAGATACCCTTCTTCCATTCGCCGTCTCAAAAAACAGCCTCTTCGGTTTTTCTATATATTCAATCTGAGGCAGGGCCGCCAACTCATTAATGCGGGATTCTAAAATCCTTATCACTGCATATTCATTCATAAGTTCGGTCGTCTGCTCCGCTATCTCCCTCACTGCATCCAGATTCCCTGAATACTTGATGATCAGTTCCCATGACCGCTCGATTGGATTGTAACCCACATCAAGCTGAAGGGATTTTTCTCTCTCTTCTTCCGTGGCATCAAGCGCCAGATTTAAAAGATTCTCAACCTTCTGTCCTGTCAAAACCATACTCCCGTAGCTGTCATTTATCTATCATATGACCAGTGGGCATGTCCTATGCCAAGCCGCAAGGTCTTTCACACAGTACGGTACAAATACAGCCGGCTGCCTCTGTTCGCTTATTCGTCCATACAGCATGGGGCCAGATACGGAGCCAGTCCCACCGGGATAAAATATCCTCTCTCATGCTGGCACACCGGACATTTTGCCGGAACATTTTCCCCATGATAGATATGTCCGCAGTTCAGGCACATCCAGTCCTGCTCTTCTTCTCTCTCATAAAACTTATTATTTTCAATCATTTCCGCCAGTTTGCCGAACCGTTTCCCATGGATTTCCTCAATTTTGGCAATCGCACGGAATGTATACGCCACTTCCTCGAAGCCCTCCTGCTTTGCAATCTTTGCAAATGCCGGATATACATCTTCGAACTCTTCCATCTCATTATGCCGGGCAGACTTTAACAGCTTCACTACATCATCAAAATGATCCACCGGATACCCTCCGTCAATATGAATCGTTGTTCCGGAAAGATCTTTTAACAGCCCATAGAATCTCTCTGCATGCGCCCTCTCCTGATCCGCCGTAAAAAGGAATATCTGGTTTACTGCATACATTCCCTGCTTTTTTGCCGCCTCTGCAGCAATCGTATAGCGGTTTCTTGCCTGACTCTCTCCCGCAAATGCGCGCATAAGATTTTCTCTTGTCTTACTCTCTTTAAAATCAACAGCCATGTTACACACTCCTTCTCTTTTTCAGGTAGTATGTACCATAGCTGTCAGATTATACATATTATTATTCCCAGACATTCTGATGCCGCGGCATATCGCTGCCGATTACACATCACTGTCTTTACCGGCCGAGATTTTTTCCACACGTCCCTTAATATAACCGCCAAGCCCGTACACTGCGTTGCTGATCACATATTCCCCGCCGTTGACAAACACTTCGATCAGATTCGGCTCCACAAAAATATCCAGTTCATAACTTCCATATACCTTCGGCGTACTGCTCACCATACGGTGCCCTTTTATATCTCCGAACACACTGCTTCTGTCCGTCCTGATAAAATCCCTTTCCGCACGGACTTTAAACCCGCCGATATCCAGTGTCTCTCCTTCCTTAAGCTTCACCCGGATACGGTATGGTTCTCCTTTATGAACAGGAAGCTCCTGAAAATCTTTTTCTCCGTCAAAAACCTTCTCTTCTGACAGTATTTCCTTTTCAAAAAACTGATCAACCTCCGGATGCACACGGAAATAAATGTGGCCATTTTCCAGTTCTACAACTCTTGGAAGACACATCATTCCATTCCATGGTTCTTTCCCTGCCTGCTCTACGGCTTTCGGCATACGCAGCCAGGCGATCATCACACGCCTGCCTTCAGCATCAACATTAGTCTGCGGCGCGTAGAGATCCAGCCCGTAATCCATATACTGGTAATTCCCATGAAGATTCAGGCTGCATGTCTCCGGCTCAAAATCCGCCGGCATACAGACTGCGTGATGTTCATAGCCGCCGGCATCTTTCG
This sequence comes from uncultured Dorea sp., assembly GCA_949916155.1. Taxonomy (GTDB): domain Bacteria; phylum Bacillota; class Clostridia; order Lachnospirales; family Lachnospiraceae; genus MD308. Next base: position 4,401 of record CATLEM010000174.1, read on the forward strand.
CGATATACATGGGCGATCCGACAAACACATAGCTGTCCCCTATCTTAAAGATATCCGGACACTCCAGCGTCTTTCCGAACCTCTCGCTTCGAAATTGAGACACATAGTTCCAGTTTCTTCCGTCCTCGCTTTTATAAAAAAGCGCCCGGCCCGTCTCCCCCTTATACGTACTTCCAAGAACCATATAAAAGCAATCTCCGTCTTTCCATACCTTGGGATCTCTTGTATCTTTACGGTCTCCGTTCTCTGTATCTTCTATTTTCGGGACGATCACCCGTTTCCCTCTGAAATTATCAAAATGAAACCCGTCCTCTGACGATATCATAAGCTGTGACGCATCGTAATCCTTCGAATCAACATGTATATTTTCCGCATTGACCTGATTATAATGGATACCTGTGTAATACAGGGCCATCTTCCCGTCGTGTTCTATCGCACTTCCCGAAAAACAGCCGTTTGCGTCCTCATATCTCGTGGGAAACAAAGCGACTCCCAGATGTTCCCAGTGTATTAGATCATCGCTGACCGCATGCCCCCAGTGCATCGTCCCCCACACAGGGGCATACGGGAAATACTGGTAAAACAGATGATATTTTCCCTGATAATAGATAAACCCGTTTGGGTCATTGATCCAGTTTCCCGGTGCTTTCAGATGTAATGTATTCTTTGCCATGCCAGTCTCCTGCCTGTCTGTTTTATTTTGTTTTTCTTACCTCAGTATAGTAATAAAGAGGGTATTTTTCAATACCCTCCTTTGCAGTACGCAAAATATCTTTACTTCACAGCGCCCGCAACGACACCGCCGATAATCTGTTTCTGCAGCGCAACATACAGAACAAGTATCGGAACTACACAGAGCAGAAGCCCTGCCATGATCGTACCGTAATCTGCCGAGTAGGTTCCGTAGAAGCTGTAGGTAGAAAGAGGAAGTGTTAAAAGCTCCTTGTCTGTCAGTACCAGCGACG
>CATLEM010000175.1 GCA_949916155.1 uncultured Dorea sp.
TTCCAGGGATGCGAAAAAGATCAGTATCTGTTTTGAACTGCCTCACGAGCCGGCATCACTGTATCAGCTTCTGTCGCATTTTGTTTACAATAACCTGAATATGACAAAGATTGAGTCAAGGCCGGTAGAGGGACACAACTGGGAATATCGGTTCTTTATTGACTTTGACGGGAACCTTGGAGATGCGGCAGTGAAGAACGCGATCAGGGGTCTCAGGGAGGAGAGCCTGAATCTGCGTATATTCGGAAATTATTAGAAAGATCAGCACACTATTCAGAAACAGGGTGCAGAAAAATCACAGGGAGAGATGATGATGAGAACGAATGAATTTATGCTGTACCGTCAGATGGAGGATGGGCGTATCCTGTCGGATATGGCTTTTCTGATGGACAATTATAAGAATGAATATTACAACAGGGAAGATTTGAAGGAGCTTCTTTTTGAGACGGCCAACAGATTGTTGGAATTATCGGTAAGCCATGGTTTTTTTGGTAATCTGTGGCATATATATCTGACTTATCTGCTTGCCAGCCATGAGAATGCCTACAGTACTACTTGCGAGATCGTGGGGGAGACCGGGGGCAGTATCAACCGGGCGGCATTGCACGACTTCGAGATATTTAAGGAATTGTTTGAGTATGATTTTACGGAGATGGAAGAGATTTTAGAGACGGACTGCATGTCTTTGCTTGAAGATTATGAAGGGAGCGGCGGACATGGCAAAGTCTTTAACCAGCGGATCAGGGACAGGATCTGTGAACTGGGAGAGCATTTGGCAAAAGCGTCGGACGGAGCAGAGTTTCAAAAAATTGTCACCCGGTTTTACAAAGATTTCGGCGTGGGGAAACTGGGGCTTCATAAAGCGTTTCGGGTGGAGCACAAAGAAGACGGGGCGAAGATCGTGCCCATCACAAAGATCGCCCATGTCCATCTTGATGACCTCATCGGGTATGAGATCGCGAAGAAGAAGCTGATTGATAATACAGAGGCCTTTGTAAATGGCAAAAAGGCGAATAACTGTCTGCTGTTCGGAGATGCGGGCACAGGAAAATCTTCTTCCGTCAAGGCTGTTTTGAACCAGTATTATGACAGGGGACTCCGCATGATTGAAGTGTACAGGCATCAGTTCCGCGACCTGAATGATGTGATCTCACAGATCAAGAACCGTAATTATAAATTTATCATCTATATGGACGACCTTTCCTTTGAAGAGTTTGAGACAGAATATAAGTATCTGAAGGCAGTGATCGAAGGGGGCTTAGAGCGAAAGCCGGATAATGTGCTGATCTATGCCACCTCCAACCGGAGGCACCTGATACGGGAGAGCTTCCGGGATAAGGAAGAGCGCGAGGAAGATCTTCACAGCAATGACACAGTGCAGGAGAAGCTGTCTTTAGTGGCAAGGTTCGGCGTTACGATATATTTTGGAAAGCCGGAAAAAAAGGAATTTCAGGAGATCGTAAGGCAGCTTGCGAAGAGGAACCATATCACCATGCCTGAAGAGGAACTGCTTTTGGAGGCGAATAAGTGGGAACTCAGTCACGGCGGGTTGTCCGGCAGGACGGCACAGCAGTTTATCGATTATCTGGCAGGTACTTATGAATAAAGATTTGACAAAGGCTGCGGCAGATCACTCCGCCGCAGCCTCTATCCCCGAGATATCAGAATCTATAACCAGGGAATAATTGGTATAATATACGACAAAGCCGGGTTTTGCGCCGTTGGGCTTTTTGACGTGTTTTTTTTCTACATAGTCAATCTCTACCTTGTCGCTCCCCTGTTTTTTGGAATAATAGGCTGCCAGCCGTCCGGCTTCCTCAAATGTCCGGTCCGGAAGCTCGTCTCCGTTTGTCTTTACGATCACATGAGAGCCGGGGGTCTTTTTTGCGTGGAACCACCAGTCATTGCCGTTGGCAAAGGAAAAGGTAAGTTCATCGTTCTGGAGATTATTTTTTCCTACATACATATGGTAGCCGTCACTGGAGATGTAATGGAGGGGGCGGCTCTTGATCTTCACCTTTTTTTTGCTGAACTTGCGGCGCATGTAGCCGCTCATGGTCAGTTCTTCCTTGATCTGAAGAAGGTCGTCTTCATTCAAGGCGATATCGAGGGCATTGCTTATGGATTCCAGATATTCGATATCTTCAGCCGTTTCTTTGATCAGTTTGGTAAGCGCTTCAAAGGTTCGTTTCTGTTTGTTGTATTTTGCAAAGTATTTCTGCGAGTTTTCCTGGGGTGTCTTTGCGGAATCCAAGGGAATGGTGATCTCTTCGTTCGTATAATAGTTAAGGCAGGTAAGCTCCTTTGCGTCGGCTGCAAGGTTGTAGCCGTAGGTGTTGATCAGTTCGCCGTAGACTTTATATTTCTCCCGGTTTGCGGTGTCTTTGATCTGTCTGGACTGCAGGTCGTATTTTTTTCGGTTCCGTTCCAGCGATGTCTGTACGATGTGGCGCAGGTCAGCGCTTTTCTGGCGGATACGCGTCTGGGTGTTTTTGGCGGCATAGTAAGTGATCAGAACTGCTGAGGCAGAATCAAAGTCCTCCCTGCAGTATCTGTTAAAATGTGACAACGGAAGCGCTCCGAATTCCTTCGGGATACTTTCGGCATAATAGATCACAGGCCGGAAAGTCTTGCTGCGTACATTTTCAAGGTAATAGGAGAACTGCCGGTATAAATGGAAAAGTTCATCCTCAGAGAAATCCTTCGCAGGAATACCGGATTCGATCCCCGACAGATGGCAGACCTCCTCTGCGGCAACAGGACTGATTCCGGTAAAGCTTACATAAAGCGCCTTCCCAAGAGCCATAGGCTTTTCCCGGAGCACACGGATAAATTCATCTTCGCTGACTGTCAGAGGATCGTGTTTTTTCATCGTATCCGGTATAAAATACTCCCTTCCGGGAAGCACCTCCCGCACAGAACTCATCTGCGCGGACACGTGCTTGATACTGTCAATGATCATATCCTTGTCGTCGCAGAAAATGATGTTACTGTGCTTTCCCATGATCTCGACGATCAGTTTCTTGCGGCAAAGATCCCCCATCTCATCCAAATGCTCGATCTCAAGATGGATGATCCTCTCAAGCCCCGGCTGGGAGACCCTTATGATCCGTCCGTTTCCGATATGCTTTCTGAGCAGCATGCAGAATCCGGGCGCAGTCATAGGACTTGGCTTATTCTCATCCGTAAGATAAATAAGCGGAAGAGAAGCGCTCGCAGATATATACAGTTTTTTTTGCCCCTGCGGCGTCTTCACCGTAAGAAGAAGCTCGTCGTTTTCCGGTTGCGCGATCTTCGCGATCCGCCCTCCTGTAAGCGTCTTCTTAAGTTCATCTGCAACCGCGGCAATCATAATCCCATCCAAAGCCATAATTAAATCCTCCCTGATCTTATCAAAAATTCAAACAAAATATTTTATAGTATACCACAGTTGACGATGTATTCCAAATGACTTATAATCCTGTCTTTGACAGTTAGTAGAATAAAAAATCGCTGTATCCCTTGTGCTTTCTGGGCTACAGCGATTTTTACTGTTGTCACGGAGTCTAGTAATTTATTCTTTCCCTTTACTTTTTTTCTGAATGGTCCTCATGCTGCTTTTGGTTATGAATTGATAATCCGTCCGGAAACCACAGATTTCATGAAGATCATCCGTGATAAGCTCCCGTCTGTATAGCGGGATAAATCCCTGTTCCTGTATTTTAGCGAAATTCATTGCTTTCAGCGTATCTAATAATTCTCCGCAGGTGTACTTATAATCCAGTTTTTTCTCAAGAAAACGATAGAGTGTCAATGCGAGAAAACAAATCAGGAAATGTGCTTTGATCCGGTTTTCATCCTGTAAATAAACAGGCCTTGCAGAAAAATCCGTTTTCATGATCCGGAAACATTCCTCGATCTGCCATCTGCCCTCACTTACTTTTAGGATATCACTGACCTCATCGTCCAAAAGGTCTGTGCATACTGCATAGAGCCCGTCGTACCGAGCCTCGTCAGAAATCTTCCCCTCATCCAGATAATGTTGGATATCAGCAGCTTCCCCTTCTTTTGTAACTGCTATTTTTCCAATAAACCGAGCCGGGTCATTGGGATTTTTCCGATTCTTCTTGGGCTTCCCTGAATCCAGCATCTTTTGTGCCCGCTCTACCTGTTTGTCACGGATGGATTTCTGGTAAAGTGCATATTTAGGGGAATACGTAATGATCAGGCGCTGGTGCAGTTTCTTTGTGGTATAAGGTTCGTCTTTGTAATAAAGTCCTTTGTCATCCTCAGAAAGCTTTGTGATATCGACAGGAGTATCATCCGCTACTCTCTTAAAGCCTTGCGGACTTAAAGCCCATTCTTTTTCTTCTTTCTTCAGCTTCTTGATGGACTGGGTTACGATATAAGCCCGTTCTCCCATGTGATTGTATTCCCGGATGGATTCAGAACCCAGCCCGGCATCACTGCAATAAATGAATTTCTGACATCCGAAATCTCCGAGGACTTTCTTTTCTAATGGCTTCAGGGATGTCTGTTCATTTGCATTTCCCGGAAAGAGCGAGAAAGCAAGGGGGATTCCATCCCCGTCCATGAACAGCCCCATTTGGATGATGGGGTTTGGCCTGTGCTCTTTACTTTTCCCGTATTTTTTGCCGCCATCCTCCTGTTCAATCTCGAAGTAATAATTCGAGCAGTTATAATAAAGGACCTTATCATTCCTTTTTCCAAGAAAATGGCTGTTTTTATAAACTTCTGCCTGGATGAGGTCACATTCAGCCCCAAGGACATCCAATGCCCGATACACATCATGGAGTTCGTAGGAAGGTTTCTCTAAAAACTCAGATGCTGCCTTGTAAGAAGAACGCTTACTGCAAGGTTCCAGAATCCTTGTATAGATCAAATCAGAAAGAATTGCGTTGATATCATACTTGAATTTATATTTCTGTTTTAACTTCCGGCAGACATTGTTCATCTGCAGCTGATAATAAACGGACTGGAGGAAAAGGTAGCCGCCGCGGAAAAAGGTCTGTTTCCCATAGTCTAACTGCCTGTCAGCGTGGAATGGGATCAATACGGTTTTGGCTTCTTTTTCCTTTTTGTATTTTTCGGTTTCTATTTTCACTTCATTTTTAGCCCATGCAACAACATCATCTCTTGTAGGACCATGCTCAGGAAGAAGCTGTTCTAAAGTCCCCAGCTTGCGGACAATAGTAGAAGTAGTGCTACCATTTGCTTTTACATAAGATTTGCAGATATAAAAAGACTCTGCATTTTTAGATTTTGTTATGTGAAGATTCATATATCATCCCTCCTATCCCTTATTATACCATACAATAACATAAAATAA
>CATLEM010000176.1 GCA_949916155.1 uncultured Dorea sp.
GGAGTCAGAGTATAAGTCAGCTTAACTGTTCTAGCTGTATAACTGTCAGTAGTCATGACCTTTCCGTCAAGCTCAACCATGCTGACCACCCACTGATTAATCCCGTCTGCCACAAACGAATGTTCATCCTTCGTTGCATAACGCTTATCTGATAACCTGACTATCATCTTTTTACCTTTATTAGTTCCATCAACATAGTGTTCGAATATTCCGTCTGCTCCGGTCTTCACTCTTTCTACAGAGACTCCGTTTTCCGTCTGTACACTGAAAGTCACACCTTTAAGCGGATTCCCCTGCTCATCTTTAACTAACGCCCTAAATACTCCCGGATCACAGTAATCTACGGCTTTTTTCTTTATTTCTAATCCTTTGACCGCATCCTGCAATTGCTTTACTGCCGCATCTGTCTCTGACTGAGTAGCACTTTCCTTGTCATACACCTTTTGGGCTTCTGCAATCGCAGCCTGCAGCACATCATAACCGCTGACATAATCTTCTTCATTCAGCGCCTTTGCTTCATCAAGCTGTTTCTTAAGTGCCGATTTATTCGTTTTTAAGACTAACGAGGCTTCTGCCGCCTTAAGCCTGGACATTGCATCATCCACTTGCTGCTGTGTGGCATTTTTATCCTCATAGACTTTCCTGGCCGCATTATATTCTGCATCATACTTATTCCATGTATCAGGTACATACATCTCCGGAGTATAACCTATATAATGATCTAGTATTTTTTCCAGTTCTACAGTATTGGCCTGTTCTGTCAAAGCATCTTCCGCCTTCTTCAGATCTGCCGCCGCTGCGTTATAATCCTCCTGGAAAGCGCCTGTCTTGTCTGCCGCGGCTTCTGCCGCCTGAATAGCTGTCTGAAGATTGCTGAATGTATTTTCCGTATAATTTTCTGCGGTATACAGCTTCGCCTTCTCTATACGGTTCTTTAAAACTGTATTATCCGGCTTTCTTGGTTCATATCCTGGTGTTTCTTTTCCATGATATGTCGCAGTCACCACGCCTTCATAATCTGGTCCTACACTTTGTCCGTTGACCGTTTTATAATATCTTTGCCCATTTTTCACCCCGACTTCTACATCAAAGGTATTAATACTGTATAACTCTTCAAAGCATGCGTCTACCGTCCATTTTTTTCCGTCCTGCCATGCAGGGGATGCAGGCAGATAAGCTATTCCTGTATCCGCGTCTGATTCTTTGTTCCAGGAACCTTTATCCGTACCCTTCTGACCCGGCTCATACACCTGGAATTTAAACGGCTTGGTAAACAGATTGCCATTAGCATCTTTTACAATCAACTTTAATTCTGTAAGAACATCTGTCTTCTGCAATGCCCGAATGGCATTTGTCAGATTAACTGCCGCTGTATCAACTTCACCTTCCGTTGCATCGGCATTGCTATATGCAGTCTGTGCTGCTTTTAATGCATCCGCGTATGTTTTATAAGTAGCTGCGGTATATCTGTACTCTTCTTCTACCTTTTCAGCGCTGTCCAATGCCGTTTTTAAGTCACTCTTGTCAACATATTCATTTTTTGGGATAAGCATGATCTGGTGTTTTTCAAAACCATTCACACGCTTCCCATTGACCACATAAGTCTTTCCGTCTTTTACTGTATACTCAAATTTCTCCGGCACTGACACATAATCTGTACCGCTGACTTTAACAGATGGCTCATGATTCCCATCATTCAACTGGTGTACGATCACTAACATTCCATCTTTGTCGGCCGAAATCTCTTTATCACCGACAATGTGTTTGATAAATTTGGCTCCCGGCATGGGTTTTCCGTTTTTATCTACGACTGTGATCTCAAGCCTGTCCAAAACAGGCTGAGCTTCCCCATCCTCATCGTACTCTTCATAATATATTGGTTCAAATCCTTCTTCTACACGTTTCTTATTCTCCTGTGCCGCTTTTATGCGTTTCTCATCAAAGTATGCCTTCTGTGCGTCATTCAGAGCATTATACGCCTCCAGCGCCTGTCCTGCATTTTCTGTATCCGACGGTTTCATCTTACTAATGTTGAACTTGTTGAATAACTTGTTTACCTCGATCGCCGCGAAGAGATCTTCCTTGTCCTGCGCTGTAAATGCTGCCGGCAGCATAGTCTTATCTTTTTCAAGCCTTATCAGTCTTGCCAGCGGCTTTATATCTGTAATCGCTTCGTTGCTTTGGATATTCAGCTCTTTAAGCCCTCTCATCGCGCTGATTTTCGCAACATCTTCATTTGTCAGCTTATTTGTTGACGCATCGAAGAAATAGACTTTTTTAAGCCTGCTCATATCCGGAAGATTCGTAATCTGGTTCTTCGAGATATTCAGATATTCCAGCGTTTCCAGACCGGCTGCCGCGCTGATATCTGTAACCTTATTGCTCTCGAGCGAAATCTTCTGAATACTCTTTAATCCTGCGATTGCCGATACATCGCTGACCATATTTCCCGCTAGGTCAAGCTGCTTTAGATTTACCAGCCCGTTTACCGGACCGATATCCTCGATCCCGTCCTGCTTAAGGATCAGCATCTGAAGCTGGGTCAGGCCAGAAAGCGGAGATAAGTCTCTGATCCGTCTTTCAGGCTTTTCGTTGGTAAAACTGATCTCGATCATCTTTGCCGAAGTTGCATATTCAAGTCCCGAAAGATCCTCGATCCAGTACCGGTATTTTTCTTCCCATCCATCAAAATCCTCCAGATGCGCGCACAATGCATAAGATATATTCATCACCTGCTTATTTCCTACTAACTCTTTTGTAAGCTTCGGCCTCGCTTTAACTGCATTAAGTGTTGAACGAATTGCCCAGTGGAGCGCCATATCCCGGATAACCTCGTCAGAACCCGGCTCATATAAATCTTCTTTTTCCAGGCCTCCGCAGGTATCTGCCTTTGCAGTGATCCCTATCGAAATACTACCGGTCACTGTCAGGACTGCTGCCAATGCTGCCGCCATCAATCTTTTTATATTTCCTGATTTCATACTATTCCTTTCCTCTGTGGGTAAAACCGCTGCATCTACCTGCGTTGCAGATAAATGCAGCGGTCCCGTTAACTAGCTATTTAATCTTGATCTTCACTGTGCTCTTCTTGTTGCTTCCATCTGTAGCAGCCGCTGTAATCTTAACCCTTTTACCCTTTCCGGCTTTCTTCGTCTTTACAACTCCGCCGGATGATACGGTGGCATACTTCGTATTGGAGCTTGTCCATTTCAGCTTCTTGTTGACCTTCTTGCCGGTAGTCTTAACCGCAGCTTTCAATTTCAGCTTCTTTCCTGCTTTAACTGCCTTCGCTCCCTTAACCTTAACGCTCTTGACAGCATTTTTCATGATCTTAATCTTATAGGATGCGCTCTTTTTGCTTCCGTCTGCCGCCGTCGCAGTAATGGTAACTGTCTTTCCTGCTCCTGCTTTTTTCAATGTAACTTTTCCGGATGCGTTCACTGTTGCATATTTCGTATTACTGCTCTTGTATGTGACAGCTTTGTTGGCCGCATTTGCAGGCAATACTTCCGCTTTGAGCTGAAGCTTCTTTCCTGCTGCAATATTTTTTGACACCGCGCTGAGCCTGATACTGCTTACCTTTACATCCTTCGGCGTCACCGGTGTGACTGGTGTAACCGGAGCGACTACCGTTTTTTTGTAAACATAGTCATATGTTCTTCCTTCTTCTACCCATTCATGAAGCGTCGGCTCCTTCACCAGCGTATAACCGTCGATCTTCTTCGGCGCTATACCGAATCCCTCCGGCATAGAGATACAATAGCCTTTATATACATCCTTCTCCGCAATCGCTTTACCTGACTCATCTACATAATTCACTGTAACATACTTGAAATTCTTATCCGTACAGTCTCTGAAATCATATTCGCCTGAAATATTCTCATTAATGACCTTAAGCGTTACGCACGGTTCCTCGATAAAGTTCTTTCCGTCGATAGCGACCTGAATCTTATATGTCTTGTTTGTTCCCGCATACCTTGGAGGCAGTAATTCGATCAACTGGCTGTTCCCATCTCCGAACACACCATTTCTATGCGGTCCTGCAATAGCTATAAATCTCCATGTACCGTCACACTCGGAAATCTGATAAACCGGCCATACGATTCCGTTTTCATCGACTGCACGTACTTTTGTCAGACTGGAATCAAGATTGGTTCCGTATACTCTCAGTTCTGTCTTTAATTCTCCGACATTGGAAGATACCTGGACTTCTATATCTCTGGTATTGTTAACCTCTGTCTTGTTATTGCCGGAGATCGTCACCATACTCAGTGTTCTGTCTGCAGCTGTCTTTCCTTCCGGAAGTACAGAGATGGTGGTACGCTGTCCGCGGCTGTCTGCCGCACTCTCATATACCGGAGTGCCGTCATATTTTACATTTAACCAGTAGCTGACTGTATTTGCCGACGTATTTGCCGGAACAGTAAAGGTAAGGGTCGGCTTTTCGTCTTCGCCTTTGGCTTTCTTAATCTCGATATCTGTCGCTGATGTCTCGCCCGGAAGATACAGCGATGTCTCAATCTTGTCAAGAGCGATCTCCTCTACCTTGTAGCCGTTTAAGGTTGCTGTAACTGTTCCGCCGTTTTTGTCAAACAGGTTCTTATCCACGGTTATATTGGAAATTCTTGCAGTCGTCTGGATCAGCCATCCGATTTCCTTTAGAACCTTTACTACATCTTTACCGTCCTCTTTTTCAACTGCGGACAACACACCTTCTTTAATATATAACTTGGAAGTCGCATCTATCTTCTCTAAAGTCTGTGCAAAAGTGACAATTACTTTCTGATTGTCTACAGTTACTTTCCCTTCGTCTGTCAGGTCATAACAGTTTTCTCCATTTGCCCCCGCGATGTAAACCAGTTTTTTCAGATCAGCTCCTTCAACCATTGATATCGCCGGAGCATCCTCTTTGAATTCCATCACTACCGTATGCTCATCCGCCAGTATAACTGACTGAGGCTCAATGCTCACGGTAGAGTATGTCTTGGCAGCCTGTGTTACGATCACCTCTTTCTGTTTTGTAACCGCACTGCCCTCCTTCGGTCCTATGATAAATACAAAGTCGACATCGCTCTTCATGCCATTCGCAGAAATCTCAACTACAGCGCCCTTTTCTGTAATCTCTTTTACCTCAGCCTGTCCGGCCATATTACTAGCTTCCTGTGTCTGATCTGTACCGCTGATAAATCTTTTTACTTCTATTCCCCAGTTCGTCTTTGTCAGATTCGTTCC
>CATLEM010000177.1 GCA_949916155.1 uncultured Dorea sp.
TTCTCCCCATATCTAAAATGCCGGGAAAGCCCGAAAATACGGGCTATACCGACATATAAGAACTTCTAAAGAGATAATCTAAATTCACCATAAATTTTTTGCGGAAAATAAGAATAAATTCACTCATTTTTTTGCGGAAACAGGGATAAATTCGCTTGCTTTTTGCGATATCCCTTGTTTTTATCGTCAGGTGCATATATTATGATATTTATTGAAGACGGGTATAAGACAGAGGATATCATAAAAAATATATCCAGAATAGATCCTTCCAAAAAGTTTGTAAAAGGGAAGACGCTGATTTTTTTTGATGAGCTGCAGGAATTTCCGGAGATTGCCGCATCACTGAAATTTTTCAGCATTGACGGAAGATTTGACGTGATATGCAGCGGTTCTATGCTTGGGATACAGTATAAGAGGATCGAGAGTAACAGCGTCGGATACAAGACGGATTATCAGATGTATTCGATGGATTTTGAAGAATTTTTATGGGCGAAGGGATACAAGGATGAGTTTGTGAACGAACTTCTGGAGCATATGCTCAGACAAAAAGCATTCAATGAGCTTACGATGACGGTATGCAGCGGGATGTTTCTTGATTATTGCATCCTGGGAGGGATGCCGGCAGTCGTGAGAAATTATATCTTAAGGAATACCTTTGAAGGGTCGCTGGCCTTGCAGCGGCAGCTTATTGAAGTTGAAGGAATCGTCTTATTTATGATATGTGCCGTTAAGGTTAAGGTCGCTTTCAACTTCCACAATAAGCTGTTCACCCTGCGCGGTCATTTTACACCAATTTTCCCCATAAAGAATCCTGTTTTCAATTTTTGTGATAAACACTGCTGGGGTCACGGCCACCAATCCATTTTCGTCAGGCGGAAGTTCGAAACCAAAGTTTCCCTCTTCTGCATTAATATGTAAAGTCGCTCCATTTTCATCGCAGGTATAGTCTCCTGCGAGATCCTCTAAATCTACGCTTCCGTCGGTATCTATGGAATCTACGTTCCCCTCTCCGCCTTGGGCGGAACTTTCTGAAGGATCGCTTCCGCCGGAATTATCCTCATTTAATTCTGTTTTCACAAAATCTGGAATATCTGCTTCGGTAAATTTTTCTACATGCACCGTTCCTTTTCCGTCTTCTGCAAGGGTCATCTCTGCCATCTCCCAGGATGAGACATCTTCTGCGGCCTGATCGCCGGAAGTTTCAGCTATACTGCATGCCACTTTCCCTTCCAGAATATATACTTTCATCTGTCTATCATCCCCAACCTCGACCCAGCCGCGGGTTCCGCGGATGCCTACTGACATAGTGGATGTACGGATGTTCATTGTCTCGTCATCTTCAAGGGGCTTTGTAACATGAAAATACAGGTTTCCGCTGTTCACCAGGATTTCCAGTTCTTTCCCTTCCTTCTGGATTTCAATATCGCTTTTTTCATCCATCTTCGCTAATTTTACGCTGTCCAGATTGATCCAGGCATAGCTGGCCGGATTGGTTTCCATACCATAGCCGTTATAGAGCATCAGGTCTTTGGCCGGATCAACATTTTTTCCTTTGGAGTCGGCGACGGCTACCGTGCCTTCGGTTTTTTCAAGGCGCATAGTAGTTGCTTTCGCTTTGCTGCATCCGCTGCAAAACATGGGGATGATGGATAAAAGTAACAGCGTATACTGAATATAATGCTTTATCATAATAAACTCCTTTTATGCCGCGGTTAAACCTATTTGGAATATTTATTATCATATCACACATTGATGCCGGTTAATAGTGGAAGCATTAAAATAATAAAAGTGCTGATTGTATTTTAGGCAGTTCACAGATATAATGTAGGAAGGGAGAAAAGGAGAAAAAGAATGCAGAAAGATAAACTGAAAAAAATGGCCATAGTGCTATTAGCAGCGGTGCTGCTGTGCGCAGGCTGCGGAAAGACAAAGGCAACAACGATGAGTCTGATGAAGACAGAAGGTACAGTGGATATCGATGATGATAAGGGAAAACGTATAGAACCTGTAAATGACCTTAAGTTATACAGCGGGTATGATATGCTGACAAAAGATGACAGCTATGCCTGGATCAATCTGGACCGGGTAAAGCTGACAAAGATGGATGAAAAAAGTGAGATTGAGATTCAGAAGGATGGGAAAGATCTGAAGATCCAGGTGAACAGCGGCAGTTTTTATTTTCATGTCGCGGAAGCATTAGAGGATGATGAGACTATGGAGATCCGCACCTCTACGATGGCAGTGGGAATCCGCGGCACCTGCGGGTGGGTGTCTAAAGAGGATGATAGCCGCTCACAAGTGTATATTCTGGAAGGAACAGTCATTGTACAGACGGAAGATGGGCAGACGGCTGAGGTTCGTGCCGGGCAGAAGGCAGAAGTGACGGTCAATGAGGAAGGCAAGACAGAGATTACCGTGTCTGAGTTTGCTGTAAGTGATATTCCGGAATTTATCATGGCAGATATTGTCCGGGATGATGATCTGTGTAAAGTGATTCTGGAGGCTTCGGGGCTGGACGTGAAGAATCCTGCAACCGATGATGAACCGGCAACGGAGGCATATGATGCGGTGATAGAAGAGTACCAGAGTCTTCTGGCTGATATCAGGAATCTTGCCGGAGATGGGGAGATAGGATATGAGAACTGGGACTACACTTCGTACGAGGAGAAATATCCCGATACAAGCAGCTGGTATATGCCGTATATCTATAATGACAGAGAGCTTTATCATGCATATCATGACCTTGACGGAAATGGTACAAAGGAATTGATCATCGGTTACCACGAGGATGCAACGGATGAGATTACACCCATCAGTATCCATACATTTGACGGATCAAAAGCGATAACAATGAATGCCTTTATGTATGAGCTTCTTGGTGACGGCCTTCTTTTAGAAACAGGTAACGGTTATGTATCCGGACGGGTTTATCAGATCAGCAGTGACGGATGTACGTGGGAAGAGACTGGTGATTCCGGTATCGCAAGAGGAGTTGATGTCAGAAACCTGGATCTTTCTGCGCACGGCGGTTTCCTGAGGGATACTTTGGATTGGACGGTGATTCATTAAAATTTCAGCAGTTACGGAAGGAAAAGATTTGAGTTGAAACGAAACCTTCAAAATAATAAAAAAATAGTTATCATCATGCTGCTGACCGCCGGGCTGATCACTCTGACTGCCGGATCGGGTCTTTTCCGGACGGCGGATCTGGCGGCGTCTGACGCGCTGTATCAGAGCCGTTCTGCTTCGGACGGGGATATTGTCATCGTAGGGATCGATGAGCGTGCGCTGGAGGAGAAAGGCCCTTACAATCACTGGGGGCGGGAGATATTTGCCGAGATTATCGAGGCGCTGAACCGATCAGAGGAATGTCATCCTGCCGTGATCGCGCTGGATATCCTGTGTGCCGGCAGGACAGATGACGAGGGAGACCGCCGGCTGGCAGATGCGGCAAGAAAGTATGGAAATGTGCTGGCTGCCTGTCAGGCCGGATACGGAGACAAGCTGACTGTTTCGCCAGATGGAGATCATGGTCTTGACAGAGGTGCGGTGACTGTATTTGAAGAACCTTATGATGCGCTCAGGACTGCGACAGAACAAGGACATATCAATGCCTGCCTGGATACGGACGGAATTTTGCGTCATCACCTTTTATATCTGACGCTGCCTGACGGGAGAGAAGTTCCCTCCCTTGCTTTGGCAGCGGCGCAGAGATACCGGGAGTATTGCGGCCGGGACGAGTTAGAGGAACCTCCAGTGAGCGGGCGGGGATTCTGGTATGTTCCGTACTGCGGTATACCGGAAGATTTTGAGATGGTCTCAGCGGCGGATCTTTTGTCGGGGGAGAGATCCGCGGATTATTTTGACGGGAAGATCGTACTTGTCGGACCATATGCAGCCGGGCTTCAGGACAGCTATTTTACATCGGCAGACCATGCGCAGCCCATGTATGGCGTCGAATATCAGGCAAATGCGGTTCAGGCACTATTGTGGGAGGATGGTAAAAAAGAGGTAGATCATGCCGTCCAGCTATGGGTTCTTTTTGCTGTCATGCTGCTTTCCATGATCGGACTCTGGCGGCGCCCGGTTCGGTTTTCAACGATGCTGTGGGCGGTTATCTGTGCCGGATATGTGTTTTTATGCAGCATGTTCTATCGGATGGGCCTGGTGCTCCATGTGCTTTGGATTCCGGCGGGAGTGACTGTCTTATATGCGGGTTCTCTTGCTCTGAATTATATTAAAGAAGCTATGGAGAAAAGACGTGTGACCAACACATTCAAGCGATATGTTGCGCCGGAGATCGTCAACGAGATATTAAAACAGGACGCGGATGATCTGGGACTGGGCGGGAAGCTTACGGATATCGCAGTGCTGTTCGTGGATGTCCGCGGCTTTACTTCTATGTCAGAACGATTAGAGCCGGTGCAGGTAGTGGGGATACTGAACCAGTATCTCACCCTGATTTCCCGGTGTATTTTAGAAAACGGAGGGACTTTGGACAAGTTCGTCGGGGATGCTGCCATGGCTTTTTGGGGAGCGCCCATTGCCCGGGAGGATTATGTGATGCACGCGGTGCAGGCGGCAGAAGACATGATAAGCGGAGCCAGGAAGCTTTCGGAAGAGCTGCTCTGCAAGTACGGACAGAGTGTTTCTTTCGGTATCGGTATACATACGGGCGAAGCCGTCGTGGGCAATATCGGATCTCCGCAGCAGATGGATTATACTGCGATCGGAGATACAGTGAATACGGCAGCGCGCCTTGAAGCCAATGCTCCCGGGGGAGTGATCTACATATCACGGGCAGTAGCAGATGCGCTTAAGGGGCGGATAAAAGTTACATCTCTGGGAGATACGGTCAGGCTTAAGGGGAAGAAAGAAGGATTTGAAGTGCTGATCCTTCACGGGATCACGGACGAGCGATAAAAATGACGCGGGGTATAAAGAAGGATGAAAAGAACATGGAATATAAATGTCTGGGGAGTGAGAGGGTCTTTTCCTGTACCGGATGTACATTTTTTAACCTATGGAGGGAATACATCCTGTATCTCGGCGGAATATGGAGAGAGACTTATCGTATTTGATGCGGGAAGCGGTCTGCTGAGGCTGGGAGAAAGTCTTGCCGGGACAGGAAAAAAGAGAGTGGATATCCTGTTGAGCCACCTGCATCTGGATCATGTGTCAGGGCTTTTCGGGTTTAAACCCTTGTATGACAGAGACATGGAG
>CATLEM010000178.1 GCA_949916155.1 uncultured Dorea sp.
TCTCCGCAGCACTGGGAGTACTTGTCTTTATCTTTATGCTGATATACGGGGATCCGGGCGGCGGTACGCTGCCGGGCGTGCTGCTTTTCCTTGTGAAATTCCTGGTTGGGTGGGCAGCGCTTGCCGCGGGTGCCATGATCATAAACAAGACGCTTTGGAGGAAGGCAGTGCGGGCTACTGCGGCCGGCGATGCTGAGGCGATGTTCAGGTACCGGAGAGAAAAGGACGGAAAGCGCATTACTTCACAGATTGATTTTTATGAGGACCGTTTTGAGAGCGTGACAAAGATCAAGACCCGTGCCTTTGATTACGGACGGGCGATCAAGCTTTTGGAGTCTGAACGCGCTTTCGGTATAGTCATTAAGACAGACAAGAACATAAGAGCAGTGATCGGGTTCCCGAAGGAAGCTCTTATTGACGCGGATATGGAAGAATTTAAAGAATTTATCCTGGCAAAATGTCCTAACGTGAAAAATCATAAAATAAAAAAAATAAAGTAAGAAACAAGTCTGCAGAAAATCGTACACCTGTTACGCTGCAGGCTTGTTGGCGTTATAGCGCTCATAGGGACGGGCGGATAATAAAATAGAAAAGTAGTTGCAGACCTTGAAAAAAGGGGATATAATATAAATTGGCAAAAATTTGGCCGTACTTTTACAGACTTCATGACGGCCAATTTTAATATGTTAGGAAAATGGAGGGCTAGACTATGGGCAACATAGCAACAGAAAGTGCGGCGGGCAGAAGAATTACCAGTCTGCTTGATGCAGGAAGCTTTGTTGAAATCGGCGGCGCCATCACAGCGAGGGCGACAGATTTTAACATGCAGGAAAAAGAGACCCCGGCTGATGGTGTCATTACCGGCTACGGTGTGATCGACGGGAATTTAGTGTATGTTTACAGTCAGGACGCTTCTGTGCTTAACGGAGCGATCGGCGAGATGCATGCAAAAAAGATAGCGAATATTTATGATATGGCGATGAAGATGGGAGCGCCGGTCATTGGGCTTATTGACTGTGCAGGACTGAGACTTCAGGAGGCGACAGATGCGCTTCATGCATTCGGCACGATCTATCTCAAGCAGTCCATGGCTTCCGGTGTGATCCCTCAGATCTCAGCTATTTTCGGGACATGCGGCGGCGGACTTTCCCTCGTTCCGGCGCTTACGGATTTCACTTTTATGGAGAGCACAAAAGCGAAATTATTCGTTAATTCGCCTAATGCGCTCGCAGGCAATGATATTTCCAAGTGCAATACTTCATCTGCAAAATTCCAGAGTGAAAAGGCAGGCCTTGTGGACGGGACAGGATCAGAGGAAGAGATTCTTGACAATATCCGTACTCTTGTATGCATGCTTCCGTCGAATAACGAGGAGGATGCTTCCTACAGTGAATGTACAGACGATTTAAACAGAATCTGCGAAGATATCGAGTATGGTCTTGAGGATGCGTCTATCGTACTTTCCAGTATCTCAGACGGATATGTGTTCTTTGAGACGAAGAAGGACTATGCAAAGGATATGGTGACCGGATTTATCCGTCTGAACGGCATGACGGTAGGTGCAGCTGCCAATCGTTCAAAGGTATATAATGAAGAGTCAGAGGTAACGGCAGAGTTTGACTCGGTGTTGTCTGCGGACGGCGCAAAAAAAGCGGCAGAGTTTATCAATTTCTGTGATGCATTCAACATTCCGGTGCTTACTCTGACCAATGTGACCGGTTTTGCGGCGACAGAGTATGACGAGGCGCATCTGGCGAAAGAAGCGGCGAAGCTTACCTATGCCTTTGCCAATGCGACGGTTCCTAAGGTGAACGTAGTGACAGGAAAGGCTTACGGAAGCGCCTGCACAGTGATGAACAGCAAGGCTGTGGGCGCGGATATGGTGTATGCATGGCCGTCAGCAGAGATCGGAATGATGGATGCGGCCTTGGCAGCGAAGATCATGTATGCCGGTTCAGACGCAGGAAAACTGAAAGAAAAGGCGGCTGAGTACAGAGAGCTTCAGTCAAGCCCCATGTCGGCGGCAAGAAGAGGGTATGTCGATACGATCATCGAGCCTGCGGATACAAGGAAATATGTGATCGGCGCTTTTGAGATGTTATTCACAAAGAGAGAGGACCGTCCGATGAAGAAACACGGTGCGGTTTAGAGAGGTGAGGCAAATTGAAGAAGAAAATTAGCTTATTATTATGCATGATCGCTGCTGTGCTTTGCTTCACTGCCTGCGGAAATAAAGAAAGCGTGCAGTATAATGAGGAAGAGCTTACAGATGTGGCGGATTTTCTTATCGGCTACTGTGCGGAGGCTGATGAGGTATCTCTTACTCAGTGGGAATCGATGTCGGATTTCGCCATCAACCTGCAGCTTACAGAGGCGGGGCTTCCTTTTGATGCGGAGAGCTTTTTGGGCGTGCTGGAAAGCTGGAAGGCAGGAGTCAAAGAGTGCGGCAACTATGTAGAGCGCGGAGAATACAGCTTTAAGGAAACCAATGGAAAAGTTGAGGTCAGCACGGACGCAAAGTTTGAGAAACGCGATGCGGTGATCTCCTTTATGTTTGACAGCGAGTTAAAGCTTGAGAGCATGGATGTGAGCGCGAATATGGAGACAGGAGAGATCCTGAAGAACGCGGGGCTTAATACGGTGCTTGGAATGGGAACAGTGTTTGCTGTGCTGATCCTGATCGCGTTTATCATCTCACTGTTTAAGTTCATCCCGGCGCTTCAGGCAGCATTTTCAAAGAAGCCGGCGCAGGCAGAAACGGCTGAGAAAGCGGCTCAGCCAGCTCCAGCAGCGGAGGCACTTCAGGCGGAGGTTCCCGTTACGGATGATACGGAGCTGATCGCAGTGATCGCTGCGGCGATCGCAGCCGCAGAAGGGACAGGTACGGATGGTTTTATCGTGAGAAGTATCAGACGCCGTCCGTCAAATAGATGGAATTCAAAGTAAAACCTTAGGAGGATATGAAGATGAAAAATTATACGATCACAGTAAATGGTAATGTATATGATGTTACAGTAGAAGAAAATGGGGCAGGACAGGCTCCGGCTGCTGCAAGGCCGGCGGCACCTGCGGCGGCTGCTCCGAAAGCAGCGCCGGCACCGGCTCCAAAGGCTGCGGCGGGCGCAGGCGCCATCGAAGTTAAGGCGGGCGCGGCAGGAAAGGTATTCAAGATCGAGGCTAATGTGGGACAGAACGTGAAGAAAGGCGACCCGGTTGTGATCATCGAGGCGATGAAGATGGAGATTCCGGTTGTGGCACCAGAAGACGGAACAGTTGCAAGCGTTGACGCGGCAGTGGGCGATCCGGTTGAGGCAGGCGCTGTACTGGCTACATTAAATTAGTGAAACATTCAGAAGAATAAGTCTTTTGATATGAACACGACTGGAGGTTAAAAAATGGAATATATCACAAATACATTAGGAAACCTCATACAGCAGACGGCGTTCCTCAATCTTTCCGTGGGGAATCTGATCATGATCGCTGTTGCATGTTTTTTCCTATATTTAGCAATTCGACATGGGTTCGAGCCATTGCTTCTCGTTCCGATTGCCTTTGGTATGCTGCTGGTTAATATTTATCCGGATATTATGCTGCATGCAGATGAGTCAGCCAACGGAGTAGGCGGTCTTTTATACTACTTCTATATTCTGGACGAGTGGGCGATCCTGCCGTCGCTGATCTTCATGGGTGTCGGGGCGATGACGGACTTCGGGCCTCTGATCGCCAATCCGAAGAGTTTTCTTTTGGGTGCGGCGGCGCAGTTTGGTATTTTCACGGCTTACCTTGGAGCGATGGCCATGGGCTTTTCTGATAAAGCGGCAGCGGCAGTTTCCATCATTGGCGGGGCGGACGGACCGACGTCCATCTTCCTTGCGGGAAAGCTTCAGCAGACGGCGATCATGGGGCCGATCGCGGTGGCGGCGTATTCCTATATGGCGCTCGTTCCGGTTATCCAGCCGCCGATCATGAAGCTGTTTACGACAGAAAAAGAGAGAAAGATCAAGATGGAGCAGCTCCGTCCGGTATCCAAGCTTGAGAGGATCCTGTTCCCGATCATCGTTACGATCGTAGTATGTATGATCCTTCCGACGACAGCGCCATTAGTGGGTATGCTGATGCTCGGCAATCTGTTCCGTGAGTGCGGCGTGGTAAGACAGCTTACCGAGACAGCGTCCAACGCGCTGATGTATATTGTCGTTATCCTTCTTGGAACGTCAGTCGGCGCGACGACCAGCGCAGAAGCGTTTCTTAACTGGGATACGATCAAGATCGTTGTACTAGGTCTGGTGGCGTTTGCGGTAGGTACGGCGGCAGGCGTGCTGTTCGGAAAGCTGATGTGCATCGCGACTCACGGCAAGGTAAATCCGCTGATCGGATCGGCCGGAGTATCCGCAGTTCCGATGGCAGCCAGAGTATCCCAGAAGGTGGGAGCGGAGGCGGATCCGACCAACTTCCTTCTGATGCATGCGATGGGACCGAACGTTGCGGGAGTTATCGGTACGGCGGTGGCGGCCGGTACATTTATGGCGATCTTTGGCGTTATGTAGAACATGGGCGGGGCAAATACGATCCGCTCCGACATCATCATATTTTGGAGGATATAAAATGGCAGATATAGCAAAAAAACCAATTAAGATTACAGAGACGATCTTACGTGATGCGCATCAGTCCCTCATTGCGACACGTATGACCACAGAGCAGATGCTCCCGATCGTTGACAAGATGGATAAGGTGGGCTATCACTCTGTAGAGTGCTGGGGCGGCGCTACCTTTGACGCTTCCCTTCGTTTCCTGAAGGAAGATCCGTGGGAGAGGCTCCGCAAATTCCGGGACGGCTTTAAGAACACGAAGCTTCAGATGCTGTTCCGAGGACAGAATATCTTAGGATACCGTCCTTACGCGGATGACGTGGTAGAGTATTTCGTGCAGAAATCTGTTGCCAACGGCATTGATATTATCCGTATCTTTGACTGTCTCAATGACTTAAGAAATTTACAGACAGCAGTTACAGCGGCATGCAAGGAGAAGGCTGACGCACAGGTAGCTCTTTCCTATACCCTTGGGGATGCCTATACGATGGAATATTGGGTGGATATCGCGAAGAGAATCGAGGATATGGGCGCGACCTCCATCTGTCTTAAAGACATGGCGGGACTTTTGGTTCCGTACAAGGCGACGGAGCTTATCGGGGCGCTCAAGGA
>CATLEM010000179.1 GCA_949916155.1 uncultured Dorea sp.
AACGCTGGATCTTTCCCTTATTGCTAAGCAGCATCTCGATCTGGGACGGCAGCGCGCGGAGATCTGTGAGCATCTCGCCGAGAAGTTCTTCTCCCATCTGCCCGCGTGCGCAGGCGAATTTCATCGCCAGAAGATAAAGCGCGATCAACTGTGCAGAATACGCCTTTGTAGTGGCAACAGCAATCTCCGGCCCTGCCCACGTATACATCACATTATCAGCTTCCCTCGCAATAGAGCTTCCCACAACATTCACGATACCAAGCACTCTTGCCCCCTGCTTTTTCGATTCGCGCAGCGCTGCCAGTGTATCCGCCGTCTCTCCCGACTGGCTGATCACTACAACAAGAGTCTTATCATTCAGAATCGGCCTGCGGTAACGGAATTCTGATGCAAGATCCACCTCCACAGGTATCCTTGCAAGATCCTCAAATATATATTTGCTTGTGACTCCCGTATGATACGCAGAACCGCATGCCACAATCATGATCCTGTCAATTCCTTTTATCTCCTCGTCAGACATCCCCAGCTCATCGATGACGATCCGGCCTTCCTTGATCCTCGGGGAAAACGTGTCCATAACCGCTTTGGGCTGCTCATTCATCTCCTTCAGCATGAAATGCTCATAACCGCCCTTCTCTGCAGCGTTCACATCCCACTCAATCCTCACGGATTCCTTCTCGATCGGTTCCTCATCCACAGTAAAGAACTCCATGGTATCCTCCTTAAGGCGCACGATCTCTTCATTTTCAATAAAATACACATCCCTCGTATATTTGAGAACTGCAGGGACATCGGAAGCGATGATGCTGCCGCCGTCGGTGTGCCCGACGATCAGCGGACTGTCTTTCCTGACTGCGTAAAGCTCATCAGGATGATCTTTGAAAATAATGCCAAGCGCGTACGACCCTTCCATGCGGTGCATGATCTTTGTCACGGCACGGAGTGGATTCCCGTCATAATAATGATCCAGAAGGTGAGCGATCACTTCCGTATCCGTCTCGGATATAAAAGTATAGCCTCTTCGCTCAAGTCTTTTCTTAAGCTTCAGATAGTTTTCAATAATCCCGTTATGTACCACCACGATGCTCTGATTCTGGTTAAAATGGGGATGGGCATTGGTATCCGAAGGCGAGCCGTGGGTCGCCCATCTCGTATGTCCGATGCCAAGAGTACCGGGAAGCGTCGCGCCGTCATGGGTCAGCTCGCTTAACACCTTAAGACGTCCTTTTGCCTTCTCCATGCCGATCTCATTTCCGTTGTAGACGGCGATCCCCGCCGAATCATAGCCTCTGTACTCTAATTTAGCCAACCCATCCAAAAGAATAGGCGCTGCCTGCCTGTTTCCGATATAACCTACTATTCCGCACATACTTAAACCTCCGTAGCTTCTATACTTAATAAAGAATAACTGTCTGTTTGCACTTTTAGACTACATTTTAGCAAATATCGTCAAAAAAGTAAATAAAAAGGTGATATGCACCTCCTTATTCCTGCATATCACCTCTGATAATCATGTTATTGACCTTCGCCGTCTCCTTTACTTGCACCGGAATCGCCGCCGGAGTTCCCTCCTGAACTGTCGCCGCCGGAACTTCCTCCCGAACTATCGCCGCCGGAGTTCCCTCCTGAACTTCCCCCTGAGCTGTCGCCGCCGGAGCTTCCCCCCGAGCTGTCGCCGCCGGAACTTCCTCCTGAACTGTCACCGCCGGAGCTTCCTCCCGAGTTGCCGCCGGAACTGTCGCCGCCGGAACTTCCTCCCGAACTGTCACCGCCGGAGTTTCCTCCTGAGTTGCCGCCGGAACTTCCTCCCGAACTGTCACCGCCGGAGTTCCCTCCCGAATTGCCGCCGGAACTGTTCCCGCCGGAATTGCCGCCGGAGTTCCCTCCCGAACTTCCTCCGGAATTATTATCATTATTGTTATTATTGTTCGGCTTCGGAGGCTTGGTATACGTCGTCTGCCGTTCCTGCTCGCGGTCTTCTCTTGTCGGTGTGTACGTCTGCTGCTTCAATGTCGAGTCATCTGTCGCAGTCCTCTGTCCTACACGGCTGATGATCGCACTGTTCAGATTCGCAACAGTTGTAGACACATTATAATCCTTCTTATCAAATAAAAACTCATGAAGCTTCGCTACATTTGTGTCCAGTGTGACCGGGATAACGATACTTCCGAGACCAGAGATCGTATCCGTCGTCTTATCAAACGGGAAGCCCGCATTTTCTGTCAGTTTGTAATCCATAAAGCTTTTCGCATAATAGATAATATCCTTCACCGAAAAGCTAGTCTTGATCGTCGGGAACACCTTATCTATCACTTTATTGATCGTCGATAGATCCGCCTTCTGTGCCTGCTCCACGATCTTCTCGATTACCAGGCGCTGACGTTCTGTACGGGTAAAATCTCCGCCTGCTGTAGAGCGGATGCGCGCGTATGTCGTAGCCTGTACGCCGTCCAGTTTCTGAAGCCCCGGCTTTTTAACGTTATGCGGCTTTTTCTTGGCAGCTTTCGCTGTCTCTTTTACGAATTTATTGAGATATTTTATCTCAACCTCCTGGACATCTATCTCTACGCCGCCAAGCAGATCGATAGCATTGGCGATCGCGCTCCAGTCAACCGTCACATACTCCTGGATATCCAGGTCAAGATTCTTATTCAGCATATTGATCGCCTGTGTCGGTCCTCCGAATGCATACGCTGCATTGCACTTCTGAAGCTGCCCGTCCTCAATATCGAGAAGCGTATCCCGGTATACGGAGACCATACGTACTTCTTTTGTCTCCTTGTTCAGGCTTGCCACAATAATACAGTCTGTACGGGTTCCCTTATCAAGCTGTCCGGAACGGGAGTCCGTACCAAATAATGCAACGTTCAGATAACCTGTTCCCAGATCCTGTTTTTCGACCTCTTCATTTACAACGATATCCTCTACAGGAATCTCCTGTCTGTCCAGTTTTCCTAACTTCGACGCCGCGTACACAACTCCGGAAGCAGCGACTGCAAGAAGCATACCGCCCAGACATACTCCAATCTTTTTCCCTATGCTCAGCCGGGTAAACCAGTTGCCCGATTTTCTTCTGCGCCTTCTTCGCCTAGCCATATCGTAATTGTACCTCTTTTCCCGTTTATTTGATTAATTTTATATTACTTTTCTTAAGATAGCCCTTCTTTGTCTTTCCGCTTATTTTTACGGAAATACGGTACCACCCTCCGCTGCTCCCGGTAACTGTTACCTTTGTCCCCTTCTTTCTAATAGTACCAAGACTCTTAGAGGACTTTGAAGCACTTTTCCGAAGCTTTAGTTTCTTACTTTTAGTCTTTGCCTTCACCTTCGCTTTCGTCTTAACTGTAATTATTTTTGAATAGCCGCCATATGATCTTCCATTGAATACAACCTTATAAGGACGCAGCCGGTATTTATACTTTGTAGAAGCATTTTTGCTTCCGTCTGTATAAGAAGCAGCGCTGCCGGAAGCGGTCTTTATATTAGAATATGCCTTTTTTGAAGAATTATAACGCTCGATCTGATAAGAAGCAGCTCCTGATACTTTTGACCATGTCAGCTTAATCTTATCAAATGCCGTGCCCTTTCCCGACAGTTTTGCAGAGGCAAGCTGCGTAATGCCTGTATTAAATCCGATACAGGTATTTGTCCCGTGCGGATATATCTTATAAGAATAATCCATCCCGCTGTTTAAGGGCTTGTCTGTATATTCAGTCTCTTTTACTCCTGATTCCAGTATCACATAGCTTCCGCTTCCGTTTTTCCGGTAGATATCATAGCCATCCGCACCGTCCCACGCATCCCAGCTCATACTGAGACTGTCGGCCGTCCTGTTCGTGATCCGCAGAGTATTGTAATAACGGTAATTCAGGTCCGTGTACGGATTATCCTTTGCCCTGATCCCGTCTACTTTGCCTTCTGACGTGTACTGCCAGTATTCATATTCTCCCGCATAACTGGTAGAATTATTATAATGAGCCATCCAGACCGGATATTCCTGGCTGATATCTGCAGCGTATGTCTGCTTCTCATACATCGACTTGCTCGCATACACCATCGGAGTATAGCCAAGCGCTTTCACTCTGTCACAAAACGCAGTACAGACATTAGTTCCTGCACTCTTGCTTAAGTGTGCCTTATATAATCTCCCGACACCTGTCGCTACGTACTCAAAATCAAAGACAACCGGCAGATCGATCTTATAGCCTTTGATGTTTGCTACGATAAAGTCTGCTTCCTGTCTTGCCTCCGCTTTCGAGACCGCCTGTGAAAATATGTAAACGCCGATAGGAATCCCTGCTGCGCTGGCATTTCTCATATTTTCCAAAGCCTTGTTATCCATCTTGAGCGCTCCGTTCTCATACCCGCGGTAAGCGACACGGATGATCGCGAACTCAACCCCGTCAGCTTTCACCTTCTCCCAGTCGATCGTACCGTTATGATAAGAAACGTCAACCCCGTACTGCAAGATACAGTCACTGTATTTCGGCTGGTGGGCCAGCGCCTGCGCGCGGATACTGCTTCCCAAGAAATCCCCTGTTCCCCGCCTTGTCAGGCGGTACTTCCCGGGATCTTCAGGATCAACTTCAGTCTCTTCCTCTGATTCCGGCGTTTCCTCATTCAAAGGCTCCTGCACAGCCCCGGCGTCCGTCTCTTTAGCATCTTCCGGCTCATCCGCAGCCGGGACTGTATCCTCAGGCTGCTTACCTTCTTCATCAGACAGGCCCTCTTCTGCCCTGCTTTCCAATTCATCAGTCAGCATTTTATCTGTTTCTTCAATTTCTGCCATCTCCTGTGTTTCCTGCTGTTTTGTCTCCGGCACTGTCTCTGCCGCCAGCGCTTCTGCCGGCAGCGCCGCAGTCAGCAGACAGGCAAGAAAAAAACAGATAACTGCATTACCTCTTCTCTTCATGCAGACATCTCCTTATACTTCTTATTCTTTTTTACCGTTCTGTATTTCCAATTTATTATACTAACAGTAGTATTGTTTGTCAAATCAAAGCCATTAATTTTAATCTTTTCTTAAAATAATAGATTTAAAAATTCCATATGCCCGGCTATACAGATGCTTTTTTTTTTGGTAAAATGGATAAATATCAAAAGGAAATCATTTATTTAAGGAGACTTTCACCATGCAAACCCAAAATAAGCATATATTAAAAACTTCTTTTTCCGGACTGGAATTGTTG
>CATLEM010000180.1 GCA_949916155.1 uncultured Dorea sp.
GATCACCGCAGACGGCCCGCTGCATGACGGCGATGCCAAGAAAGACGGCGACCCGGCTTACAAGGGGGCATTTTACCTGAACGCCAAGAACAACCGCAAGCCCCTCATCATCAATTCCGACAAAGAGGAAATCCTCGATCCGAGCGAGATCTACTCCGGGATCTACGCAAAGGCGGCCATCGGGTTCTTCCCTTACAACAAGGCAGGCAACCGCGGCCTGGGATGTAGCCTTGATATCGTGATGAAGACTGCGGACGGGGAGCCGCTGGGCACTACCATCAGCGTAGACGATGCGTTTGCCGATGATGACGATGACGACTTCCTCGCATGATGTAACATAGGACAACCGGCACGGGACGGCAGGGACAACCTCTCTGCCGTCCTTTTTCAAAGGATGTGATCGATCTGAAACAAATTTTTATTGACATTGAAACCTACTCGTCCGTCAGCCTGAAAGACTGCGGCGTTTACAAATACGCCGAGTCCCCCGATGCCGAACTGCTGCTCTTCGGCTATTCTATCGATGGTGCTCCCGTTCGGGTCGTTAAACTGGCAGAAGGCGAAACAATCCCTGCAGATGTACTCTCTGCCCTTACTGACCCAGATGTAACAAAATGGGCGCATAATGCGTCTTTCGAACGTGTATTTTTGTCCATCTGGCTGTATCGGCACTATCCTGAATATTTCAAAAGCTATGGCAGCGGTGATGATACCACAGGCAGCTACCTGGATCCGCGCTCCTGGAAGTGCAGCATGGTCTGGTCGGCATATATGGGTCTGCCCCTGTCGTTGGAACAGGCAGGCAGCGTGCTCAAGCTGTCAGAACAGAAACTGTCAGAAGGCAGGGATCTCGTCCGTTATTTCTGCTCCCCCTGCCCTGCCACCAAATCTAACGGTGGCCGCACACGGAACCTCCCCGAACATGCGGAGGAGAAATGGAAGCGGTTCGTGGCATACAACAAGAGGGATGTCGAAGCGGAAATGGGCATCATTGAAAAACTGCGGCGTTTCCCCGTCCCAGATAAAATATGGGAGGAATACTGGCTGTCGGAACAGATAAACGACCGGGGTATCCTCGTTGACGAAACGCTTGCCAGGAACGCAATTGATATCGACAAAAAGGTGCGCGAACTGCTTCTCGCAAAAATGCAGACATTGACAGGACTAGAAAACCCAAATTCTGCTATGCAGATAAAGGGCTGGCTTGCCGGGAAGGGCATAGTGACAGAATCCATAGACAAAAAAGCCGTGGCGGAACTGTTAAAGACCGTCCCGGACGATGTTGCGGAAGTGCTGACGCTCCGGCAGAGGACCGCCCGGACAAGCGTAAAGAAATATGAAAAAATGATCATGACCCGGTGCGCTGATGGGCGCATCCGTGGGATGTATATGTTTTACGGGGCTTCCCGGACTGGCCGTTGGGCCGGGAGGTTCGTGCAGATGCAGAATCTCCGGCAGAACCACCTCCCCGACCTGGCAGAAGCTCGGACGCTCGTAAGGAACGGTGACATCGGCACCCTCGAAATCCTTTATGATGATATCGCAGACGTTTTGTCGCAGCTTATCCGAACAGCTTTCATCCCAAAGCAGGGATACCGGTTCGTGGTCAGCGACTTTAGCGCGATTGAAGCCAGGGTGCTCAGCTTTGTGGCAAATGAGAAATGGCGGATAGACGCCTTCCGGGAAGGAAAAGATATCTATTGCGCCAGCGCGTCCGCCATGTTCCATGTCCCTGTTGAAAAGCATGGGCGCAATGCGGACCTCCGGCAACGTGGCAAAATTGCCGAGCTGGCGCTCGGCTACGGGGGAGCGACCGGCGCCTTAAAGTCAATGGGCGCATTGGAGCAAGGACTCAAGGAATCCGAACTGCAGCCCCTTGTAGACGCATGGCGTCAGGCAAACCCAAGCATCACACAGCTATGGTGGGACATCGACAAGGCCGCCAAAAACACCATCCGCCTGCGCACTGCCAACAAGACCCATGGCCTTACATTCACCTACCAGAGTGGGATGCTGTTTATGATCCTGCCATCCGGGAGACGTCTTTGCTATGTGAAACCGAGAATTGAGCCGAACCAATACGGTGGGGAAAGCATCTCATACATGGGTACTGACAGTTCAAAAAAATGCTCCCGGCTGGAGACCTATGGCCCCAAACTTGTGGAGAATGCCATACAGGCAATTTCACGCGACCTGTTCGCTGCAGCAATGAAACGGCTGTCCGGCTCACTCATCTGCGGCCACGTCCATGATGAAATCATAGCGGAGGTACCACCAAATGTTACGGTAGAATCACTCTGTGCCGAAATGGGGAAGACACCAGAATGGATCAGCCGGCTATTCTTAAAGGCCGATGGATACGATTGCCAATTTTATAAAAAAGACTAAAAAATACCGGGGAGCATTTTACACTCCCCGGCAATAATTTTTAATACAGCAGTTTTTCAATTTCTACAAGCGGGTCATCCTCCAATGCGGCAAGCACATCCTCCCGCATTGCTTTACTGCCAAGCCCCTTATAAACCCCGCTTGGATTCATCCCAAGTTCATCGCAAATCTGTTTGATATTCATGTTTTCATCCAATATCTTCCTTACGACTTCAGCATAGCGGGAATGCTTGTCCACAACTATATCTAGCAAAATATCCCGCACCCGGTCAATAAGGTCGCCACGGCTGACCATCCCCGTGCTGATTTCCCTGCGGTCGATTTCTTCCCCGGCATCATTGTAGAGGATATCCTCCAATGAGGCAAGTTTTCTCTTGTCCCTTCCCGCCCTTGCAATAGGGCAGATGTCGCAACGATTCTTAACCGTCTTTGTCACACCTGAAATTTTTCCATAATCGGGATTCGGTATCCTTGGTGAGCATTGCTTAATCTTACCCTTCCCATCTGAAACTGGGCACCGCTTATAATATGCTTCTTCTTTCTGCGCCCGGTCCTCATTGTGCATAAACTCGTCATATTCTTCCCGTGTTGCTGGTGCGAGCAGGGCACGGAACTTCCTGTTGTTGATCCTGACATCATCAATGAAGGGCTTGTGCTTGGCACCCTTATAAGCCTCATCATATTTTGCTGCATCCAGCAGCGCCTTTTCATACTCTTTGTCCCCTTCCGGGATTTCATGTGGCACTAAAAATGTTCCATCGTCTAAAACTAATTTTGTCGTCATTTGGCTGCTCCTTTTCCCGGAGCAACCCTGATGACTGATCTTTGCGCACTACAACCAAGCCATCGGAATTACTCCGATTGCTGATGTAGCCGCTTCGTCTGGCTATCCTCTATTAAGTTACCGCCATCTTCCACATCCCGAAGCGTCTCCAAAGGAGCGACATTTCCGATGGCGTTTGGCCGTGCATACGGTCACCGCGCGTTATATGATGAACACCAGAAGATGTTCAAACGAATAAATTGTTTGTATTGATATTGGGGCATTATTTTTGCCTTGCCAGCATGTTCAGCCTCAAGCAAAAAAACATAAAAAATGCCAGACAGCACCCCCTTTTGGGAATACTGTCTGGCACATTACGCCTTCGAATGGCACAATTACAGTAAATTTATGAAATGGAACCAGGTTACACGCCTTCGGCAACCATGGCTATATCTTAAAAATCCAGTTCATATTCTGGAATGTTTTTTCCATTGCAAAACAGGTCATTGATCTCATCGATTGTAGTATAAGACTTGATTTCATTTCCTTTGTCCAGATACGCAACCGCACGCTTACCATTTATTTTAGCTAATTGTCCTAACGGTTTTTTCATACCATGTTTTGCGTATGTCAGTTTTTTCTCCATAGGCTCTCTCCTTTCTATTCGTCAATGTCCATAAACGAATCCGGCTTGGGGACTCGAACGCCAAGGTATTCATCAATGGCTTTTTTTACTTGGTTATCCATGTGTACATGTGTGACAGATAGTTTAACTTCTTTTACCAAATTATCTACAGCTGTCATAATTGGCGAACACACATCCATTGTATTGCAAATGGGGCTGACCAGGCCATCTCCTGCCCTCATATATAGTTCATAGAATTTTTCACATTTCCACGCTATGCTGTTGTCCCCCTTGCTGCACGACATGATATAGAGCGATGAATCGCTGTTTGGCAGCTTTGCATTGTAGCAGTCTCCGCTAAGTTTCACTCCACTCCTTTTAAAGAACTGTGAATCATAAACAGCACGATAGGAATTATGGTCGCCTTCGTTGACTACATCAATTGTAAAAAATGGATGGTCAGCATATGGTTCACCATCGTAAGAAAATTCAACTTCCACCTTGTCCAGTTCCGAAAGCCGCTCCCTGAGCCATGTCACATTGTCAGCCCTGGTATCTAAAGCAAGTTTATCAAGAAATTTCAGCAGGTACTCCTCCGTCTGTGTCATTTCCTTTATCTCAGACACAACAAGCATATCCAAGGAAACATCAAGCTCACTCGCAGCCGTAAGCAGGAACTCAATATTAGGGTCTGCGTTGCTTTTCCCACTCCTCATACGCGATAGATAACCCACTGCATTTCCTGAAAGCCTCTCAATGCTCCCCAGCTTTTTGCCTTTTAAGTCTAATAACAATGTGATGTTTTCAATGCATCGTTCCCGGTCAAACATTTTTACCTGGTCAATTTCCGCCCGCACCTGATCTAAATCTGCCCTGATTTCCGACTGCAGATTTTCATATTTATCAAGTTCCTCTTTAAACTCTCGTTCCGCGGAGCTTGATACAGACGTTTTAATCTGTAAATCCAGATTTTCTATCACACTATCCACAGACAAAAGCTGCTTTTCTAATTCATCCCGGTGGTCAATAAGCTCTTTCTTTTTATTCATATCACAACTCCTCCGCTTCTCTTGTAATTATATACTATCACATTTCAGAAACTTGTCAATATATACAAATAAAATTTTTTATTGTGTTTCTAATCAAGTTATATTATTTCTTT
>CATLEM010000181.1 GCA_949916155.1 uncultured Dorea sp.
GAAGAACTTGAAGAGCTTGAGAAGAATAAGGGAGGTACTTCCAGGGAGATACTGGAGAAGGAAGAAAAGATCGCCGACCTGAGAAAAACTATAGAAGATTCCGGCGAGCTTTTTACGGAGCTTGGCGAGGAGATCGAGAAGTTCAAGGCGCAGCGGGAGGAACTTAACCAGAAGCATAAAGTGTTTTTGCAGAAGAGAGAGGACCTTTCAAAGCACATGTCAGAGCTTGACAAAGAGGTGTTCCGGTTAGAGAGCCAGAAAGAGAACTATGAGGAAGCATCGGAAAAGCAGATCGATTATATGTGGGAGGAATATGAACTTACCTATAACCGGGCGATGGAGCTTCGCAATGAGAATCTGACGGATCTGTCCCAGATGAAGAAGCGGATCCAGGAGATCAAAAGTGAGATCAAAGGCCTGGGGGATGTCAATGTCAATGCGATCGAGGATTTCAAGGAGGTGTCCGAAAGGTACGGATTCCTTAAAGAACAGCATGACGACCTGGTGCAGGCAGAGGAGACATTGGAAAAGATCATCGAGGAGCTTGATATTGCCATGAGGAAGCAGTTCGCGGAACAGTTTGCGCGCATTTCCAGGGAATTCGACCAGGTGTTTAAGGAGTTGTTCGGCGGCGGGAAGGGAACCCTTGAACTTATGGAGGATGAGGATATCCTGGAGGCAGGAATTAAGATCATCGCACAGCCTCCGGGCAAGAAGCTGCAGAATATGATGCAGCTTTCCGGGGGAGAGAAAGCGCTTACGGCGATTGCTCTTCTTTTCGCGATCCAGAACTTAAAGCCTTCCCCGTTCTGTCTTTTGGATGAGATCGAGGCAGCGCTGGATGATAATAATGTTACCCGTTTTGCAAAATACTTGCATAAGCTGACGAAGAGCACGCAGTTTATCGTCATCACACACAGGAGGGGGACGATGACGGCGGCAGACCGCCTGTACGGGATAACCATGCAGGAGAAGGGTGTGTCAACGCTTGTGTCGGTGAGCCTTTTGGAGGACGAGCTTGATCAGTAATAAATACAAAGGAGGCGTATTATGGCTGAAGAAGGATTTTTTAAACGTCTGATTTCCGGTCTTACGAAGACTCGGGATAATATTGTGAACAGCATGGACAGTATATTTTCCGGCTTTTCCAGTATAGATGAGGATTTTTATGAGGAGCTTGAGGAGGTTCTGATCATGGGAGATCTGGGAGTACAGGCGACTTATGATATACTGGACGATTTAAGGCGAAAGGTGAGAGAGCGCCATATCAGGCAGCCCGCCGACTGCCGGGAGCTTCTGATCGAGAGCATCAGAGAGCAGATGGAGGTGGGCGAGACAGCCTATGAATTCGAGGAGAAGACTTCTGTCGTCATGGTTATCGGCGTGAACGGTGTAGGAAAGACGACTACCATCGGCAAGCTTGCCGGGAAGCTTAGGGCTATGGATAAAAAGGTGATCATGGCTGCGGCAGATACTTTTCGTGCGGCAGCGGGAGAGCAGCTTAAAGAGTGGGCAAACCGCGCAGGGACAGAGCTGATCGGCGGACAGGAGGGATCGGATCCGGCATCCGTCGTCTATGACGCAGTGGCTGCGGCGAAGGCGCGGCACGCAGATGTGCTGCTCTGTGATACGGCGGGCCGGCTTCATAATAAAAAGAATCTTATGGAGGAGCTTAAGAAGATGAACCGGATCATTGACCGGGAATTTCCTGAGGCTTTCCGTGAGACATTAGTGGTACTGGATGCAACTACTGGACAGAATGCCCTGCAGCAGGCGAAGGAATTCAGCGAAGTGGCGGATATTACCGGAATCGTCCTGACAAAGATGGACGGAACGGCAAAGGGCGGCATAGCGGTCGCTATCCATGCGGAGCTAGGGATTCCGGTGAAATATATCGGTGTGGGAGAAAGCATCGACGATCTGCAGAAGTTTGATGCAGATGCCTTTGTGAAAGCGCTGTTCACTGTAGATGAGAGACTGACAGCGTCAGGAGATGCAGAATAATAACAGGAGGGATTAAGGATGAATGAACTGACATTGGAGAGATTTGAAGAAGCCAGTGAGATCGTGAAGAAGGTTACACTTCCCACGAAGCTGGTATACAGTGAGAACCTAAGCAGGCTGACCGGAGGAAAGGTGTACCTTAAGCCGGAAAATATGCAGTGCACAGGAGCATACAAGGTGCGCGGCGCTTACTATAAGATCAGCACGATGACAGAGGAAGAGAGAAAGAAAGGCCTGATCACTGCGTCTGCGGGCAACCATGCCCAGGGCGTTGCATTTGCGGCCCAGCAGTTCGGATGTGAGGCGACTATCGTTATGCCTACAGTTACGCCGCTGATCAAAGTGAACCGGACGAAAAACTACGGTGCAAAAGTGGTTCTTCACGGAGATGTATTTGACGATTCCTATGCTTATGCGGTAAAATTGGCAGAAGAGACAGGAAAGACGCTGGTACATCCCTTTGACGATCTGGATGTTGCCACCGGACAGGGAAGTATCGCCATGGAGATCATCCAGGAACTCCCGACGGTAGATTACATCCTTGTGCCTGTCGGCGGAGGCGGTCTGGTGACGGGTGTCGCAACTCTGGCGAAGATGCTGAACCCGAAGATCAGGGTCATCGGCGTGGAGCCAAAGTCGGCTGCCAGCATGTCGGCAGCTTTAGAGGCGGGAGAGCCGGTGACCCTGCCAAGTGCGAACACTATCGCTGACGGCACAGCCGTAAAGCGGGTGGGAGAGAATATTTTCCCGTACTGCAAGGAGAATATCGACCAGATCATCCTTGTGGAAGATGACGAACTGATCGGCGCGTTTCTTGACATGGTGGAAAACCATAAGATGATCGTGGAAAATTCAGGACTTCTCACGATTGCAGCGCTGAAACAGCTGGATCTGACGAAAAAGAAAGCGGTCGCTATTCTCAGCGGCGGCAATATGGACGTGACTACCATGTCCTCCGTCGTACAGCACGGGCTGATCCAGAGAGACCGTATCTTTTCGGTGTCGGTGCTGCTGCCTGACAAGGCAGGTGAGCTGGTGCGGGTGGCGACGACTATCGCCAATGCCAACGGCAACGTCATTAAGCTTGAGCACAACCAGTTTGTCAGCATCAACCGGAACGCGGCAGTGGAGCTTAGGATCACGATGGAGACATTCGGGACAGAGCATAAAAATGAGATACTTATGGCGCTTGAGAGTGAAGGATTCCGCCCGAGAGAGGTCGGGGCGAAGTTGTATTAGGCTTTTCTCATGAACGTTGTATCAGTATTGGAAATATAGCTGGACTTTACAGGAGGTATGATTATGGATAGAATAAAGATGGCAAACCCGATTGTGGAGATGGACGGGGACGAGATGACGCGTATCCTCTGGAAGATGATCAAAGAGCATCTTTTAGAGCCGTTTGTGGAGCTGAATACGGAGTACTATGACTTAGGGCTTGAGCACCGGAATGAGACGGACGACCAGGTGACGGTTGATTCGGCGAATGCGGTAAAAAAACACAAGGTTGCAGTGAAGTGCGCGACAATCACGCCGAATGCGGCGCGGATGACGGAGTATGACCTTAAAGAGATGTGGAAAAGTCCTAACGGGACAATCCGTGCGATCCTGGACGGGACAGTATTCCGGGCGCCTATCGTGGTGAAGGGGATCGAGCCCTGCGTGAGAAACTGGAAAAAGCCGATCACTATCGCAAGGCACGCTTACGGCGATGTGTACAAGAACACGGAGATGAAGATTCCGGGCGCGGGGAAGGCGGAGCTTGTCTTTACGGACAAGGACGGGAAGGAATCAAGAGAACTGATCCACGAGTTTGACGGCGAGGGTATCATACAGGGCATGCACAATGTAAACCAGTCGATCGCGAGCTTTGCGCGGAGCTGTTTCAATTATGCGCTGGACACGAAGCAGGATCTGTGGTTTGCGACGAAGGATACGATTTCTAAAAAATATGACCATACCTTTAAAGATATCTTTCAGGAGATTTATGATGCTGAGTATGATGAGAAGTTCAAAGAGGCAGGAATCGTATATTTTTATACGCTGATCGATGATGCGGTTGCCCGGGTCATGAAGTCTGAAGGCGGTTATATCTGGGCGTGCAAAAATTATGACGGTGACGTGATGAGCGATATGGTATCCTCTGCGTTCGGTTCTCTTGCCATGATGACATCCGTACTGGTATCGCCAGAAGGGTATTATGAATATGAGGCGGCCCACGGAACAGTGCAGCGTCATTACTATAAGCATCTGAAGGGCGAGGAGACTTCCACAAACTCGGTGGCGACTATATTTGCATGGACGGGCGCGCTCAGGAAGCGGGGCGAGCTGGACGGAAGCGGGGAGCTTATGGAATTCGCGGACAGACTTGAGAAAGCGACCATTGACACTATCGAGGAAGGAAAGATGACGAAGGATCTCGCACTGATCACGACGAACCCGAATCCGGTTGTTTTAAACAGCGAAGACTTTATCAGGGCCATTGCTGAGAGATTGTAAGAAAGGGATTCTGTATGAATATACTGATGATTAACGGTACCATGAGGAAAAGCTCCACGTACCGGATCGCTAAGATGTTTGTGGAGAGAGTGACATTGTCCCAGGATACGGTAAATGAACTGTTCCTGCCTAAGGATATGCCGGAATTCTGCCGGGGATGCGGCCTTTGCATCACCCAGGGAGCAAAGAAGTGCCCGGATTATTTTATCTATCTGAGACGTGTCACGAAACTTATCGACGAGGCGGATCTTCTTGTGTTCGCAACGCCCACTTATGTCTATCATACGACAGGGCAGATAAAAGCGCTCCTTGACCACTACGGATACCGGTGGATGCTGCACCGCCCGGAGGGGTCCATGTTTCAGAAACAGGCGGTCTGCTTTGCTACGGCTGCCGGG
>CATLEM010000182.1 GCA_949916155.1 uncultured Dorea sp.
ATTTATTAGAGAAAGATCAGGAGGACGATTAAAATGGCAAGTTTATCATTACGGCACATCAATAAGACATATCCAAACGGATACGTAGCAGTTAAGGATTTCAACCTTGAGATTGAAGATAAGGAATTCATCATCTTCGTAGGAGCTTCAGGATGCGGTAAGTCTACAACACTTCGTATGGTAGCAGGTCTCGAGGAGATCACCAGCGGTGAATTATACATTGGCGACAAGTTAGTGAACGATGTAGAGCCTAAGGACAGAGATATCGCGATGGTATTCCAGAACTACGCTTTGTATCCGCACATGACAGTTTATGATAACATGGCATTCGGTCTTAAGTTAAGAAAAATTCCGAAGGATGAGATCGATAAGATGGTACGTGAGGCAGCAAGGATCCTTGACCTTGAAGCTCTGCTTGACCGTAAGCCGAAGGCTCTTTCCGGTGGTCAGAGACAGCGTGTTGCTATGGGACGTGCAATCGTACGTAATCCTAAGGTATTCCTTATGGATGAGCCTCTTTCCAACCTGGATGCTAAGCTTCGTGGACAGATGCGTATCGAGATCTCCAAGCTTCACCAGAGACTTGGTACAACAATCATCTATGTAACACATGACCAGACAGAGGCTATGACACTTGGTACAAGAATCGTAGTTATGAACGCTGGTATCGTTCAGCAGGTAGATACACCTCAGGTACTTTACGATTCACCGTGTAACCTGTTCGTTGCAGGATTCATCGGATCACCTCAGATGAACTTTGTTGATGCAACATGTAAGGTAAAAGGCAATGATGTATATCTTGTAGCAGGTCCTTCAGAGATCAAGCTTTCTGCTGACAAGGCTAAGAAGCTTATCGACGGCGGCTACAATGGAAAGACAGTTGTTCTTGGTATCCGTCCTGAGGATGTTCATGACGAGCCAGAATTCCTTGCTAAGTCTCCTGATACCGTTATCGAAGCTAAGATTCGTGTATACGAGATGCTTGGTGCAGAAGTATTCTTATACTTCGATTATGAAGGCGCAAGCATGACAGCAAGAGTTGAGCCAAGTACAAAGGCAAGAACAGGCGATACAGTTAAGTTCGCACTGGATGCTTCCAAGATCCATGTATTTGATAAAGAGACAGAAGCTGCAATTGCAAACTAGTATATAACCGTGATAAAAACCGGCTTTCGCAGAGACGAGAGCCGGTTTTTTGTCATCAGGAATCAGGGAAAATGTTATCTGTGTAGTTGGGATAGTTTAAGAGGCGGAAAAAGATTAGACACAATTTCTGCCATGTGGTAGAATGAGGAAGAACAGGAGGTGGTATGCTTGTTGTCAAATCAGATTTTGCACAGAACAGTGCAGGATATAAAAAAAATAACCGGATTTGAATGTGCGGTATGGGATATGAGGGGTATCTGCCTGGTCATGACCAGTGAGAAGATGGTAGGACTTGACAAAAGGGTACTGATATTCGCTGAGACATCGGAAGCAGAGCCAGTAAGGATCGGGGACGGTGCAGGGCTGTTCCTTGTCATGGATGAAGGGAAGCCGACCTATATACTTGCCCTTGCAGGAGAGGGAAATGCTCTTGCTATGGCAGGAGAGATGGGAGTGAGCCAGCTCGCCAATCTCTTGTTTGTCTATAAAGAGAAGATGGACAAGAACCGATTTATCCAGAACCTGATTCTGGATAATCTGCTGCTTGTGGATATCTATAATCAGGCGAAGAAGATGAAGATCCCTGTGGAGCTTCGGCGGGCAGTATTTCTGGTGGAAGCGAGAAACGAAGGAGACAACCTGATCCTGGATACGCTGAAGGGATTATACGCGACCGGGACGAGGGATTTTGTGACGGCGGTTGATGAAAAGCATGTCATACTGGTAAAGGCGGTGGAGAGTACGGAGGATTATCCGGACCTTGCAAAGACTGCCAGAACCATTGCCGATACGCTGAATATGGAGGCGATGGTCAGTGTGCGTGTGTCTTACGGGACAATCATTAAAGAATTAAAAGATGTGTCGAAATCCTATAAAGAGGCAGCGATGGCTCTTGAAGTGGGGAGGGTATTTTACGAGGAGAAGACGATCCTTGCGTACAATGAGCTGGGAATCGGGCGTCTGATCCATCAGCTCCCGGAATCGCTCTGTAAGATGTTCCTGAGAGAAGTCTTT
Organism: uncultured Dorea sp.; assembly: GCA_949916155.1. GTDB lineage: Bacteria > Bacillota > Clostridia > Lachnospirales > Lachnospiraceae > MD308. The sequence goes on from CATLEM010000182.1 coordinate 2,161, forward strand.
GAGGGCGAGGTGGACGGACTGTTTGACGATGAGGAGCTGCAGACAGTATTTACCTTCTTTGACAATAACTTAAATATCTCAGAGACGGCGAGACAGCTCTATATCCACCGCAATACGCTGGTGTACCGGCTGGAGAAGATCCAAAAGAGGACAGGGCTTGATGTCAGAGTCTTTGACGATGCGCTGACTTTTAAGATCGCCATGATGGTGGCGGATCATATGCGGTCGGTGAAGGGTTAACGAGAACGTCTGAAAGGCGCCGGAATCATCCTGAACTGCGCTATTGTAATATGGAGAAAATATGGTAAAATGGGGGATGTAAAAAAGAAGGGATGATTTAGAAAGATAAGGAACAGGAGGAATTAAGTAATATGGTGAAACTTTATGATAAAGGTGTATACTTGATAAATGGCTCGGAAATTGCAGAAGCGCCTGAGGAGGTAAAAGCAAGGACCGGGCAGGACGTCTCTGAGACGGAGGCGGCAAAGAGTACGATGGCCTATCGGATATTGGAGGCGCACAATACTTCGGGAAACATGGAAAAGCTGCAGATTAAGTTTGACAAGCTTACATCCCATGACATCACATTCGTAGGTATTATACAGACCGCAAGGGCGTCGGGGCTTGAAAAATTCCCGATTCCGTATGTGCTCACAAACTGTCATAATTCGCTGTGCGCAGTAGGCGGTACGATTAACGAGGATGACCACATGTTTGGGCTTAGCTGTGCAAAGAAGTACGGCGGCGTCTATGTTCCGCCTCATCAGGCTGTTATCCACCAGTTTGCAAGAGAGATGCTTGCGGGCGGCGGCAGGATGATTCTTGGCTCGGACAGCCATACCCGGTACGGAGCGCTTGGTACGATGGCAATGGGCGAAGGCGGGCCGGAGCTGGTAAAGCAGCTTTTGAATAAAACTTATGATATAAAGATGCCGGGGGTTGTGGCGATCTACCTGGACGGAGAGCCTGTAAAGGGAGTGGGACCTCAGGATGTGGCTCTTGCGATCATCGGAGCTACATTCGGAAACGGGTATGTGAATAACAAGGTGATGGAGTTCGTCGGACCGGGCGTTGAGAAGCTGAGCGCAGACTTCCGTATCGGCATTGACGTTATGACTACAGAGACGACTTGTCTGTCCTCCATCTGGAAAACGGATGATAAGATTAAAGAATTTTACGAAATCCACAAGCGGCCAGAGGAGTATAAGGAGTTAAGCCCCGGGGCGGTGGCTTACTATGACGGCATGGTATACGTGAATTTAAGTGAGATTAAGCCGATGATCGCTATGCCGTTCCATCCGTCCAATGTATATACTATCGACGAGGTCAATGCAAATCTTTCGGACATCCTTCACGATGTGGAAAAGAAAGCGTTAGTGAGTCTTGACGGCGCAGTAGAATATTCCCTTCAGGACAAGATCCGTGACGGAAAACTGTATGTTGACCAGGGCCTCATCGCAGGATGTGCCGGCGGCGGCTTCGAGAATATCTGCGCTGCGGCAGATATTATAAAAGGACATTATATCGGCGCGGATGAGTTTACGTTCAGCGTATATCCGGCAAGTACGCCAATCTATATGGAACTTGTGAAGAACGGGGCGGTTGCAGATCTGATGGAGGCGGGAACTATTGTGAAGACGGCGTTTTGCGGTCCTTGCTTCGGAGCAGGGGATACTCCGGCGAACAATGCGTTTTCCATCAGACATTCTACAAGGAACTTCCCGAACCGTGAGGGTTCGAAGCTCCAGAGCGGACAGATATCTTCTGTTGCTCTTATGGATGCCCGCTCTATCGCGGCGACGGCGGCGAACAAAGGATATCTTACGCCGGCAACGGCCTTGGATGTAGAATATACAGGAAAGAAATATCATTTTGATGAAAAGATATACGCGAACCGCGTGTTTGACAGCCACGGGAAAGCAGACCCATCCGTGGAGATCAAATTCGGCCCGAACATTAAAGACTGGCCGGCGATGCCAGAGCTGCCGGAGAATCTTTTGCTGAAAGTAGTATCTGAAATTCATGATCCGGTTACGACGACGGATGAATTGATTCCGTCCGGCGAGACATCATCTTATCGCTCTAATCCTCTGGGGCTTGCAGAGTTTGCATTGTCCAGAAAGGATCCGGCATATGTAGGAAGGGCAAAAGAGGTGCAGAAGGCGCAGAAAGCCATTGAAGCGGAGCAGTGTCCTGCAGAAGTTTTGGAAGAGCTAAAGCCTGTAATTAGAAAAATAACAGACGTTTACACAGAGATAGATCGGACAAATCTCGGTATCGGCAGCACCATCTTTGCAGTAAAGCCCGGAGACGGCTCGGCGAGGGAGCAGGCGGCATCCTGTCAGAAGGTGCTTGGCGGATGGGCGAATATTGCCAATGAGTATGCGACAAAAAGATACCGCTCCAATCTGATTAACTGGGGTATGCTCCCGTTTATCACGGAGGAGGACGATAAAGCGCTGAGCTTTAAAAACGGCGATTATATCTTTGTGCCTGAGATCCGCAAAGTGATTGAAGAGAAGGCGGAAAAGATAAAGGCGTATGTAGTCGGCGATACTTTAAAAGAAATCACGCTGAAGCTGGGCGATATGACAGACGCAGAGCGGGAGATTATTTTAAAGGGCTGCCTGATCAATTATTACCGGGGGTAAGAAAAGCCTGCAAAGAGCAGAGAGAACGGCGGGCACTGCCAAAT
>CATLEM010000183.1 GCA_949916155.1 uncultured Dorea sp.
TCCCATACTTGGTCTGTACATTTCGGCAAATATTATATATAATAAGGGCAGTGACAATTATTAAGATCAAGGGAGGTTTTCGCCAATGGAAATCAGAGAAGGCTTTATGCCGTACTTAGAGTACAAGACATATTACCGCATCGTGGGGGAAAATGCCGGTAATAAGAAACCGTTAGTACTGCTGCATGGAGGCCCGGGCTCCACGCACAATTATTTTGAGGTGCTGGACAGGCTGGCAGAGGAAGACGGACGCCAGATTGTGATGTACGATCAGATCGGATGCGGGGAATCTTATGTGGAGAACCGTCCGGACCTGTGGAATGCGACGACGTGGATCAATGAGCTTGTTGCGCTGAGAGAGCATCTTGGACTGGATGAGATTCATCTTCTAGGACAGTCATGGGGCGGTATGCTGCTTCTTGATTATGTGTGCAATCACAAGCCGGAAGGGCTTAAGAGCCTGATCCTTTCCAGTACGCTTCCGGCATCCTGGATGTGGGGAATCGAGCAGCACCGTATGATCAAAGAGCTTCCGCAGGAGATGCAGGATGCGATCGAGAAAGCGACGTCCTCGAATGATTACAGTGATCCGGTTTATCAGGCTGCGGAGGCTGAGTATATGCTCCGCCATGCGGCAGGCGCAGTGACAGAAGAGTCGCCGGAGTGCTTAAGGCGTCCGGTACAAAAGGGCGGAGAGGCTTACGTTGTAGGCTGGGGTCCGAACGAGTACACACCGATGGGCACTCTCAAGGATTATGATGTGACAGAGCAGCTTAAGGATATCAAGGAGCCAACCCTTGTGATCAACGGCGGCAATGACCTGTGTACACCGTATATTGCAAAATATATGTACGACAGGATTCCGAATTCCGAGTGGGAGCTTTTTAGGACATGCCGTCATATGTGCTTCGTGGAGGACAATGAGAGGTATGTTGAGCTGATGAAAGAGTGGCTGAATAAGAATGATTAATGAAAAAGTCTGATTGGTAAAGATGACTGGAAAAGCCGGCTGACGTATGACAGCCGGCTTTTTGTGTGTTTGCGCGCGCCATGGGCGCGCTCTAATGGCCCAGATGAATCAACAAGGCAAAAACATCATCTGCAGACGAGAATGTAGTCATATCGTTTGTGAAGGTAGATATATTTATTTTTTTACGCGTGCCGGCAAGCAGTTCAATGATAGTATCCCGCAACCCCTTAAAGTTAAGGACAATATAATCCCGAAGTGCTTCGAAAGTTTCGGTTTTATTCCAGAAATTATCGTAACTGTGTGTCAGCATTGCACTTACTACTGACCGTGGGTTGTAAATATGTGTGATACCTTCAAAGCAATAGCCGTCATACTTTTATTTCCCGGATTTAAGTAAATTCCCATGATAATAATCTCCTTTCCTCAGGTATATCAGTCATTCTACTTGATATTTTAGGAAATAGCAAGTACCCTGCATTGCTCAAGCGGCGCATATTTTTTACTGATACCGTCGTCTTCATACAGCGCATATTCTGCGCCTTTGTATCCGATCAATGTCATATGTCCGGAGTCAATGGCGTCCACATATTCCGCTGTACCGGCAAGAGGAATACATTTTCCGCTGCGGATGAACAGAGGGACTTCATTGAGCGCGATTTCCACATAGTGATGTCCTTTTTTAAGAGTTTCTTCTGAAACCGTACCGTCCGGCAGGAATTTTATGAATTTCATCTCTTCCGGCAGATAGACATAACGCCCTTTCGCGTTCTGCGTGCAGACTGGGGCGATCATGATTTCATTTCCAAGAAGGATCTGGTCTTCTACCTGCAGAGCCATAGGATCTTTTGGATAATCAAACGCCAGAGGCTTGAAATACATGTCGTCCTGCAATGCGGCTTTCATATACTCGCTGTAGAGATATGGAAGCAGGCGGTAACGAACTCCGATGATATGGCGGAAATCTTCGGTATCCTCGAACTGATAGAACTCCTGGCGCCTTGTACCGTCTGCTGAATGGTTGCGCATTAATGGAGTAAATACGCCGAGGGCAAGCCAGCGCAGAACCAGTTCTCTTGTCGCATCGGAAGCGAATCCGCCAATGTCCGCTCCGGTATATAAGAAACCGCACATGTTCAGGGAAGGCAGCATTTTCAGGTTCAGCAGGATATGGGACCACCATGACATATTATCCCCGGTCCAGATTCCGCCGTACCGGTGCATTCCGATATAGGAAGAGCGGGAGAACATTAAAAACCGCTTGCCGGGGTCAATCCGCTCAAACGCCTCGCCTGCTGCGCGGGTCATATGATACCCGAATAGGTTATGTACTTTATCATGGCGTATCCGTTTTCCGCCGACCATGTGATAAAATCTCTGGTAGTCCTTTTCGTTTCCGGAAAGTTTGTTCATTTTTTCTGTCAGTGCAAGGATGGACATATCGGAATGTGATGAATTTGCTTCTGCGTTATCGGACTGCGCTAAAAATTCTTTCATTTGTTCTTTAATTTCTTCAACGCCATCTTTAGAATAGAAGATTGCAGGCTCATTCATGTCATTCCAGAATCCTTCGATTCCCTGCTCTGTCAGGATCCGGTATTTATCACCGAACCATGTCCGTGCATCTTTATTTAAAACGTCCGGAAAATGCGTATCTCCGGGCCATACTGCCGCCACATAATCACTGCCGTCTTCGCGCTGGCAGAAATAGCGGTTTTTCACACCCTCATCATAGATATCATACCCTTTTTCAACCTTCACGCCGGCATCGATAATTGGAATCAGACGGATATTCTGCGCCTTCATCTCCTGGACAAATTCCGGGAAATCCGGGAAGGTCTCTTCGTTCCATGTAAAATCTTTAAAATCCTGCATATAGTCAATGTCCATATAGACCATATCCAGCGGGATGTTATTTTTGCGGTGTTCAGTCACTACTTCGCGGAAATCTTCCTTCGTCCGATAACCCCACCGGCTCTGCCCGAATCCAAAAGCGAACTTCGGCGGAATGTAACTTCTGCCGATGATCCTGCGGAATTGTTTCACGATATCATAGGGGGAATCCCCGTCAATCACAAACAGGTTCAGGTCTGCTTCCTTACAGGATACCGTCAGTGTATCAGCCTTTGTGTATCCGATATCGAAAGAAATCGTGGAAGGGTAGTCAAAAAACAGACCAAAATTTTTTTCGCCTGCGATGACAATAAGATTGTGCGCGCCGTACAGAGACAGCTTTTCTTCCGTATGGTGCGGTTCGTCCGTGCAATTGCTGATATAGCGGTACCCTCGTTTGTTAAGCCCCCGGTTTGATTCTCCGAGACCATATACAATATCCTGCTCATCCATAATGTAAGTAAAGCAGAAACCGTCTTTTTCAGTAATGCTGCCGTAGACGGGAGAACCTTCTTCTGCGGGTACTTCTGTTATAACCGCTTCCGTTGGGAACGGGTTTCCGTATACATATTTCTGAATCATGTTGAATCCTCCTGACTATGTAAGATTACAGCAATATAGTTTGCCTTTTAATTTCATTATACATACAGGAACTAAAAAATACTTGCGCTATTCAGTGTAAAAATTCTACAATTATGACTTTTTATGTTACATTAATAATTATCTATAATTTCTTCGACTTTTCTGTTGCTGCGTTGATGCAGTCAATGACTGCCGCCCTCATGCCGCCGCGCTCTAATGCTTCGCAGCCTTCTATCGTCGTTCCGCCCGGGGATGTCACCATGTCTTTGAGTTCTCCGGGATGGATGCCCATCTCAAGGATCATCTTAGCTGTTCCGAGGCAAGTCTGCGCCGCCAGCCGGTATGCGGTGGCTCTTGGAAGTCCCTGTTTGACGCCGCCGTCTGACAAAGCTTCGATAAACATAGCCGCGTAGGCCGGTCCGCCGCCGCTCAGTCCGCACACAGCGTCGATCAGGTGTTCCGGAATCATCTCGACTGCGCCGATCTTCTCATAGATGGATCTGGCAGCTGCAAGTTCTTCTTCGGTAAAATCATTGTCTGAGCAGAGGGCAAATGCCCCTTCATAAACCATAGCCGGTGTGTTGGGCATAATGCGGAGGATCCGCGGCGTACCGCAGGTCATTTTCCGAAGGCGTTCTACGGTAACTCCTGCCACGATGGACATCATCGCCTTGCCGTTTAGTGCCTGTCTGCACATGCCAAGTGCCTCTGCTGCGTTCTGCGGTTTTACGGCGAGCAGGATGATATCCGCACTCTTACATACGTCTTCGTCATCTGACGCAAGATTGACGCCCCATCCTTTCGCTTTTTCCATCATCGCCGGATTGATGTCATAGACATAGGCGTTTTCCTTTGGAAGAACGCCGCTTTTCAGCGCGCCGTAAAGGATGGCGCCGCCCATATTTCCGCATCCGATGATTCCGATTTTCTTTGTAACCATAGTGAATTCCTCCTTCATTTTGATGTTTTATTATATGGTTTGTACGCTGAGGGTACGATGTCAGGATAAAAATAATTCTGCTCCTGAGGCGTATGAGTTTGTGTGTGCCTGCCGTATCAGTGTGTCCCGTGATACTCCCAGACAGCATTTAAGCTTTCCGGATTGTCGATTAAGAGCTTTGTCCCCTCTGCCATACATCTTGCGGCGTACAGCATACCTTTATGTCCGATGCTCATACCTGCCTGTTTTGCCGCCGCCCAGTGATGGAGGGGAGTACCTTTGCACATTGTTGCGGCGCTGATGGTGATCAGAGGTACGGTATGGCTGACCTCAGAGGCGTCTGTTCCGATAGCGATAGGAACAGGAGTATCTTCGAGAGGCTCTAAACCGGAAAAATAGT
>CATLEM010000184.1 GCA_949916155.1 uncultured Dorea sp.
GATCTGCTTTGGTCTGTCATGGCCCATGAACCTTTTAAAGAACATCAAAGCAAAGTCAGCAAAGACCATGAGTCTCCAGTTTATCCTGCTGATCATCGCCGGATATATCGCCGGGATCTGCGCAAAGTTCTACAACCACAAATTCAACTACGTGCTGGCAGTATATCTGCTGAACTTAGCCGTCGTGTCCGCCAACCTGGTCGTTTACTTCATCAACCGGCATTACGATCAACAGACACAGCTTATGAACCGCCGGCTCTGCAAAGACCTGTCGGGCCAGAGCACAGACGCAGCCGAAGTCTCAGGACGGACTGCCTTAGCTTCTCAGCCTGCCCCCTCAGGCGCGAATGTAACCCTGAACCCGTCCACAAACAGCCAAGGAGAAGATGAAATGGAAAAATACCGCGAATTAAACAGCATTACAGAAGCAGGCGGCGTCGTACTGTTCGGCTCCAACACCTTTGCTTCCCTCCCCGTAGGGGAACTGACCCAGGCATTCCGCATTACAGAGCCTATCTATAACCGCAGCGTAAGAGACATCCGGTTAAGCCAGATCGAGACTTATCTGAAAGTATGCCTCTATGACTTGAATCCTCGCAAGATATTTGTAAATATGGGAGATGTAGACATCCAGGATGACCATATCAATATCGATGATTTTATCTCCAAATACGAATGGCTGCTCTACATGATCCACACAAAGACCGAAGGCGCTATCTATATCGTCTCCATCATATCCGGAAGCGCTGCTGCTTCAAGGATCAACGAAAGGCTGAAAACTCTTGCCTCCCAGACCGGCTGCAGATATATAGACGCCGTGGGCGCCCTGGAATCAAAGCGCCCAACTTTAAGGCTCTTCGAACTTTTGAAGGTACATATGAGAAACCATCCGATCAGCTTTGCCGACGCAATGGAAACCGGCACGCTCAGCAATCGGGAAAAAACAGAAGTTCCAAATGACCGGCTGCCGTCGCCAAAGCCGGATATGGATGTGGTATACGCAAAGCATCACAGGACTATCGGTTAATACCGATAGTCCTCTTGCTCTCCTGTATAAATTTTATCAGTAACAACGGAAATTGCAGCATATCTTTGTAATCAGAATTGATCATCTGAAAAAAGCCGCAAAATCAGATAATCTATATCTGTGGCATACTGTGGCCTCTGTCCTTTGGCATATGCGTCAAGATATGCCTGACATTCATCCACAATGGTTTTTGTGTTTTTGTCAATAATATTTTGTATCAATGTGGCAAACTGGTTACCCTCAGTGCGGTATCGTCTAAGATATTGCTTCGTGACTGGAAACATTTTTATGTAGTGCAGACCATGCCTGTTTTTTGAACGTGTAGTCGGTCTGGGAGGTAAGGCAAAATATTGATTTTTGGGAACAGCCGCCGGAATATTGGATCGAATCGGAACAGCAAAATCATAATTTTTCTCTTTGTACTTCAGACGAATCACCAGTACATAGGGGCGTTTTGATTTTGTAAGAATCTCCGGATCTTTTCTATATTTATCAAACAGCGCTGTATCAATGGAAACTAGCCTCATACCTGTTATATCCTCCGTAAAAGGAAAGGCTCGCCTTATGGCAAGCCCTTATACAAGTAAGCGATATTCTACGCTTTGCAGCACCCCGTCGCTTGCGGAAGCTAAAAATACACGTTCATGATATTCTTGCCGTCATGACCGGTGAGCGCTTTGCTCACTATTATTATACTCAAATCAAAGCAAAATAGCAATGGATTAAAAAAATTTGTTTTCGAATTTCTGCAGAATTATTATATACAATATACTCCATTTTAGAGCTGGACAATGTCCTCCCGACCGAATCTTCCACGAATCCGAGCTTACCGCCAAGCTGCAATCTTTCTCTGGGCTAGCCTGTATCCGCACTCTTCGCGCCATGTTCTCTTAACACTGCCTGCAATGCTTTCCAGGCAAGCTCGAATGTCAGGTTAAACTGTCCGATAACACCCATTCTGTAAATGTCGTTATCGTTTGCAAGTCTTGGGAATCAGATGTTTTATCACATCTATTTCTCTAAGGGATTCTTCTTATCCTCTTTATTTTATAGCATCTCTTCTTACAACTTCACCATCTGCCGGAGAATCTTCTGATAAAATTCCTTATTTTCCGTATCCTTTACTAATGTATTTAAGATCACCCCGTCCTTAAGCAATATAATCTTTCCGCAAAAACTTGCCACCTTAGGATCGTGGGTCACCAGTACGATCGTCTTCCCCATCTTTTTATTGATATGCGACAAGGCTTTTATCACTGTCATCGAAGAATTAGAGTCAAGATTCCCCGTCGGCTCATCCGCCAGGATAAGCTCCGGGTCTGCCACCATGGCGCGGCAGATGGCTGTCCTCTGTTTCTCCCCGCCCGACAGCTCATATGGCTTTTTATTCAGCAGCGCTTCTATCCCAAACTGCCTTGCCGCTCGGACTGCCGCCTGCCCGCTCCTCTTCGGATTATCCTCATTTAAGATCAGCGGCATCATGATATTCTCTTTTACTGTCAGGCTGTCCATCAGGTAAAAATCCTGAAATACAAAGGCAAGCTCCGTCCTGCGTATCTTTGCCAGCCTGTCACCCACAATCCTGTCGGTCGGAATCCCTTTATAGCGCACGCTCCCCTTATCGGGCAGTGCCAGCATCCCGATCGTCTTCAGCAGGGTCGTCTTCCCGCATCCGGAACTCCCCATGATGCCGATGAAGTCCCCCCTCTCCACCTGGAAAGTAATCCCCTTAAGGATAGAATACGTAATCTTTCCCCCCTCAGAGGCATCTGTATAATAATTCCTCTCCAAATCTGTTACATCCAATAGATAATCATGCGCCTTTTCCTTCATCCCTGTTCTTCCTCTCTATCCCTGAAAATGTATTCCGCGCCTCAATCCTTATGATCAGGCAGATAATTGCTGCCGCCGCAGCTACAGCAACTCCCGCCTCCGCCAGATACCTGAAGTTCCATTTTGCCGAAAGGCGCTTGCTTGCGACTTTCTCCGTCATCAAAAGCAGGGACAGCGGCAAGCCGCAGTACAGGACCAGTTTGGCATTCATAAGCACCTCTTTATATATGTATCTCTTACGTTTCTCCTTCGTCATGCCGGAACGGCAGTAAAACTGGTACTTCCACTCTATATCCTCATAATCGCCCTTTATCTTCTGAACCAGCGTAAAGAGCAGGCACAAGAGCAGCGTGACAATATTAATCAGCATAGCGGTAGCGCCCAATGTCTTCTGCTGTCTGCTCTCAATCCCCAGCCGTCTGCCTTCATAGATCAGATTGCCCCCATGATAGTCATAAAAATTTACCTGAGAGTGCTCTTCTGCATAAGCATACACTTCCTTAATCACCTCGTCACGGTTTTCCGGTATCTCCATAACCACCTGGAGATTCGCGCCCCTGGCGCTTTTTTGTATCCGTTCAAACTCCTTGTCAGAAAATACGATGATGTCCTCAAATACATCGCACGCCATATTCAATGACCTTGTCTTGAAATTCCCTGTCAGGATACGCTCCTCGGTGCTTTTAATCTCATAGTCCCTCCTGGCCAGCTCGGGTCCCGGATTGATGCGCCAGCTCAAAAAGTTCCACAGGTCACTTTCCGAATTCCCGATGAACATCCTTGGCTTCCTGCTGCCAAAGTCAATCCCTGTCGTCCCCAGTTCTTCCCTGTCGCGCTGATAGACGACATGGATTTCCTTGTCCTTAAGCCGCACCCGTTTCCCCGTCCACTCTTCATATTCCGAAGCCGACACCCCTGTATGTTCGCCGTAATCCGCCGTCGCCACCCGGATGCAAGGTCTCGTTTCCGCCCGGACATGGTACTTTTCCTTCAGGGATTCCAAAAAAACCTCATCCCCCGAGTTCGCCATCCACACCATATCATGGGGGTAGTTCTCCTTCTGGGTAACCGGAAGGTTATCCAGCAATGGAATCACAAATCCATATAAAATGATAAATAAAAATGATGCTGCAATAAACACAATATTGATATGGTGGTAAAACCGATGATACCAGTCATCCATCCATACAATCCTCTGGAAATACTTGTTCTTATTATTCCTCAAGTTAAAGAAATAACTTCCAACTCCAAAAATAGTCAGCAATGCCAGTCCGCTTATTGCAAACGCCAGCGGTACAACACCTCCTGCCTGCCCCCAATAAGTGATCGTCTGCACGAACGCTATGACTATCAGAACAATTCCAAGAAGTATGAGCGCCGGAGCTTTCCTTAATGTCCTCCCGCTTCTCTTTCCTTTGGCACTAAGGGCATCAATTCCCAGACAGGCTATCATCTGGTCACAAATCATAAATCCCAATCCAAAAATTATTAATCCGATGATCAGAGTTAATTTAAGCGGCGACCGGCCCGTCAAAATCTGTTCTGAAATGTCCGCAAAAATGTTCTCCAAAACTTTCTTGACTATTTCTCCCGCAGCAAAACCAACCAAAAGCCCTCCCCCAATAGAAGATAAGATGATCCCAAGATACTCCATTCCGATAAACAGGTAACGGTGTTTTTTTTGAATCCCCAGTACCGTCAGCATCGCATAATCTTTAGATCTTTTTTGAATGTAGGAAATCAAGATTAAAAGCAACAGAAAAAGCAAGAGCAGATAAGGCATAAGATATGTTTCTTCCACAATTTGAATCAATGGCGTCATCGTTGCCGGCTCACCCGTTTTGACAAAACTCAGGCAACTGCCTACAGACGCAGAAAAGAACACAATAGAA
>CATLEM010000185.1 GCA_949916155.1 uncultured Dorea sp.
ATATCCCGCAGACATTCCTGTATATCATGGCACCGCTTACCAGGTCATCCATGGTAGCACTTGGAATCTTCACCGCAGTATTCGCATATAAAGACCTGATGTGGCCGTTGATCTGTAACAAAGACGTGATGCCTCTGTCCGCAGCATTGGCAAAGATGCAGGGACAGTACGCAAGCAACTATCCGCAGCTTATGGCAGCTTCGCTGCTGGCATGTATCCCGATGATCGTGCTGTATCTGATCTTCCAGAAACAGTTCATCGAAGGTATTGCAACTTCCGGCGGAAAATTGTAAAATAAGATTTTGGAAGACGAACAAAAGTCTTTAGAGGAAGGGCACCTGGTCTGTTCGCGGACCGGGTGCTTTGTTAAAATTCATAGATATGCATAAAAGAAAAGGGGATGTCCAGAGATATGTTTAATGAAGGCGGCTTATTTTCGAGGATTTTTGGGTTTCTGGGTCAGTTGATAGCGCTTAACCTCCTGTGGATAGTGTGTTCTATTCCAGTGATCACAGCCGGAGCTTCGACGACAGCATTATTCTATTGTACATTGAAGATCCACAAGGATGGGGATTGCAGGACATTTAAAGATTTTTTCAAAAGTTTTAAAGATAATTTTAAACAGTCCACATTAATGTGGCTGCTCATGATATTAGTGGCGGTGGTCATCTATTTTGAGAGAAAGACCATTCCGTCTATGCCGGGAATCATGCCGGCGGTATTTTCCTATTTACTTTTGGCGGTATGTATTCCGCTGATCATGATCGCACTGTACGTTTTCCCGACAGTTGCGGCTTTTGACAATAAGTTATTCAAACTGGTGACAAATGCATTATATTTTTCTATTAAGAATATCATATATACTTTGGCAGTTGCAGCGATCACCATTGCACCGATGTTTTTTACTTTAATTGATGCAAAGCTGTTTCCGGTTTATCTGCTTATTTGGATGCTGTGCGGTTTTTCGCTGACAGCGCTTGCAGATTCATGGTTTATGTGGAAGCTTTTTAAACCGTATTTCCCGGAGGCAGGGCTGGCAAAAGGATACGAAGATTTAGAGACAGATCAGTATGTATTTTAAAAATTTAAAATTGTGAGAGGGCAGGATATGAAATATATTACTTATAATGAAAAGACAAAAGTTTTTACTCTGCGCACAAAAAACAGCATGTATCAGATGCAGGTCAGGGCATATGATACCTTGACTCATCTGTACTATGGTGCCGATATCGGAGATACAGAGGCCGCACACCGTATCATCTGTCTGGACCGCGGCTTTTCCGGTAATCCTTATGAAGCAGGAGAGGACCGTACGTTCTCGCTGGACGTACTGCCTCAGGAATACTCCGGTTACGGAAACGGGGATTACAGGATCAATGCGATGGAGATGTTACATGAAGACGGAAGTGACGCAGTTCATCTGCGTTATGAATCCTATCGCATGTGTAAAGGAAAATATTCACTTAAGGGGCTTCCCTGCATGTTTGGCAGCGAGGAGGAAGCAGAGACTCTGGAGGTTACATTGTACGACAGGATCACGAACCTCAAGGTTCATCTTCTGTTCGGCGTATTCTATGATCTTGATGTGATCACCAGGGCAGTGAGAATGGAGAATAAAGGAGAGAAGACGGTTACGATACAGCGAGCTATGTCGATGGAGATGGATTACACCAACAAACACATGGATCTGATCCATTTCTATGGAAGGCATACGATGGAGCGTATGGTGGAAAGGCTTCCGCTTCATCACGGGGTTCAGTCTGTGGAGAGTAAGCGTGGCATGTCGAGCCATCAGCACAATCCGTTTGTGATTCTGTGCGATAAGATGACATCGGAAAAGCACGGCGACTGTTACGGATTCGCTCTTGCCTACAGCGGCAATTACCGGTGTGAGATCGAGGTGGATCAGATGGAGCAGACAAGGCTCGTTATGGGTATCCATCCGTACCATTTTTCTTTCCGTTTAAATACCGGAGATGTGTTTGAGACTCCGGAGGTAATCATGGCGTATTCCGGCGACGGGCTTGGCCATCTCTCCCGTATCTACCATGATGCGTACCGAGGTAATCTGATCCGGAGCAAATATGTGAAGATGCCAAGGCCTATCCTGGTGAATAACTGGGAGGCAACCTACTTTGACTTTGACGAGGAAAAGCTGTATAACATCGCGAAAGAGGCAAAGGATATCGGACTTGATATGTTCGTTCTTGATGACGGATGGTTTGGAAAACGCGATACTGATTATTCCGGTCTAGGCGATTGGATCGTGAATGAGGACAAGATCAAAGGGGGACTTCCGAAACTGGTGAAGCGTATCAAGGCGCTGGGTATGAAGTTCGGTATATGGATCGAGCCTGAGATGGTATCGGAAGACAGCAATCTGTACAGAGAGCATCCGGACTGGGTATTAAGGATCCCCAGAAGAAATATGACGAGGAGCCGTCATCAGCTGAACCTGGATATCACGAGAAAGGAAGTCCGGGATTATGTGATGAAACAGATATTTGCCGTGCTTGATGCCTGCGGCGCGGATTATGTCAAATGGGACATGAACCGGAGCGTGGCGAATGTATATTCATCTGCGCTTCCGCCGGAAAGGCAGGGGGAGGTGTTCCACCGTTACGTACTCGGTGTGTATGAGATGATGGAACAGCTTGTGAGCAGATATCCGGATCTTTTGTTTGAGAACTGCTGCGGAGGCGGCGGAAGGTTTGACGCAGGGATGCTTTACTATTCGCCGCAGATCTGGTGCAGTGATAATACAGACGCTATCGACCGTTTGAAGATTCAGTACGGGACATCCTTCGGCTATCCGGTCAGTGCGATGGGCGCGCACGTGAGCGTATGTCCGAACCATCAGACAGGACGTACTACGCCGTTTGAGACGAGGGCAGTGGTAGCGAGCGCGGGAACATTTGGTTATGAGCTTGATCTCGAGCATCTGACGAAAGAGGAAAAGGAGCTTGCGAGAAAGCAGATCATGGAATATAAAGAGATGGAGCACCTGGTTCAGACCGGTGATTACTATCGATTATCCAATCCTTATAAGAATGATGATTATGTAATATGGCAGTTTGTCTCCAAAGATAAAAAAGAGGCTGTTGTCAACGGTGTTCAATTAAGAAATGAAGCAAATCCGCATATTCATTTGATCTATCTGGAAGGGCTTAAGCCGCATGAACACTACAAAGACACAGCTACGGGAGAGGTCTATACAGGCGCCGCTCTGATGAAGGCGGGCATACCGCTTCCGGTAGGTGTAGGGGATTACCAGCCGATAAAATTCCGTTTTGTAATGCAGTGACAGACATTGCACACTGCGTCCGCAGGGCATGGATTTTTTGATGTCCTGGGATATGAATCAGCCGATAACCTAATATTTGTAGTGCATATCTATGGGGAACAGCCGGGGCAGACAACTGCACCCGGCTGTTCTCTGTTGACTTTCTTTTTTCTACACCTGGTTGACGCATATTTTCTGATTTGTTAAAATATACCCATAGTGCATCCCGTAATTCATGCCCCTGCAAGGAAGACGGATAATGTCTGTCATGGTATAGAACGGGAAAGAAGGAGGTATGGTATGCCGGATTTAACATTTGGGGAGCAGGTGAAGATTGTCCTTGGCAGAAAAGGGATGACGATCAAAGAGCTTGCAGGAATGATTGAACAGCGTACAGATAAGAAGATGTCGAGGCAGAATCTTACGCAGAGACTGGGGCGGGATAATTTCCAGGAGCAGGACATGCGGATGATCGCCTCTATTTTGGAGTGCCCGTTCAGGCTGAGCATTCTTGGGGAAGATACACTGGATGAGAAAGATCGGGAAGCAGCAGAAGGAAAAATTGATGACATAGAAGAAGAGGCGGCAGGCAAAGAAAAGATACAGGAAGAAGAGGATGTTTTGGAAGAGCAGGAGACAGCTTTGGGTACGGAGGAAATGCTTTCTGAGACGGAAGAAGAGATAAAAGAAGAAAGCTCCGGCAGAGAGATCACAGTCGGAGAGTTTTTGGAGATACGTAAGAGTTCGGGAGAGTCGGCGCAGGAACAGCTTATGCAGGAGCTGCTTGCAGAGATGGATTCTATAGAGCGTGAGGACAGAGAGAGAAGCATTGCCTGGGAGGAGCGTAAAAAGGAGCAGCAGGATATGGAAAAAAGAAATGAGAAAAAGGGCGGATGGATGTCCCGTTTTCGTTTCAGAAGGCACGAGGAACCTGCAAAACCGGACGGTGCCGGCAAAGAAGCTAAAGCAACAGATGACGTGCAGGCAGAAGAGGAAAGTCTTGCGGTATATTCCGGTGATGAAGCAGGGGAACTCTCTGAAACAGGGATGGAAGATGCAGCGGAAGCCGATTCGGAGGAATTTACAGAAAATGATACAGGGCGGGCGCCGGGAGTGTCGGAGCCTGTCACATTTTCAGACAGGATAAAAGAATATACTCTGCAGGATGACGGACTGAGAGAGCAGCTTTATGAGGATGAGGAGGAAGATCTCGAGGCGGGGGACGTGAATCCATATACTGGCAGGGAGTATGCATCCAACAGTGTGCGGATGCATCCGAAGCGCATCGGGTATGTACAGGTGTACAACAGGAAAGACCATAGATGGACGGATATGACGGAATGGGCGTTTTTAGGGTATCAGGAACGGAAAAAGGTTCTGCTCGGCAAGGATTATGAGCCGCCAATATATCTTGATTGAGGAGCGTTATGGAGTGGAGACAGTTATTATCGACAAAAAGAAGC
>CATLEM010000186.1 GCA_949916155.1 uncultured Dorea sp.
ATATGTTAAAATAAGTCAACCCTGAAGAAATTATTTTTTAAGGTTGTTCCCTCTCCCGCTTTAGTGTATAATAAATAGTAAGTAAAGTTACTGGATTTTCAGTAGAATATGATACATAAAGGAGAGGTTGCCATGATAAATTTATTGATAGGTCCGAAAGGCAGCGGAAAGACACAGCAAATGATTGAACAGGCTAACAAGAAATCAAAGGAGTGCAACGGTAACGTGGTTCTGATCAAAAAGACACACCGCGATACCGCCAGCGTCGCATTCAATATCCGTACAATCTGTATGGATGATTACCCGGCGATCAAAAACATTGACGGATATATCGGATTTTTATATGGTATGTACAGTTCCAACCACGATATCGAGTGCGTATTTATCGACGGTATCTTAAAGCACGCTGATATTTCCCTCGCGAATGTTCCTGAATTCATCGACAGGCTGAACCGTATCTCAAAGGAGTGCGGCATCGAATTCTGCGTAAGCATCAGCGCTGCAAAATCGGATTTGGCAGAGGTAAATTCTGAAGAATGCAAGTATCTTAACTAAAGGCTTAATGAAAAAAGCAAGTACAAAAGAGAATCCGGAGCAAAGATGCTCCGGATTCTGCTATTTTGTCTATATCTGCTTCATAGCCCGGCCAAACCCTCAGGCCAGCGTCTCGTAAAGCATCACCATCAGCGGCATCGCGGCAACACAAAACATAACAGACATCACATTGATCACGCTGGCATACTTGGAATCCTGATTATAGATCTGTGCCAGCTGGGTCACCATGGCTGCCGCCGGAGCCGAGGAAGCTAAGAACACCACAAGGAGAATATCCTTCGCATCCCGGTGAAGCCCCAGCTTCGCGATCAGAGAAAAGATGACTGCGATCACCGACGGATATATAAGCAGCCGGATTATGCAAACAAAATACGGACGCTTCCGGCTGAACACCCACTTAAGATCCATCTTTCCGATGACCATCCCGATGACAAACATCCCCGCCGTCCCGATCATATTGCCGAAGCCTTCCAGACAGGTACTGATAACCTCAGGTATATGGATTCCCGCAGCGAAAAAAAATGCCCCGGCTATCATCGCTATAATATTGGGATTCATCAGAATCTTTTTAAAATCCCAATCCTCAGACTGCTGCCCGATCAGACGGATTCCGTGAGTCCAGATCAGCACTGTCTGGACAATATTGAAAGCATTGGTATAAAAAACCCACTCCATCCCCATCACCGCAGCTACCAGCGGGATGATCAGATTTCCCGCATTAGTATAGATCAGAGAAGCCCTCTCGATATTATTTAAGTTGAGAGGTCTGCAAAGAAGCGCGGTCCAGGTGATCAGCAGGATATGCACCAGCACAGCGGCCGCTATCGCCAAAAGCAGCCCCTGCACCTTATCCTTTGTAAGCTCAATCTGAAAAGAGTAGATGACCATGCACGGCGAACAGATATATACGACCATGTTGGAGATCACCTTACTGTCCTCGCTTTTAAACAGTCCTGCTCTGACACTTGCAAACCCTGCCGCCACAAAAAGAAACATCGATATGATCTGCTGTGCAAGCAGTATACTTAATCCCATAGCTAATCCTTCTTATCCTGTATATTATCGCATATTATTGTACATCACTATCCGGCAAAGCTTCATCGTTCTCAGTCTGAACGCTCTGTCTGCCTTCGGAGACGGTTTCTTCCTGCCTGGAAAGTTCAAGAGACATGACCGTGTTGGCCTTCTCGCCCTCCTTGTACTCTATAGTCACCTCCTGCCCGGTCTCGCACCTTACCACATCGATAAAGTCAACCACCGATGCATCAAAGATATCGTCAGATCCCTCCACCATGATATAGTAGTGGGATGTCCCTTCGATGACTGCCTGGGCAATCTTAGTGATCTTTCCGGTTACCGTCTTAACCTCCCTGGTATCCTTCTCTGCCTCCTTAACGCCATTGCTTAAAAGCAGTTCCAGGTAATTCTCCTCGCACTGGCTGACACTGTCGCCGATCGCCACGATCTGGTATTTCTGCACATTTACCATAGCATACTTTTTCACCAACCCCGCGTCATCCTTCAAAGCGATAAAATAGGTCGGTTCATCGGAGATATTAAGAAGCAGCGGAAATGTCGCTGTATACTTCAGATTCTGCACCTGGCCTTCCGCCGAAGACATGGCTGAGGCCTCCGTTGCACCCTCCACTTTATAATACTTCGTCTCCATCGTCCGCTGATTCGACAGCATGAATCCGACATTGGACTGGTCGCCGTTTACCGAAGTAACGCCGGTGTACATCCATACATCATCGTCCAGAGCAAGATAGTTGTAGCCGTCCGTAGTCTCAAGGCAGTCCTTCTGACTCAGCACACTGTTGATAAAGCCATGCTTTAATGTCCCGTAATAGTCAAACAGCTCAACCAGAAGATCAGCCGCATACGCCCGATCGATCCAGGAAGGTACATTTTCAATCTTATACGTCTTCGTCTCGCCGGTGATGGCGTTGCAGAGGACCACTTTCCCCACTGTCTCACCGCCGAACAGGCCGATATTATATTTCTTCACCGGCGCGACCCAGTAGGGTGTACCGTTATCGTCAATCTCAAAGCTAAGCCCGCCGTAGATGTATGTCGGATGCGCGAATCTTAAATGCCTGTAGATATTCCGGTTAAAATATTCGCTCGTCGTATATTTCATGCCCTCTTCAAGTTTTACCAGCTCCGTCGTCTGGGTAGCCATATTGATCCGGATATAGGCCGGAATCCCCTTTGACTGGTTGGTGAACCATTTGATCAGGCTGGCGTACCGAAGCGGCGATACCCGCACCGGATTATCCTTGTAGTTGATCTGGGTGTAGATATCATCCACCTCAAACTGGGAGACCATATCCACCATACTGCCCATCTTCCTGTCGCCTAAGATCACCGCCGTATCCCGGTCGAGAAGAGGAATCTTATCAAAGGAAAGTTCCTCTACATCCTCCGTAAATTCGCCTTCTTTTACCTTCATCAGCTGCTGGTATTTCTTTGCATTGATGATTGGGGAAGAAAGCAGCGTGCCCGCCAGATAGATGATTCCAAGCACTACGATCACTGTACCCAGTGCCCGCACTCCCTTATTCTCTTTCGCCTCCCTGAATGAACGCATCCTTCGCCGGCTCATAAGGACAAGCGCAGCAGCAATCAGTATCACAAAGATAAAAAACCATGTATCTGAGGAGTGGATGTTAATAGCCGGCAGCGAGACGTAATAATAAATCCCGACGACCAGAACTACTGCCAGAACTGCAAGTAACTTAAATTTTGTTTTCATAGACTACCTCCTGTCTAAAATTGCTTTCTCCATACAGGTACCGCAAACAGCATCAGGAACGGAAATATCTCCAGTCTTCCCGCCAGCATATCAAAGCAGAAAATCAATTTCGAGAATACAGAAAACTGGGAAAAATTCCCTGACGGCCCCACCTCGGCTATCCCCGGGCCGATATTGTTGAGCGTTGCCATCACGGAGCTGAATGTTGTCGCAAAGTCTCTGTTGTCAATAGATACAAGCAGGATAGACACGATCATGATCGCAACATAGGACATCAGGTAAGAACAGACTTTACGCACTACGTCCGAATTCATCTTTTTACCGTTCACCCGGATTATACTCACCGCTTTAGGATGTTTCATCTGTTTGATCTCCCGCTTGATGCACTTTAACACGATCAGTACCCTGGATACCTTGATTCCGCCTCCGGTGGAGGACGCACATGCGCCGCACATCATCAGCATTAAAAGGATACACTGAGAGAACATCGGCCACACTGCAAAATCAGCAGTAGCAAATCCGGTAGTCGTGATCACCGACCCTACCTGGAAAAATGCGTAACGGAACGCGGTAAAGATATCCGGACAACTGCCGCTGATATTCATCGTAATAAGCAGCGTAGACGCAGCGATGATAAGCATATACGCCCGAAGCTCTTCATTTTTCCATACCGGCTTAAAGTCCCGCAGGATCAGCAGAAAATACAGGTTAAAGTTAACGCCGAACAGGATCATGAATACAGTGATCACCATGTCAATATACGCACTCCCAAAATGCCCTACACTCTCCGCATAATTGGAAAATCCTCCGGTTCCCGCCGTACCGAAAGCATGCACCAGACTGTCAAACAGGTTCATGCCCCCAAGGAGCAAAAGCACAACCTCCAGGGCAGTCATGCCAAAATATATGCCATACAGTATCCGCGCAGTGGAAGTCATCTTCGGAACCAGCTTTTCCTTCTCCGGCCCCGGCACCTCCGCCATCATCAGATACATCGTACTGCTCTTATCCAGGCTGGTAAGTACTAATACAAATACCAGCACGCCCAGACCTCCGACCCAGTGGGTGAAGCGTCTCCAAAAATGCATACACTGGGACAGCACTTCCACATCGGGGAGGACAGAAGATCCTGTTGTCGTAAAACCGGATATTGTCTCAAACAGTGCGTCAATGTAGAACGGTATCTCTCCGGATATCGTAAATGGAAGGGCCCCGAAAAGCGACCATAAGATCCAGGCAAGCGCTACGATAACCAGCCCTTCCTTCTGATATATCTTTGTTTTTTCCGGTTTTTTACGTCCGGTGAAAAGGTACACGAACAATAATATTCATGACGGAATCAGAAAAGAAATCCCTTCATGTTCCCCGTACAGCACT
>CATLEM010000187.1 GCA_949916155.1 uncultured Dorea sp.
AATACGGTGCAATGTGAACGGCTCCGGAGAGTTCGGGGTAGGAAACGCGGCGAATCTGCATCTGGCAAGTACAGGGAGAAATATCAATCTTGCCTCCGTTTTTCCGGTTACCCACATAGAAGGGATGGAGCAGACAAAGGTAGGCGGACGTTGGTATATGGATGATATTCTGAAAAAACCATTTACCTATCATGACGGATGTCTGGTGGTACCGGACGGCGCCGGACTTGGAATAGAAGTAGATATGGAGAAAATCAAAAAATACTCGGTCGGATAAAATAAGGAAGAACGGAAACCGTATAATAAAAACCGTACAATAAAACAGATACAGCGTACATTGAATCAAGAGCTGCTGCATATGATACAGACGTTGCAGCAGCTCTTGACAGGTTTTCTTCAGGATATCCTTTATCTGCCGAAAGAAGAGGATTTCATCCGGTAATCAGATAATAAACAGCAGAATAGGGAGCAAGCGTAAGCGATACAGTCTCTTTTTTCGGCCGGATAACCGTTTCGTTGGTTTCCTTATACTGCTTTGTGCCGCCGTAGATATCTCTGTTGCTGGCAAGAAGAACGACCAGTTCCTTCCCGCCGGGAACGGTCAGCTCAAAGTCTTCCTGTTCCTTATCGGAGAAATTAAAGACAGCAGCGATTCGTTCTTTTTCATCTTTTCGCTCGAAAGCATAGATACATCTTGCCTCCTGATGGCAGTCCAGCCAGTGAAAGCCATTTTGGGCATAGTCTCCCGACGACAGAGCGGAGTGTTCAAGATACAGTGTATTCAAATCTTTCATAAATCGGTGGAAGGAATCATGATTCGGGTATTTTAAGATAAACCAGTCCTGTTCTTTCTTTTCATCCCATTCCCGGAGCTGTCCGATCTCATTTCCCATAAAATTCAGCTTCTTTCCCGGGTGCGCGTACATGTACATATAGAACGCCCGGGCCTGCGGGAATTTTTCCTCGTACTCTCCGCTCATCTTCTGGAGTATGGTGGCTTTGCCGTGGACCGTCTCGTCGTGGGAGAGGGGAAGGAGATAGCGGTCATTGTAATAATACATCATGGAGAAGGTCAGCTTGTGGTAATGTTCGCTGCGGTATTCCGGTGCGGTGCGGAAGTAATCAAGCGTATCGTTCATCCAGCCCATATCCCATTTGTAGTCAAATCCCAATCCGCCTTCTGACGCTGACTTTGTGACACCGGGGTAGGAAGTGGAATCCTCAGCGGCAAGGATGGCAGAAGGATGCATGGATTTAAGCCCGCGGTTCATCTCCCGGATGAAATCGACAGCAGTGTTGTTGACGCCCCGGGCGGGTTCGCCCTGCCAGTAGATTATCCGGCTGATGGCATCCATGCGGATACCGTCCACATGGTATTCGGTGAGCCAGTAATTGGCAGCAGATTGTAAAAAGCATCTCGTCTCGCCGCGGGAGTGCATAAAATTACAGCTTCCCCATTCGCTGACTCCCACGTCCTGATGGGGGTATTCAAAGAGAGCGGTTCCATCATAGTTTGCTAACGCATAGCCGTCTACGGCGAAATGTACCGGTACAAAATCCATGATGACTCCGATCTCGCTTTGATGGCAGGTATCGATAAACTCCATCAGTTCCGCCGCTGTCCCGTAGCGGGAGGTAGGGCTGAAAAATCCAGTATTTTGGTATCCCCAGGATTCATCGCAGGGATGTTCGGAGAGAGGCATGATCTCGATATAATTGTAGCCGTACTCCCTGAGATAAGGAATCAGGATATCGGCCATCTCAGTGTATGTGTACCAGTCATCGGCCTTTTCAGATGGTTTTTTAAAAGATCCGAAGTGAAGTTCATAGATGTTTAAAGGTTTCTCCCTGCAGTCTGTGCGTTTCTGCATCCATTTCCCGTCTTTGAATTTATAGACAGATAAATCCCGGATGATGGAGGCGCTGTTTGGCCGCAGTTCCATACCGAAGCCGTAAGGATCGCAGTGGTCCATAAAGGATCCGTCTTTCTTGTAGATCCGGTATTTATACATCTGTCCGGGTTGGGCAGTTTTGGCGTAACATTCCCAGAAATTGCCGTCGTGGACACGGTTCATCGTCCATTCCTGCCAGTCATTAAACTCACCGATCAGCGAGATCTTTGAGGCACCCGGCGCAAAGGTCCGGAAAGTGACACCGCAGTCCGGTTCTGTATGGGCGCCTAAGAATTTGTAAGCGTCAAATATTTTTCCAGTATAAAATCCGTAAAAATCCATCTTGTTATCCTCCTGTAAAATAATAGACGGCAGTTGTTTTTCTGCTCTGTTTTGCTATAATGGTGCAAGGGGATTGTAAAGTGTAAAGCAATCCGCAACATTATTATAGCGGCAGATGGAAGATCTTGACACCGACAATTTCAGATGCCAGTCGGATAACCGACGATAGTCGGAAATTGTCGGTTTGCAGGATAAAAGAGGAGGATGAGTTATGGATCTGCGGATTGAAAAGACAGAAAATGCCATCAGAAATGCGTTTATACAGCTTCGGGCAAAAAAGGCGCTGGAGAAGATCACCGTAACGGAGCTGTGTGAGACAGCGCGCATCCACAAATCCACATTCTATTCCCATTATCAGGAGATCTACGACCTGTCCGATACGATGGAGACGGAGGTAGTGAAAAACATCACCGGAAGCATCCCGGCATCCAGCCTTAATACGGACAGCCTGTCCCAGGTGACAAGAGAGCTGACTTACGGGTTCGTCGCTCAGAGTTCGCTGATCAACATCCTGTTTTCGGGAAATGAGAGGAGCCGCCTGGCCTACCGCATCGAGGAGAGCCTAAAGGAGATCATTTTTGAAAAATATCCCGGCTACAAGAACGACTTGAGATGGAATATCGTGCTGAGCTACTGCATCCAGGGGGCGTACTGGGCGTTCCAGGGAAGCCGGGGGCAGGACGTCAATGAGGTGATCGCGGTGATCAGCGAGCTTACGGAGCGGGTGCAGCCTCTGTGCTGACAGGCAATTATTGTTATGACCGGTGTCTGAAAAGGTATCAGAGGGAATGATATGGCGGGAATGTTGGTTTGATAAAACTTCCAGAAAAAATAAAATCAGGGTTGACATAAAGAACGTTTGTTTGTATAATTGAATTATCGAACGAACGTTCTTTATGCGTTTTCCTGTCTGGAATGTAAAAATGAAACGAAAATGAAAAACATGATTTGCTTCGGAGGTGCGTGATGAGGATACAGGAAGAGATGTCCGTCTATGATAAGCTGAATATTTTGACAGATGCGGCCAAGTATGATGTGGCGTGTACGTCCAGCGGCGTCTCCAGGAAAAATGACGGGACAGGTATCGGGAACTGCAAGCTGTCCGGGATCTGTCACAGTTTTTCGGCGGACGGCAGATGCATCTCGCTTCTTAAGATCCTGTTTACGAATGAATGTATCTACGATTGTAAATACTGCATCAACCGCAGGAGCAACGATGTGGCCAGGGCTTCGTTTACGCCGGATGAGATCTGCACGCTGATGATGGAGTTTTACCGGAGGAATTATATCGAGGGGCTTTTTTTAAGCTCCGGGGTGTTAAAGAGTCCGGACTATACGATGGAGCTGATATACGCGACGCTCTATAAGCTGAGGACAGAGTACAATTTTCAGGGATATATCCATGTGAAGGCGATCCCGGGAGCGAGCAGGGAGCTAATAAGGCGGGTGGGCTTTCTTACGGACAGGATGAGTGTCAATCTGGAGCTTCCCACAGCGGAAGGGTTAAAGCTTCTCGCCCCCCATAAGACGAGGAAGAGTATCCTTACCCCCATGCGCCTTGTACAGAGCGGCATGGCGGAGAACAAGCAGGAGATTTCTCTTTACCGGAATGCTCCGCAGTTCGTCCCGGCCGGGCAGAGCACCCAGATGATTGTCGGAGCGACGCCGGAGTCGGATTACCAGATCATCCAGGTGGCGGAGTCTCTGTACAAAAAGTTTGAGTTAAAAAGGGTATTCTACTCTGCTTTCGTCCATGTGAACGAGGATTCCAGCCTTCCCGCCAGGACGGGCGATGGGCCGCCGCTTCTTCGTGAGCACAGATTATATCAGGCGGACTGGCTTCTTCGGTACTATCATTTTCAGGCGGATGAGCTTCTGTCGGAGGAGAACCCTAATTTTAATGTGCTGTTCGACCCGAAGTGCAACTGGGCGTTAAAGCACTTGGGGGAATTTCCGGTGGAGATAAACAGGGCGGATTATAAGATGCTCTTGCGCGTCCCGGGGATCGGGTATAAGTCGGCCGGACGGATCGTGAGGGCAAGAAGGCTTGGGAATCTGGACTTTCCGGATCTAAAGAAGATCGGCGTGGTGCTAAAGCGTGCCCTGTATTTTATCACCTGCAGCGGAAGGATGATGTATCCTACGAAGATGGAGGAGGACTATATCACGAGAAATCTTTTGGATGCCGGGGAGAAGCTGCCGCAGGAGGTGGTGAATATGGGGTACAGGCAGTTGTCTTTGTTTGATGATGTTCGGTTTGACGCGGATAAAGTGATGCAGATGAAGGGATGAAAGCGTAAAAGATGAAAGGGAAAATAGACAGGGAGAGGGGAGCGTGACGGATGGGATGAAGACGGTATA
>CATLEM010000188.1 GCA_949916155.1 uncultured Dorea sp.
CCATAACACACCTCAGCCATGCTGGCTCCCTATTCGCTGAAATTCACGCAGCGCGGTATCAGCCTGCGTCTTCCATTCGTCACATCCTGCGCTCACCATGCCGCATCCACCGGCACAGTTCGTTCTTATCTCAGCAGTCCCTGCAGGATGATCACCACGATAAGGACCGGTAGCACAAACTGGAAGTAAGGTTTCAAAGCACGTGAAAACTTAAGCCCTTCCCCCTGGTTGCATTCTTCATAATATTTGTCAAAGCCCCAGCCGAATCTCGTCACGCAGAACAGCAGATAGATTAGCGATCCGATAGGCAGAAGAAGGTTGCTGACGATAAAATCTTCACTGTCCAATACGTCCCGGCCGCCGATCAGGTGAAGGCTGCTCCACACATTGTAGCCCAGCACGCAGGGAAGGCTTGCAACGAGCACCACCACTCCGTTGATGAACACCGCCTTTTTCCTCCTGGTCCCGAACATATCCACCGCAAAAGACACGATATTTTCAAACACAGCCATGACCGTAGAAAAGCTTGCAAAGGTCATGAACAGGAAAAACAGCGCGCCCCAGATACTGCCTCCCGCCATATTGACGAACACGTTAGGCAGCGTAACGAAGATCAGCGACGGGCCTGCATCCGGCTGCACCCCGTAAGAAAAGCACGCCGGAAAGATGATCAATCCCGACATGATCGCCACAAAGGTATCTAGCCCGCAGATTCTGAGCGCTTCCCCCGGAAGGGTATGGCTGCGCGTCATATAACTTCCGAATATCTCCATGGCGGCAATTCCAAGACTCAAGGTGAAAAACGACTGATTCATGGCCTCAGTCACCACATTTGCAAATCCCACGTTCTTAACCTTCTCTATGCTCGGCACCAGATAGAAGGAGATCCCTTCCGCCGCGCCGGAAAGCAGGACGCTGTGCACCGCCAGCACGACGATCAGCACAAGGAGCGCCGCCATCATGATCTTGCTGATCCGCTCAAGGCCGTTCTGCAGTCCCCTGGAGCAGACATAGAAGCCCAGGATGACGGTAAGCCCCATCCAGACACCCATCTCGTAGGGCGAGGCGAGAAGTTCAGAGAATACCGCCCCCACATCCTCCGCGCCCATGGACGGCTTAAACGTCCCCGCCGCGAATTTAAAAAAGTAGCTGACCATCCATCCGGAGACGGTGGTGTAATACATCATCAGCATATAGCAGCCAAAGATACAGAACCACCCGTGGATATGCCACTTGCTCCCCGGCTTTTCCAGTGCCTGATAGCCAAGCACCGCGCTTTTCCGGCTTGCGCGGCCTACCGCCAGCTCCATCGTAAGCACCGGCATCCCCATGCCGACTAAGAACAGCAGGTACAACAGCACAAAGATGCCTCCCCCGTTCTGCCCCGCCACGTAGGGGAATCTCCATACATTTCCAATTCCGATCGCACATCCCGCGCTGACTAATAAAAAGCCCAGGCGGGATTTGAATCCTTCTCTCTTCATCGTTTCCTTTAACTCTCTTTCCTTCAGTACTCGTAACATTTACATGAAACTGTTTTTAAGATATACCTTTCCCGGACGGATTGCAATACTTTTTTGCGGGTTCCGGCATCCATTTTCCCTTCCACGCGTAAAGAAGGATCATGAGCATGCCCATGCACCAGGACGCGGGGTACGCCGTCATCACCCCGAAAAGCTCGTGGGAGATCCGAAGCGCCGCAAAGATCCAGAGCACCCGGAAGATACACAGAGAAAATAAGAAGACCATCATCGCCTGGAATGTCTTTCCCACGCCCCGGATCGTGCCTGCCAATACCTGCAAGATCCCAAGCATCCAGTAAAACGGGCAGAAAAACTTCAGGATATATACCCCGTAGGCCACCACCTCCTGCTTCTTGCTGAATACGCTGATGACCTGGGGCGCGAACAGGATAAGGACGATCCCCGTGAATATGGTATAGCACACGCCCATGGCCACTGACACATACATTCCTTTCTTCACCCGGTCGTACCGCCCCGCTCCCACGTTCTGTCCGGCAAATGTGGTCGCCGCCATACTGAAGCTAAGTACCGGAAGGATATTGAAGCCGTCAATCTTAATATAGGCGGCAAACCCTGCCATAGCAGCCGCCCCGAAGCTGTTGACGCTGGACTGGACCACCACATTGGACAGGGAGATCACGATATTCTGTACTCCCGTAGGCAGTCCGATCTTTAAAATCCTCCCCGGAAGGTTCCCGTAAAACCGGATGTCTTTAAGTTTAAGCCGGTACACATCCCGGCTCTTTGCCAGGAACGCGAGGATAAAGATACAGGAGATAAGCTGCCCGATATCTGTTGCAAGGGCGACGCCCTCCACCCCCATCTTAAATCCGACGACGAACAAGAGATCTAAGAATATATTAGATACCGCCGCGATCACCAGATACATCAGCGAACGCTTTGAATTGCCCACCGCATTTAAGATGCCCGCGGACATATTGTAGATCACGGAAAAGATCATCCCGCCGAAAAATATCCGAAGATACGTAACCGCCGGCCCGAACACTTCCGCGGGCGTTCCCATGGCCCGCAGGATAGCCGGGGATAAAAGGACTCCCGCTATGCTCACGGCAGCTCCCGCACAGACAGCGATGGCAACTGTGGTGTGGACTGCCTTTTTTACGCCCTCATCATCCTTCGCTCCGAAAAACTGTGAGATCACTACCCCCGCGCCCGCCGACGCGCCGATGCAGAACCCCACCAGCAGGTTGATGACCGCCCCGCTTGAGCCCACCGCCGCCAGCGCATCGCTGCCGATATAATTCCCCACGATGATAGAGTCTACCGTATTGTAGAGCTGCTGGAACAGATTCCCTAAGATCAGCGGAACGGAAAAGGCCAGGATATTCTTCCAGATGGGGCCTTCCGTCATCGTCTTTTGTTTTTTCATTTAATAAACCTCCCATCCTGATATTATGCACAAAAAAACCCTTGAAAAATCAAGAGTTTTCCAGATACTATCCATATAAAGCTGCCTAGCGGATTTGAACCGCCGACCTCATCCTTACCAAGGATGCGCGCTACCTGCTGCGCCAAGGCAGCTTAGATGCAGATCATATGAATTCACATGTCTCACGTGATTTGCAACATTAATAATATACACTACACAACAGCAATTTGTCAATATACTTTAAGATTCTTTTTCCAATATTTTTTCCGTCTTATTCTTGATCCGCTGGAGAGCGTTGTCCACCGTCTTCGGGCTCTTATCCAGAAGCCTTGCGATGGTCTTGTAATCCGTCCCCATCAGGTGCAAATAGAGCACCCGGTTCTCTAAGTCACTTAGGCTCTCCTCGAGACGGCTCTGCAAGATTCTGACATACTCCTGGCTGACGAACAGCTCTTCCGGGTTGCTCTCCCCGCCCGCCGCCATCGTATCCACAAGGGTGCTCTCATCCTCCCCCTGCTCGTAAAAAGAGACATAGCTGTTTAACGGCCTGTGCTTTTTCCTCCTGGAAGCTTCGATGGCCGAATACATCTGTCTCGTGATACAAAGCTTTGCAAAGCTAAAAAAGGACGCACCCTGCCTGAGGTCATAATCCTGCACCGCCTTAAACAGGCCGATCATCCCCTCTTGGATCAGATCGTCATTCTCCCCGCCCAGAAGGTACATGGCATTGGCCTCCTTGCGGACGGTATTTTTATATTTGTCCATCAGGAAATCGATGATACTGGAGTCTCCGTCCCTGAGCATCCCGATAAGCTGCTCGTCTGTCATCTGTTTATAATTCTTCATCTTACCTCTCTGCTATCCTTATCCACGCAATCACTGTCATATCTCCCACAGGCAGCCGTCACCGGCACAAACGCTGCCGCACGATCTCATAAGCCAGCACGCCTGCGGCCACGGATACGTTGAGGGAATCGATCTCCCCTTTCATGGGAATACCGGCGGTATAATCACAGGCTTCTTTAACCAGGCGGCTTACGCCTTCGCCTTCATTTCCCACCACAAGCCCGATGGGGCCGGTCAGGTTAAGCTTATACATCTGCTCGCCGCCCATATCCGCGCAGACGAACCACAAGCCCTTCTCCTTGAGCTCTTCCATCGTCTTTTTTAAATTCGTCACCTTGGCCACCGGCGTATAGTTTAAGGCGCCCGCCGATGTCTTCGCCACAGTAGCCGTAAGCCCCGCGGCCCGCCGCTTCGGGATGATCACTCCGTGGGCTCCCGCGAGGTTGGCAGTGCGGATGACCGCCCCCAGGTTGTGGGGATCTTCGATACCGTCAAGAAGGATGAGGAAAGGCTCCTCGCCTCTGTCTTCTGCCAGGGCTAGCATATCCTTCACACTGCTGTATTCGCAGGCCGCCGCTACGGCTATCACACCCTGATGCTTTCCCGTCTCCGAAAGCTGCGAAAGACGCTCCTTCGATACAAACTGAAGGATCACATCATGTTTCTTTGCTTCCCTGACGATCGTGCGCACCGGGCCGTCCCCGCAGCCGTCCAGCACATACAGCTTATCGATGGGGCGGCCCGCCCGGAATGCCTCCAGGACAGCATTGCGCCCCTCAATCATATTCTCATTAACCTTTTTTTC
>CATLEM010000189.1 GCA_949916155.1 uncultured Dorea sp.
CTATCTCGCGCCCGAAGACAATGTACTCTCTCGAAACATAGGCGAGATACGCCTGTTTTAAACGGAAATACGCATTATCGGACAGATAGTAATCCTCAAATATCTTTTCCTCACCAAACAGATTCTCTGAGAACACCATCTGGGTAATGATCCGCTCTCCGATCTTATACGCAGGGATCTCATAACTTTTGAGCACCGTCCACAGCTTTTTCATGTCATCTGTAGCACCGCAATACCAGTTGGCAAGATACATCAGCGTTGCCTTATCATATTGACCGAGCCTGAACAATTCAAAACACAGGTGTGTAAGATACTCTTCTTCCTTGTAATTCGTATCCCTGACCAGACGGCTCGAAAACTTAAATACTTCCTGCTCGTCAAATGCAGCGATACCCTTCTCTTTGATATTTTCCAGGGTAAGTTCTTCTTTAACCTGAGTCTCCTGGCTTTTCCCCTCCGTTTCTTCGTATTTTTTACACATCTCCAAGAAACGCGGCTCATAAAACAGCCGTTTTGTCTCATAGGGAATAGAATCCGTATAATAACGGCCTGATACAGATTCCCATACAATACGCGATTCTTTATTATACAGGCAGATGATCGTAGTCCCGTCATGCTCATAGGGAACCTTCTGCCTTGCCTCTCCGTTTTTCTCTATCACCAGCACATAATTCATATCTGAAACTTTCGTCGTCACACTGTAAGAAAAGCAGATATCACGCATAGCCTCCATACGCTCATCATTCATCTCTTCTTTCGTACAGAACCGCTTATACAAAACCCTCAAATGCTCCGTAATATGCCGCTTCATCAGCTGATCCCATGTAAATGACACCATCTGCTCCCGGTAGTTAAGGAACAGGTCTTCTCCGCCCACCTCGTAGGTGAGAAGATTCGCATACAAAAAAGCGGTTTTTTTATAATCAAGAGTATTCCCATGCATAAAGTACAGGAAAATTGATTTGGGAAGAGCTCCTCTCACAGAAGAGGCATCAAGCGTAACCATATAATACTCATAAAGCTGCGCGATCTTAAGCCCTGCTTCAACCGAACGCTGATACCAGATAAAATACTTTCTCTGCATCTTATTGCCCTTGATCAGGAGCGTACAGATCGTATTCAGTATCATCTTTTCCCGGTACATATCATAGATCCTTACCAGAATACGGAACAATGATTCAGTGTATGTCTTCTGCTGACTGGCAAAATTCGACACATAAAGGGCCACCTCTTTCGACATCAGACGGTATTTGGACGCAAACTCCAGCACCTGAATCTCAAACTTGCCAAGCTTCTTAAGGAGGATCGGCTTCTCCTGATAGCAAAGATACGCCTCAAGGTAGAACATTACCTGATGGCAGTCAAACTCAAACTGCTGTTCCAATACCTCCAGCTTTTTGTATGGATTTCTGTATCTGCGGTCCAGATGGATCATCATCTGAAGAAGCATCCAACTGTCCTGATAACGCATATATGTCTTGCCGATCTCATCCAAGACACGCTCTGTGTGGCTGCCCTTTCCGCGGATCAGCGCCGTCAGATAGAGATAATAACAGTTGATGATCGGGTCCTTCCCGATAGCAAAACGATTATAATTAAAATTCTCCAGTATCCACTTTGCCTCTTCCATCTTGCGGCCTTTGATATAGACATGGGCATGGAGAAGCTGGTAAAGCTCACTGTTCGGATCCAGCTTTCTCAGCGTTGTGATCTTTTCCTCTGCACTGTCCACCCAGACCTTTAGTTCTTTCCTTCCGCCCACGTAGCTGATGTATTCTTTCAAAACCTGAGCGCACAAAAGCTCTGGAAGATGATGGTTCTCATCATACTCCATGCTCTGCAGAACCTCTATCTCATACGTAATCTCCTCATAAGGCGTCACAAAGCAGATCGTCCCGTAATTACGCCCTCCGTGCAGATACTCCGGGCGTACCAGATACTCCACTTCCAGCGTATTTCCCACAAAATCCTCAGTCGTGATCTCCGGACGGAGCACCTTTAAAAATCTGCTCTCTGCCTTGATCTTGATCGGCATATAACCCCACGTATTCTTCATCACAGATATAATACCCTTCGTCGGTTCATTAATATCTTCAAAGAGCATACCTTCCCCGGCAAGCGTCAGGAATATGCACTCCTTCTGCTTGATCCCTACCAGGAACTCCTCCATCGCCTGCTCACCAAGAGACCAGCGGCGCATGTTATCATATAAATAAAAAATACGTTCATTCTCGTATTTTAAGATCTCATAAAATGATTTCGAGCGGAACAGCCGGCCTACCTCCGAATAATCCTTAACCGCCAGCTTGCGGAAATCGTCCGTGCTCTGCACCTTGCCATACGCTGTCGTAATATATGGTTTTTCTATAATTGCCGTAAACGGAAGCTCATACTCACCTCCGGAACATACAACTGTAAACTTTCCCTTCTCTACATGTCCCGGCTTCAACCCTCTTCCGTCATAGGTAAATTCAACTCTCGCAGGATTGCCCTCAAAGCCCTGATCCTTAAAAGCGACACGAAAAGAAGAGGGGTAGATTAATCCCCTGATTTTACTCTCATTCCTGCTTCTGATCAGAAAGCCTGTTTTGTATACTTCTCCCTCACCAATAATCAGTACCAGATTCGTCTCCTCAAACTCCACATCCGGCCTGACCATCCGAAAGTCTCCCTTGGAAAATTTCTGTATCTTATTTTTCAAGCCTGACACCTGCTTCTTTCGTTGCTTTTTTCTCAAAACACACTATAATAAATTATAGCATTACTTCATAGCTTATGGCAATGCCGAAACACAAAAACTTAAAAATATATGTCGAACTATGTATGTACAGCAGCCATGCCCAGGGGCAAAACATCTTTTGGCCCCAACATCATTAGTATAAACAAGGAGTAAGAAAATGTCAAAAAAAGTTGAATTTCACGGAAGCGATCTGGAAAAAATCGCAGAATACTATCACATTCCAAAGAAAGAGATCATTAAATTCGGGGCAAATGTCAATCCCTTAGGCCTGTCAGACACGGTAAAGCAGGCACTTCTAACCAATCTTGACATCATCAGCAGCTATCCTGACCGCAATTACACTTCGCTTAAGCAGGCTATAAGCCGTTACTGTAACTGCAGTCCGGAAAACGTGGCCGTAGGCAACGGCTCCACGGAGCTGATCTCTCTGCTGATCAGCCAGCGCTCCGCAAAACAGGCGTTTGTCCTAGGACCCACCTACTCGGAATACGAACGGGAACTCTCCCTGACCGGCGGCCTCCTTTCTTATTATAACTTGAAAGAATCAGATTTATTTATACTTGATACCGAAGATTTTATCCGTTCCTTCCCCGCAGGCACGGACCTTGTGATCATCTGCAATCCCAACAATCCTACATCCTCCGCCGTCTGCCGGGAGGATATGGAACGAATCGTCCGCTTCTGCCGGGAAAGAAAGATTTTTGTCATGATTGATGAGACCTATGTAGAATTTGCACCGAATGTAGCTCAGATTACCGCCGTTCCCTTAACCGGGTACTACGACAATCTCATGGTCATCCGCGGCGTGTCCAAGTTCTTTGCCGCCCCGGGACTCCGCTTCGGATACGGCATCACCAGCAACAGGGAATTTTTGTCCATGCTTCTGACCCACCAGAACCCATGGAGCTTAAACAGCATCGGCGCTTTCGCAGGTGAGCTTATGCTGCAGGATACGGAATACATCCAACGGACACGCGCACTGATCAATGGCGAGCGGGACAGGCTGTGCCGGAAACTCGAAAAACTGGATACCTTCAAAGTATACCAGCCGTATGCCAACTTTATCCTTCTTTGCGTAATGAAAGAAGGAGTCAGTTCCTATGACGTGTTCGAAGCGGCAGTTAAGGAGAAGATGATGATTAGAGACTGCTCATCATTCCAGAGTCTTGACGGTGAATTTGTACGGTTCTGTATCATGAAGCCTGAGGATAATGAGCGCCTTATGGAAGTATTTAGAAGGATATAAATAAGTTCCGGTCAGACAGAGGTGCGGTCTTTGCAAACCGCACCTCTGCCCAGATTATTTTTTCAGAATCAATGCCACAAAAGTAATATCTTCTCCCCCGGTATTTTTAATGCCGTGCCCGTCTCCTTCTTTGCAGAAAAAAGAATCTCCCGGTTCAAGCGGCATCTCTTTACCGTTATCGTTGTAGACTCCGGTTCCGGTCAGGATATAATAACCTTCCTCATCCCCCTGGTGTACATGGTAGCCGATCTCACAGCCAACCGGTACAGTCACCTTGGCATACATCTTGCAGTGCTCCCCGCGGGCTTCCTCGGAGATCAGCATCTCCTTTGTGATATACCCATCCCCGCCGTAAGCGTGCTCAGCTTTGATGATCTCTCTTTGTCCAGCTTTTGTCATAACTAACGCCCTCCTTTGTACATATACCTTTGCTTTTGATTATAACTTAAGGTACCGGGGCTGAC
>CATLEM010000190.1 GCA_949916155.1 uncultured Dorea sp.
CTCCCCCTCGCCTGGCGGTCCAAAATGCTTAATCACCTCATCCAGCAAATCGCCAATCCCCAGACGTGAGGCTGCAGAAACCCCCATCGGATCGCCAATTCCCAGATTATAAAATTCATACACATCCGGCATATATTTTTCAAAGCTGTCCACCTTGTTTACTACAAGAACCACCGGCTTCCCGGAACGCCTCAGCATATCCGCCACCTTGGAGTCGGAATCAATAAGCCCCTGCCGCACATCTGTCAAAAATACGATCACATCCGAAGTATCTATGGCAATCTGCGCCTGATCTCTCATCTGCGACAGGATGACATCCTTGCTGTCCGGCTCGATCCCGCCTGTATCAATCATGGTAAAATTCCGGTCAAGCCACGATACATCCGCGTAGATGCGGTCTCTCGTCACTCCCGGCGTATCCTTCACGATGGATATCTTCTCTCCTGCCAGCGCATTAAACAATGTGGACTTTCCCACATTCGGTCTTCCCACAATAGCAACTACTGGTTTACTCATCATCTATCTCCTCATTTACACATCTAAAATAGCTTCTATAAAATCCCGTCCGCTTGATTTTACAATATCTGTGCGCACTTGTAAAGTCTCAGCCAGCTCAGTGAGCGTCACGTCGTCTAAAAACACATCCTCTCCGCTGCGGAACATATTGCACGGAAGCAGGAGCTTATCCCCTAATGGCCTGCCCTTAAGCTGCTCTTTCAGATCCTGTCCGGTGATCAGGCCCGACACCGTGATCAGCTCTCCGAAAAAGCGGTTCTCGATACGGTATACGTAAATCTTCGTGCGGGGAAACTTCTCTTCAAGCCTCTCAGCAAATTCCCGGATAAACGGATATGCAAGCTTTCCTGTAGCCACAGACACCTTCCGCATCCTGTCATCGCCCGCAAGCTCCGAAAATGCCTCTTCAAATTCATCCCATAACAGCCTTAACATACCGACACCATTTTCAAGCTGAAGATAGCCGTCATACCGTTCTTCCTCTGGAAGCTCCTCTCCGGCCAGCATATACCACTCATCCCCTCCATGGATAAAATGTGTCCCTTTTTCCCTGTACAGCCTGTCCTGCCACCGGTGAATAGTACCCAGAACTTCTTTTGCGTCCTCCTTTGTGAAAGGTTCCAATGGATACAGGCCTTCCCTGAACCTCGTAAGCCCTACAGGAACTACCGATACACTCTCAAGGCAGGGAATATAACGGGACATGTCCCGGATGCTCCGCTCTAATTCCTCTCCGTCATTGATCCCCTTACACAGCACGATCTGCCCGTTCATACGGATACCGCTCTCATAGAGCATGTCCACCTTTCTAAGCGCTTCTCCCGCAAAGCGGTTGTTAAGCATCCTGCACCGAAGTTCAGGATTGGTCGTATGAAACGAGATGTTGATCGGTTCCAGGTGATATCTCGCGATCCGCTCAATATCGCGGATGCTCATATTCGTAAGCGTAACATAGTTGCCCTGCAGAAAAGAAAGCCTGGAATCATCATCTTTAAAATAAAGAGTATCCCGCATCCCCGGAGGCATCTGGTCGATAAAACAGAATATACATTTATTGCGGCAGGAACGGTACTCATCCATCAGCCCCTGCTCGAACTCTATCCCCAGATCTTCATCTTCATCCTTCTCAATCTCAAGTTCCCACTCCACGCCGTCCGGCTTTCGTATAAGAATCGTGAGATATTCATCATTTACATAATAATGATAATCGAACACGTCCCCGATCTCATTGCCGTCTATGGAAACCAGACGGTCCCCCGGCTCAACTTCCAGCTCCCAGGCGATACTTCCGGGCAGTACGCTCTTTATGATATGTTCATGCATCATAGAAAATCCTTTCCCTTTTTTCCTGCTCCTGCACATTAAGTATAGCGCATATCATAAAAATAGTCTATTCAAACATTGACCTTACCATATAAATAGTGATATAACTAAAGAGTAAACGTTAATTCATCATTATCACATATTCAGGAGAAGATTTATGACAAATGATATACAGGAAATGGAAACCGCCCTGCCGGTAGCGCCGCTTAAGATTGCAGCTTTAGCAAGCTGTCTGGATCTGGGCAAAAAGGTAAATGACTACATCGTAAAGTTCCGTCAGGAGACCTATCACACTTCTTTAAACTCACCGCTTTTTTCCAGCTACAAACTGGATAATTACCTGATCGACTGTTACTGCCCGCGCTTCGGGACAGGCGAGGCGAAAGGACTGATCAAAGAATCCATCCGGGGAAAAGACCTGTTTGTCATGGTGGATGTATGCAATTACAGCCTGACCTACACCGTCAACGGACATCTCAACCACATGTCGCCGGACGACCACTATCAGGACTTAAAGCGCATCATCTCCGCGGCCAACGGCAAAGCGCACCGGGTGAACGTGATCATGCCTTTCCTCTATGAGAGCCGCCAGCACAAGCGAACGAAGCGCGAATCCCTAGACTGTGCATTTGCTCTTCAGGAACTCGTAGACATGGGCGTTGATAATATCCTCACCTTTGATGCACATGATCCGAGGGTGCAGAATGCAATCCCTCTCCGCGGCTTTGATAACTTCAATCCCGCCTATCAGTTTATGAAAGCACTTTTACGCGCCGAACCGGATCTTAACGTAGACAAAGACCATCTGATGATCATCAGCCCCGACGAGGGAGCCATGCACCGTGCCGTCTATTTTTCCAACGTAATCGGCGTAGATATGGGCATGTTCTACAAACGCCGCGATTATTCCCAGGTGATCGGCGGAAAGAACCCCATCGTTGCTCATGAGTTTCTCGGAGACAACATCGCCGGAAAGGATGTCATCATCATCGACGATATGATCTCCTCCGGAGAGAGTATGCTGGACGTCGCAAAACAGATCAAAGAACGCGGGGCAGGCAGAGTATTCGTCTGCACCACCTTCGGTCTATTCACCGACGGCTTTGATAAATTCGACGACTATTATGAAAAGGGCTATATCGACCGTGTGATCACAACCAATCTCACCTATCTTCCGCCCTGTACGAAAGAAAAGCCTTATTTCGTCACTGCCGACATGAGCAAATTCATCGCCCTGATCATTGACTCCCTGAATCATGATACATCCATCAGCTCTGTCATGGTTCCTACAGATAAGATTCACCGGCTGCTGGAAAATCACAGGCAGTAAATAACTGACAACGGCTGTTGTCATCATCAGACAGCAGCCGCTTATAATAATATTATTTTGTAAAGTCTGTATATTTCCCTCCGTCTTTCAATTCGACACCTTTTGCCGCGGCCATCTCAGATACTGTTACAAGCTGATATCCCGCATCCTCCAGCATCGGAATCAGTTTGATCGCTGCATCCACACTCTCCGTATGAATATCATGCATCAGGATAATATCTCCGTCTCCTACATTTTTCATTACTACATCGATCGTCTTGTCTGCATTGCGTGTCTTCCAGTCCAGTGTATCAATATTCCACAGGATCATCGGAGAGCCTACATTAGCTTTTACTGTGTCATTAATCGCTCCGTAAGGCGGACGCATAACAGATGCAGGGCTTCCTGCGGCTTTTTTCAGATTATTATTTGTATCTGACATCTGTTTTTTTACACCCTTGTCATCAAGGCTGGCCAGACTTGTATGATTATAAGAATGATTTCCAAGCTCGCAGCCGATCTCTTTCATCTTCTTAACTTCCCCCTGGAAAGAAGACACCTTCTGTCCGAGCATGAAAAATGTCGCATGGGCATTGTATTTTTCAAGGGTATCCAAAATCTCTCCTGTCCGTTTACCCGGTCCGTCGTCAAATGTCAGGGCAACCATCGGCTCATTGGGATCTACCTGGGCTTTCTTCTTGGATATCAGCTTGCCGTCTTCATCAAAAGAACACCGGACCAGTCCGACATGTATATCTCCTGTAGCCATCTTGGCATCAGAGGTGAAATAATATGTCTCCTTTTTAATCTTCTGCCAGCCCGTTACCGCCGCACCGTTCTTTCCCAGATAATACCTGTCATTGCCGTCGTTTTTCCATTTTTTCTTCAGCATGATGCCGTCTTTATCAAAATAATAAAGCTTCTTCTTAATTGTCTGCCAGCCTGTCACCTTGACACCGTCTTCACCAAGATAATACGTATCTGCCTTCGACTCGACAAAATCACTTTGAACATAGGAATTATCGTATTTTTTAAATTTATCTCCCTCCCATGTTCCGACCGGATTCTTAACTGTGAAATGTCCGTTCTTTGTCGTGAATTTTAATAGTCTCTTCCAATCCTTGCCAAGCTTTTCAGCAATTTTATCTTCCATGACTACTTTAATCTGATAGGAGCCCTCTACATTAGGATCTGCCTCACAGGCCAAGGTATACCCTTTGCCGTTTT
>CATLEM010000191.1 GCA_949916155.1 uncultured Dorea sp.
TGCTAGGCAGAGAACGTGATGTGGAGAGCCTTCTTTGTTTCGATAAACTGCAGTCATCAGATATCAGGCAGGCGTTGGAGAAAGCTGTGAATGAAAAAACCGGGAGGCCGGAAGGAAAGCTTTGCTGGGATTCCACCGGAGGAGACGGCGGATATATAGATGATGGGTATTTTCATGAAAAATATGAAGGGAACATAAACGAATTTTTAAAGCTTGAAACAAAGACACGCGGGAACATGGCAGGGACAGATCTTGCTGCAGAAGACATTTATGAGGCAAAGAACGGAAATGCAGACTATTATGTCCCTGACAGAAAGATCAAGGAGATAGCAAAGCGGTTGGAGATTGAGGAGGTGACAGAAGATAAAGAATTTTTGGATGCGCTTAAGCAGTGTGCTTCCGATTACGAAATAGAGCTTCAGGGAATCGTGCTTCCTGATATGCTGTTTGAAAAGAAAATTAAGCAGGCGGATTGGGATGAGGAAGGTATAAGAGTCAGAGAAAGTATCGGTTTCAGGGCAATGAATCTTCCGCTGCCTTTTTCCATGATGACAGGCTGGTATGTATGCGTCCCGCCTGACGGAGAAGAATATCTGAGGGCAGGAAATGGAATGTATTCGGTAAAGACCATTGATATGGCAGAAGGTATCTTTGGCACGGAAACGAAGATAAGTAACGCAAAAGATATGGCAGAAGAACTTGACTTACCGGACCTGCCGGATGAAACAGAATATCCGGATATGGATAAAGAGACGGATATGACGGGCTGTATGGAGGAAATAAAGACGCCAAACCTGCCGGAAATACAAAAAAAGATGAGGCAGACGGCGGTAAGCTTTTGCCTGAAGACAGGGTATGAGATGCAGCATGATTATTGTCTGACGATTGACAAAGAAACATATCATCTTCCTGATTCGGGATACCAGGTGCTTCTCACAACATACGACGGCGGACAGGAAGACACCGAGGAGCTTCAGCTGTCGCCTTACAGCGATCCCAGAGCGAGTATTGAATATGATACGGTATTAGACGGAGAAGGTTATCTGTTTGTCAGATATCCCCGGGTACGGGAAGGAGAGAAAGCTGCGATTTTGACGATTCTGTATTGATGATGATGTGATTCATAAGACATCCTGCATACCATGATGTGAAGACAGGAATCTGACGGAGGATTCCTGTCTTCTGTTATCAGGATGTGTTTTTCAATCAATTACAAGATTAATCGTCTTCCAGCATTGATTGAAATATATCCTTTAATTTTTGCAAGTCTTCATTATCTGGTGTATTGTTTAGTGCCTTATCTATCAGTTCTAATGCAAGTCTGATAAATCCCTGAAATTGTTTATTTGTCATTCCCATACGTTCACCTGCTTTCTGTAGTGCTATTTTCTTTGCTATTTTTATTATAACAATCTGTGCCATCCTTGACAAGAACGTCACGGCAAAAAGGAATAGAGAAATAAAATTCATATAAACGAAAGTCATTTCGCGTATCTTGGATTGTAACTTTAAAATTATCAGTCCAAATCCAGGAATATTCATAGAAAAAACAAATAAATAAAATGATTTATAGCCAAAAATCAATAAGTGTACCCCAGCTATAGTCCAAATCAGCAGAGTTGGCAGGAATTTTGCTGCATTAATTAAAATATAGGCATTATGTGAAATCCAATCATGAACAGAAGGTAAGCAGTGCATATGCACGGCGAAGAGAGCAGGAGGTGCAGCAGCAGATGAAATTGGAATTAGGAAAGATTTACATCAGAGATGTTCAGTTCGCGGAGAAGACGTATGTGGAGGACGGGACATTGTTCGTATGTAAAGAGGAGATTGAAAAGCTTGTCCTTGAGGATGAACGGCTTGCGGGCGCGAGGGTGGAGCTTGCAAGGCCCGGCGAGTCCGTGCGGATATCGCCGGTTAAAGATGTCATCGAGCCGAGAGTGAAGGTAGAGGGAGACGGAGCCGTTTTCCCGGGAGTGATCGGCAAGGTCGGACAGGTGGGAGAGGGAAGGACCCATGCCCTTGTGGGAGCTACCGTTATCACCTGCGGGAAGATCGTGGGATTCCAGGAAGGCGTTATCGACATGTCAGGCCCTACGGCGAAATATACGCCATTTTCCCAGACGAATAATGTGTGCGTGGTCATCGAGCCAGCGGATGGGCTTGAGACCCACGATTACGAGGCGGCGGGCAGAATGGCCGGCCTTAAGACGGCAGTGTACGTCGCGGAGGCGGCAAGGGAGCTTGTACCGGATGAGATCGTGACTTACGAGACGAAGCCGCTCTTAGAGCAGATCGCCCAGTACCCGGATCTCCCGAAGATCGGGTATGTCCATATGCTGCAGTCCCAGGGGCTTTTGCATGATACATATTATTACGGCGTGGACGCGAAAAAATTCATCCCCACCATTATGTACCCTACGGAGATCATGGACGGAGCCATCGTCAGCGGCAACTGCGTGGCGCCCTGCGACAAGGTGACCACCTACCATCACCTGAACAATCCGGTGATCGAGGATTTGTATAAGCATCACGGGAAGGATCTGAATTTTGTGGGCGTGATCCTGACCAATGAAAATGTATTCTTAGCGGACAAAGAGCGCCACTCGGATATGGTGGCGAAGCTTGCCAAATACCTTGGTTTAGACGGGCTTCTCATCACCGAGGAAGGGTACGGCAATCCGGACACAGATCTGATGATGAACTGTAAGAAAGTGACTCAGGCGGGCGTGAAGGTAGTGATCATCACCGATGAATTCCCGGGGCGCGACGGGAAATCCTATTCGCTGGCGGACGCTGTCTTGGAGGCGGACACGATGGTATCCTGCGGGCAGGGTAATCTGATCGTTCATTTCCCGCCCATGGATAAGCTGATCGGGATGATGGATTACGTGGAGAGTCAGATCGGCGGCTACGCGGGCTGCATGAACGAGGACGGAAGCTTTGACGCGGAGCTTCAGATCATCATTGCGTCGACGATCGCAAACGGCTTTAACAAACTGGCCGCACGCACGTATTAGGAAGGGGGAAATGAACATGGCAAAATATAGGATCATACATTATATCAACAACTTTTTCTCCGGTGCCGGCGGCGAGGAAGCGGCAGGCATGAAGCCGGAAGTTCACGAAGGGCCTTTAGGGCCGGGACTTGCCCTGGCGGAAAGCTTCGGAGAGGAATATGAGATCGCGGCTACGGTGGTCTGCGGCGACAACTATTTCGGGGAGAATCTTGAGGAGGCGACAAAGGAGCTGATCGGTATGATCAGGCCGTATGAGCCGGATCTGTTTATCGCGGGGCCGGCGTTCAACGCGGGGCGTTACGGCGTGGCGTGCGGGACCATCTGCAAAGCGGTGGAAAAGGAACTGGGGATTCCGGTGCTCACCGGGATGTATGAGGAGAACCCGGGCGTGGATATGTTCCGAAAAGACCTGATCGTGGTGAAGACGAAAAATTCCGCGGCAGGCATGAGAAAGGCTGTGCCGGTGATAAAAAACCTTGGCGAAAAGCTGGTGAAAGGCGAGGAGATCCTTGGGCCGGATATCGAAGGATACTTAGAGAGAGGGATCCGCGTGAATTATTTCGCGGAGAAACGGGGTTCTGAGCGCGCCATAGAATTGCTGGTGAAGAAATGTAAGGGAGAAGAGTGCCCGACAGAGTACCCGATGCCGAAGTTCGACCGGGTGGAGCCGACGGCTCCGGTTACGGATATGGCTCACACGAAGATCGCCATCGTCACTTCCGGCGGCATCGTTCCCCAGGGGAACCCGGATCATATCGAGTCTTCCAGCGCGACGAAGTACGGCATCTATAGCATCGCGGGGATGGACCGGATGGATAAGAAGGATTTCATGACGGTTCACGGCGGCTATGACCGTGCGTTTGTCACCGAGGACCCGAACCTTGTCATCCCTCTTGACGTGCTGCGGGAGATGGAGCGGGAAGGCGTGATCGGCGAACTTGCCGACTACTTTATCACCACCACCGGAACCGGGACGGCGACGGGAAACGCGAAAGCGTTTGGCGAGGACTTTGTAGGGAAATTAAAGGATGACGGCATCGGGGCGGTTATCCTTACCTCCACATGAGGCACCTGTACACGTTGCGGTGCAACGATGGTGAAAGAGATTGAGCGTGTGGGGATCCCGGTGGTGCATATCTGCACGGTGGTGCCCATCTCGAAGACGATCGGGGCGAACCGGATTGTGCCGGCGATCGGCATCCCCTATCCGCTCGGCGATCCGACGAAATCGCCGGAGCAGAGCAAGAAGATTCG
Organism: uncultured Dorea sp.; assembly: GCA_949916155.1. Lineage (GTDB taxonomy): Bacteria > Bacillota > Clostridia > Lachnospirales > Lachnospiraceae > MD308. The sequence continues at coordinate 4,275 of CATLEM010000191.1, forward strand.
GAGAGAACTGGTGGAGCGTGGGCTTAAGGCGCTGCAGACACCGGTGAGCGATCAGACAGTATTTGAGTAAGCTGCCGAAAGGGAAAGACTTAT
>CATLEM010000192.1 GCA_949916155.1 uncultured Dorea sp.
GGATGATCTCATCCGTTTTATTGCTGTCTCCAACGCGGGTATGATCAGAAGAATGGACGCGGAAAATAAAGCATTGAGGGATGAGATGGATGAGTTGAGAAGGAAGATCAGGCATCCGGTTAAGACAGCTGTGATGATGTTAATGAAAAAATTCAAAGCGGCGTGACATGCCGATGATGAGGAGGAAGATCAGGATAATGAGATCAAGATTAATACGCTGTTTGATTGTAGCAAGTGTTTTGGTTTCTGTGTTATGTATGGCCGGATGCGGCGGCAAATCCGGAAAAGATAAACTAAATGTAGGATATTTTAACAATGTCACACATGCACAGGCTCTTTATATGAAAGCGACGGGTTCTCTGGAGGCGGCCCTTCCTGAAGGCACAGAAATAAGCTGGACGGCATTTAACGCAGGACCGGCAGAAGTAGAGGCTCTTTTTTCAGGTGATATTGATATCGGATATATAGGACCGGTTCCGGCGATCACTGCCAATGTAAAATCTAAAGGAGACATTACTATTCTGTCTGGCGCGTCAAAGGCAGGGGCGGTTTTGGTAAAGTCAGCAGGGTCTGATATTAAGGACGTATCCGACCTTGAAGGAAAGACGGTCGCGATTCCGCAGATCGGAAATACACAGCATCTCTGTCTGTTAAAGCTTTTAGATGATAACCAGCTCGCTCCGGCAGACAAAGGCGGTACGGTAGATGTGACAGCAGTGGAAAATGCGGATGTAATGAACATGATGGATCAGGGCAATATCGACGCAGCGCTTGTTCCGGAGCCGTGGGGGACAACATTGGAGCACAATGGCGCTGAGATCGTCCTGGATTACGACGAAGTGTACAAGAACGGAGATTATCCGGTAGCGGTGGTAGTTGTGCGCGAAGAATTTCTGAAAGAGCATCCGGATATCATAGAGACATTCTTGAAAGAGCATGAAAGTACGACAGATTATATCATACAAAATGTAGAAGAAGCTTCGTCTGTAGTTAATGAAGAGATAAATTCCGCGACCGGGAAATCGCTGGAAGCAGACATCCTGGCAGGAGCTTTCGGAAAACTTACTTTTTCTTTAGATGTCAATGAGCAGGCGATAAGAGATTTTGCGGATATTTCACTGGATCAGGGCTTTATCGCAGAGGATTATACGGATATTTTCTCAGAGCGGTAAGAAGGGATTGAACATGTCATTAGTATTGAAAAATGTGAGTAAGATATTTGAGGATTCAAAAGAGGATGTCTTATACCGGATTAACCTTGAGATAAAAAAGGGAGAATTTGTCTGTGTTGTAGGAAAAAGCGGCTGTGGGAAAAGCACTCTTTTAAACTTGATCGCAGGCCTGGAAAAGCCTACAGAAGGCGAGATCCTGTTAAATGGAAATCCGGTTACGGCACCCGGTTCAGACCGGACGGTCATGTTCCAGGAGCACGCGCTTTTTCCGTGGCTCAGCGTGGTACAGAATGTGAAGTTTGGCATGAAGATGGCGAGGGTTTCGCCGAAGGAGCAGGAAGAAAAAGCGATGAAGTATCTTCAGATGGTGGGTCTTGCCGAGTACAAAGATCATGCGATCCATCAGCTTTCCGGCGGGATGCGTCAGAGAGTGGCGCTGGCAAGGGCGATGACCATGGATTCAGCGATTCTCCTTATGGATGAGCCGTTTTCGGCTTTGGATAAGCAGACATCAAACCGCTTAAGATCTGAATTGCAGGATATGTGGCTTAGAACCCGGCAGACCATCCTGTTTATTACCCATAGCGTAGAGGAAGCAGTATATCTTGCGGACAGGATCGTCATCATGTCACCCTCTGCACATAGCATTGCGAATATAGTTCCGGTGGAGCTTGAGCGTCCCCGTCATGTTTATGATGCGGAATTTGTAGAGTACCGCCGGAAAATCTTAAAAGAAGTAGAAGGAAATCAGGAAAAATGAAAAAAAGCCAAATAAAAAATACAAAATGGATTTCAGAAGTTATTTTCCTGTGCGGTGTACTTATTCTGTGGCAGTTGTTATATGTACTGGGAGTTGATATCCTTTCTTTATGGAAACCTTATGCGATGCCGTCGCCGGCGGGTGTGCTTAAAAGCCTCTGTGCGCTTTTGTCGGATATGTCTCTGCTGACTGCAGTGGGGTATAGTCTTCTCAGAGGAATTTCGGGATATATGATTTCTATTGTTACAGGGTGTTTTTTGGGATTTCTGATGAATCACTTTCCGTATCTTCGTCAGAATTTAAGACCTGTGGTGATGGGGATACAGACGTTACCCAGCGTATGCTGGGTGCCTTTTTCTATCCTGTGGTTCGGTCTGACCCAGCAGGCGATCATCTTTGTAGTCATTATGGGATCGGCGTTCAGCATTGCCATTGCAGCAGATAACGCCATCCGCAATGTCCCGGTGATATATAAGAAAGCGGCATTGACCATGGGAGCTGATTCCAAACAGATCTACCGTGAGATTATTCTGCCGGCCAGCCTGCCGGAGCTGATCTCAGGGTTAAAGCAGGGGTGGTCTTTTGCGTGGCGTGCGCTTATGTCGGGCGAGGTCATGACCACCTGTATCGGTCTTGGCCAGACACTGATCGAGGGAAGGAATCTTGCGGATATTAATCAGGTTATGTTGGTCATGATCGTTATTGTTCTTATCGGGATCCTGATCGACCAGATCATTTTTTCTAAACTTGAGAGACACGTTTATCAGAAAAGAGGGCTGTAAAAGCTGTAAAATATCTGTACATTCACAAAGAGAACATATTTTTATGGTATACTGCTAAGTATATTATATATGTGGAGGCCGGATATGGACAGAATAAAGATTCTTGTTGTGGATGATGAGAGCAGGATGAGGAAGCTCGTACGGGATTTTCTTGAAAGAGAAGGATTTTCAGTGCTTGAGGCAGAAGATGGGATTCAGGCAATGGAGATTTTTTATGAGAACAAAGATATCGCTTTGCTGATTCTTGACGTGATGATGCCGAAGATGGACGGATGGCAGGTATGCCGGGAGGTGCGGCAGGTATCCAAAGTTCCGATCATCATGCTGACGGCACGCGCAGAAGAAAGGGATGAACTTCAGGGTTTTGAGCTTGGAGTGGACGAATATATATCCAAGCCTTTCAGCCCGAAGATCCTTGTTGCGAGAGTGGGAGCGATCCTCAGAAGGAGCAATGTGCTGAATACAGAAGGGGTTGCGGATGCAGGAGGGATCATTATCGATAAGGCGGCCCATCAGGTGACGATAGACGGCAAGGGTATTGACTTGAGCTATAAAGAATTCGAACTTTTATCTTACTTTGTGGAGAATCAGGGAATAGCTCTGTCCAGGGAAAAGATATTGAATAATGTCTGGAATTATGATTATTTTGGGGATGCAAGGACGATAGACACCCATGTGAAGAAGCTTCGCAGCAAGATGGGGGAAAAAGGGAATTATATCAAGACCATCTGGGGGATGGGGTATAAATTCGAGGTGGAAAAGTCATGAGACATTCCATAAAAAGCCAGATGATTGCGATATTTGTCGGTCTGATCAGCTGTGTACTTCTGGCGCTCCTCATTATTAATATGAATTTCCTTGAGCCGTATTATATCAACAACAAAAAGACGGCGTTTGTCAACATGTATAACAGTCTGCGGGATGCCATGGAGAGCGGTACGATAGAGCAGGAGGAGAAAGCGGAAGAACTTTGGCACATGGCGGAGAAGAACAATATGTCTTATCTGATCGTGGATGAGGAAAATGCGAGGATGCTCACCAATGTCCATGATATGGACATGCTTCAGAAGCAGCTTGCAGGGTATCTTCTGAATCAGGCACAAAAGCATAGCCGGGTTCTTTCCAGTACGGAGGAATATCAGATCAACCGTTCTAAAAGTCCGTGGAACAAGGAGGAATATATCGAGATGTGGGGGGAGTTCGGGGACGGGAGTATTTTCCTTATCCGAAGCCCTATAGAGAGTATCCGGGAGAGCGCCTCGCTCTCCAATCGGTTCCTGGTTATTATCGGCTGCTTTATGATCGTGCTCTGTATTGTGCTTATCTGGTATTTTTCCAAGAGACTGACAGATCCGATCCTGGAGCTTGCAGCGCTTTCAGAGCGTATGGCGGATCTTGACTTTGAGGCGAAGTATACCAGCGGAGGAAAGAATGAGATTGGGAATTTGGGGGATAATTTTAACCGGATGTCCGAGAAACTGGAAAGCACTATATCAGAGCTTAAGAGCGCCAACAACAGTTTGATGAAAGATATCGAACAAAAAGAAAAGCTTGAGCAGATGCGTAATGATTTTTTGGGAAATGTTTCCCATGAATTAAAGACGCCTATTGCGCTTATTCAGGCGTATGCGGAAGGGCTTAGAG
>CATLEM010000193.1 GCA_949916155.1 uncultured Dorea sp.
GCGCTTTGCTTCCTCTGCCGCTTTTCTCGAAGCTTCTTCCTCTGCCTTCCGTGCCGCCTCTTCAGCCGCCTTTCTCGAAGCCTCTTTTCGCTTCTCTGCTTCCAGCCGCTCCTTTTCCAGCCTCTTTTTATCCTGAGCCTTCTGCTTTTCGATGGCATCCGCATTCATTTTCTGCTTTTCTTCCCATTCCTGCAGAATATCCTCTATCTTCATCTGACCGCTGAGCTTGAGTTCTTCGTCCCTGTCAGCCATCGCCTTTTCTTCCTGATTCAGTCCTGCTGCCATCGCAACTCCGCTTGCCAGCGCTTCTTCAAGAGTCGCTCCCGTCACGATCTGGGTGATCGGCCTGCGCGGTTTGATCTCTTCCTGAACAGGCGTTTCTTCTGCGTCAGAATCTTCCTCATCTTCCGCTTCTTTTGCAGTCTCTGCACTTTCTGATATTGCATCCGCAATCTCTTCTGCTAAGACCGTATCCGCCTCATCTGCTTTATCCGCCTTCTCTGTATCCGCCGTATCTTCAGAAACTTCCGTGTTCTGCGACTCCTCTTTCTCCGGTTCAGGCGTAATTTCAGCTTTCACGTCTTCCTGCGGATCATCATCCCGTCCGGGTATCACGATATTTTTCGTCTTCTTACCTGTATGCTTATCATATTTCTCCTGTTGGAGCGGTGTGAGCGGTTTATATTTCATCTTGAGTTCCATGGCCAGATAGACATACTTCCCTTCGCTGAACCACAAGATCAGATCATCACATTCTTCCAGACACTCTCTAACCATGCCGGCCTCGTGATACAGCTTCGCCAGTTCATATGCCCACTTCTCAATATACTCCGCCTTTTTAAACTCTTCAAGCGCCGCGATCTGCTCCTCAAGAGGCGCTCTCTGCGCTTTCAGGATTCTGTATTTTAAAATATACTGATTCGGATCCTTCGGCGCAAGCTTGACAAACTCCTCATAACAGTCTGACGCTTCCTCCGAATCATTAACTTTAAGCGCCAATGTCGCAAGCCGGTAGACGATCTTCCTGCTCCCCGGAGAACGGTCAAATGCCATAAACAAAATATCGCGGCTCTTTTGAAATTCTCCGCAGTATTCATAAACTTCACTGACCGTATTCAGCATGGACGTATTCTTCACCCTGCGCCAATCAATGGTATCCGCGATCTCCATCGCCTTCCGATACTGCTTTTTTTCTGTATATTCAAGCAGCTGCTCCGTCTTCACCCTATATTCATATTTATCCAAATTCCTCACCTCAAAATGTATCTTTCATCTGTTCTTAATGTTAAAATCGTTGCTATTAGTGTATCATAAGGCATCCTTAATGTCAAAATATACCCTTAATAAATGAAAAATTTTCGTAACAAACTCTTATCGTACAACGAAACAGCCACCGGAATGTTCTACTCCAATGGCTGCTATATTTTTATATTCAGTTTGATTTGTTTCTATCTAATAATTCGGAGGAATTATTCGGATCACCGTTCCCGAAACCTTTATATCTTAAAACTTTCTATGTGGTATCTCTCTTCAATATGTCTGCAGATTATAAATCCTTACTTTCTCACCGGCTCTGTCTTCTCCGAATTTTTATCCTTTCATTCCATCTTCCGGCTTATCTTAGATTATTGAGGTTAAGGCTTCTTCTCCGGGAACTTCCGTCTGCCATACCACTAACATATTGAATTGTTGTCTCTTTCATCGTGTCCATTGGAGTAAGCCTCCTTCCTAATCTATTTAAAAGATTGTTTTCTTTTTGGGATGTCTATATATTATCACCGCCCCTCGTATTTGTCAATGCTTTTTTGCTAATTTCTTTATATTTTTTCTGTTTATTCTCTCATCCCTTAAATTATCTGATTTTTATATATTTTTCTCTCAATTCACACAATACTACAGGATCAGATCTTCCTTCTTTTTATAATCCTTAAGCGAATAAGCTTCTATGACATTTCCGCAGACAACATACAGCTTATCACTGATATATATGCCCCTGGCTGCCCTGCCGGAACGGCCGTTGATCTCCTCTGACAGTCTGCATGTAAATCCGGCTTTCTCATCATAGCTAAACAGGTAGTAGCGCTCCCCGCCTTCTGTGCTTCCGGCAAATCCGATGATATTCTTCTTCACATCGATAAGCGCAGCCTTGTAATCATAGGACACATCTGTACTGTACACATTTTTCAGTACAAGCTTGTTCTCTTCCTTCACATCCGTATTATCAGAAATGTCAAACATGCTCAGCTTCACCCCATCTGTAACCTGGGCTTCTTCCTCTACATTCATCCCGATCCCTAAAAGCTTATCTTCGCCGTAAAAATGCAGGTAATCAGAAAAACCGGGTATCTTAAGCTTTCCCAAGACCTTTGGATTCTCAGGATCTGACAGGTCCACGCTGAACAAAGGATCTGTTTCCCTGAATGTGACAAAATATCCTGTATCCCCCAAAAGCCTTGCGGAATATACTCTCTCATCCTTTGCCAGTTTTTTTATGGAGCCGATGGTCTTAAGCTTACCGTTCAGCACGTAGACGGAGTTCGTCTCCCCGACTGTCGCCACGATACGAAGATTCCCCTTGTACTCATCGATGGAAAACGAATCATTGATATATCCCTTGATGCTTCCCTGTACAGCGCCCGCAAGCTTTCCGTCCTTATAACCGATCTTACGGATCACTGTCTTTTCCGCGTCGCCTCTATCATTCCACTTCGTCTCATAATAGTAGATATTCTCATTGCTCACATACAGACTTCCGCCGTCGGTAAAGATAGCTTTGCTGTCTGCCGTCCGGGACGGCCTGTCTAAGCTTACTGCCGTGACTACCTCATACATGCTTCCGCATTTAAAAGGCGGGAGACTGATATCCTTTTCCCTTATCAGGCTGCCATTTACCATCGGAATGAACGTACGAGGCTCATGGTTGTCGATATTATTCCCCACACTATAACTGCTGAACAGATAGAGATGATCTCCCGCCATCCTCGAAGAACTGTAATATCCGCTCTGGGTAACCTTTCCTATCTCTTCCGGCTTCTTCACGTCTTTGATATCACATGTCACTGCCTCCACTTTCTCCGCCGTCCCGAATCCGCCGTTATTCAGATAAATATAATCCTCTTCGTACACATCTGCGTCATAGGCTTTCTTTTTTGTCTCTTCTTCATCCGCCTCACATACACTGGCGATGTACACAAGCTTATGCTGCTTTGGCACCAGATAGAATTCCTGGATCCTGCGGTCTTTCTTTACACTGATCTCCCCGACCGCTTTAAGCTTATCCCTGGTATCAATGATAGATATCTGGCCTCCGTTCTCCTTCAGTACGTACAGATACCTTCCATCCGTCTTTACTACATCTCCCTCGTCCACTCCTTCCTGACGGACATTCGTCTCTGAATAACCCCCGGCAGTTACATCTGACGCGGCAGTTACCGCCATATCTTCAGATACACTCTCTTTCATCATGCCGTCTGACATTTTACTTTCTTCTGCGGCAAAACCTCTGTCCAAATATCCCGATCCTTCTTCCCGGTCACGCTCAAGTTTGGCTTTAATATAGGAATAAACTTTTTTATAATCATCAGGTTTAACGTCTTCTTCCTTCCCATTTTCAGCTTCTGTTACCTGCTTCGCCGTCTCTCGGAAATCTTCGTCTTCTTCCACCGCCGCATCATCTGAAGCCGTACTCTTGCCTTCTGTATCGCCGGATGTTCCCGCTGTCAACTGCGATTCCTCTGTCAAACTGTCAGTCAGCTCTTTAGATCCCATATTTCCTGCGATACTGATTCCTGCCGCCAGCACAAGGCACGCTGCCAGTACTCCGCCGATGCGGTACAGCTTCGCACGGCCCGGGCCGCCCTTTTTTCCTCTTTCCTCCAAAAGCTTTTCCACCTGATCCGGCTTAAGGCTCTCCGGTACCTTTGTATCTTTCGTCTTCTCTTCTATTTCTTTCAGAATATCCTGCTCTCTTTTTTCCATAAAGATACCCCTTTCCTACTCCAATACATATTCCATCTTTTCCAGCGCGCGGCTCCTTTTAGAGCGCACGGTATTCGGATTCAGCTTAAGCGCTGTCCCGATCTCCTTACTGTTATATCCGCCGAAGACAGAAAGAGCCACTATCTCCTGTTCCTCTGATGACAAGATGCAAAATGCTTTCCTCACATCTAACGCAATACCATAATCGGGCTCCCCCGCAGGTATCTCCGGAAGCTCTTTCCCCGCATTATCCTCTCTCTTCTGCCTGTCTCCGGTCTCCTTCAGCTTTTTCCTGCACGTATTCGCCAGAATGGTGAACATCCAGCTTTTGAACGCTTCTTCCTTCTGCAGCTTATGTATATTTTCATATGCCG
>CATLEM010000194.1 GCA_949916155.1 uncultured Dorea sp.
CTTCCCATCGTGATGACACACCCGGTGAAGGTGGTCGAGGGACAGCCCACACAGTCAGTAGCTGACCAGGAAGAAATCAAGAAGCTCTTCCCCAACACCTACGGACTGCCTGAACTGCGATTTGAGGGAAATATCCTGTTCCGGAGGAAATCGTCACCCTGGTTGAAGAGATCCTTAATGAAAACAATATCAGCGAAACAACAAAGCTGGATTTGCGGGCACCCATGCGCCATCTGTTTTGGTATGCGGAAGAACAGGGATACCATGTTGAACGGATAGGAGATTCTGTCATAATGAAATTCCTCATTGATGAAGTGCCCGTTACGAACAGCGGGAGCGCAGGGCGTGCCTTAAGGTGTGTCAAATACGCGACACAATATCTGAAAAAGCACGGAAATACAAGACTGTCCCATGATTATACAATGTTGAAGCTTAAGAATGCCCATATCAGGATCATCCCTGCATTTTCAGAAGAAGAAATTTCTGATATATCGGCTGCTGTTGATCCGAATACACCAATTGGCAGGAGGGATTTGGCGGTTATACTTCTCGGATATGGGACAGGACTGCGGGGTGCAGATATCATCCGCCTGAAGCTTTCGGATATTGACTGGCGCGGACAATGCGCCAACATCGTCCAGAGTAAGACGCATCAGCCATTAATCCTCGCACTGAACGGCGCGGTATTAAATGCAATAGCTGACTATGTGCTGTACGCGCGCCCGGAATGTAATGTCCCACAGGTGTTCGTCACTGTAAATGCGCCCTACCGTAAACTGTCATCCGGCTTTGCAAACATGATTGATAAATACTGTGAGAAAGCCGGAGTTGAAAAGATTCCTCTGAGAGCCTTCCATAGTCTGCGGCGTTCCTTTGAAACAGTCATGGTCTCCCATGGCGTACCGATAGAGACGGTTTCCCAGATGGTCGGGCACAAGACCATCGAGGAGGATAAACCCTATATCACGCATAATAAGGAAAAAGCATCTTTTGTGGCAATGGATTTTACAGAAGTTCCGATCACAGCCGGACTCTATGCAGGCCATATGCGGAAGGAGGTGCCAGCAGGTGACATTTGAAGAGAGACTAAGGGACTCTTTCGAACAGATGATGACATACAGATATGCTGTCGGGTATGCTACTGCTACCTACCGTTCTTCTGTACCACCATTTATTGACCATTGCGCAAGAAACTATGCAGACAGCACGGTGATCACACAGGAAATGGTTGACAACTGGCTTACAAGTTATCCATACTCCGTCAACAGCAAGGCAGCGTTTATTTCTTTGCTGCGGGAATACACAAAATATCTGCATTTTCTCGGATATGATGATTATATTCCTGATGAGGAATATTCCACAAAAAGGATTGCGTTCCAGCCGTATCTGTTCACAGATGATGAATTACGGGGGCTTTTTGCCACGATTGACAGTTATACAGGTTCTACCTGTGGGAAAAGATATCTTCCAGAAGTGGTTCTTCCGGTATATTCACGGCTCCTGTACTGCTGCGGGTTGCGTCCGCAGGAACCTCCAGCGCTTCTCAGCAGGGATGTAAACCTGTCTACGGGTGATATTTATATCCGGCAGTCGAAACGACATAAGGACCGCCACATCATCATTTCGGAGGATATGCTTGAATTATGCAACAAATATGATGCGCTTGCAGGAAAACGCAACTGGTTTTTCCAAAAATGGAATGGCGAGCCTTATGAAACATCCTGGTATAACCAGATGTGGCGCAGACTCTTGAAGAAAAGCCGGCTCGTATGGCGTGGGACTCCCCGGCCATATGACCTGAGACATGCATTTGCATCCAGAAACATTACCCGCTGGATGGAGACAGGAAAGGATGTCATGGAACTTCTTCCGTATCTTTCAGCCTATATGGGTCACTCTGAGCTGACATCAACGCTTTATTATATACACATGCTTCCAGAAAAACTCCGAAGTTCAGCAAAGATCGACTGGGAAAAGCTTTCCCTGATCTATGGGAAAGGAGTGCCAGAAGATGAGAGCTAAAGCAAAAGATCCTGCGTTGATAAGGCTGATTGGCGAATTCCTTAAGGTTTACCTTCCATCTATAAAGAACAGGGATCAGGATACAATAGACTCTTACCGTCACAGCATGAATGTTTACCTGCATTTTCTTCAGGATACACAGGGCTTGACGCTTATAACTGTCAGGTCATGCGATTTCTGCCAGAAGAATATCGTGTCCTTCCTCGCCTGGCTGCGTGAGGAAAGGGGGAATGTCGCTACAACTATAAACCACAGGCTGTCTGATATCCGGGGATTCTGCCATTATCTGATGAAGAAAAAAGCAATCCCATTAACAGACTATGAAGAAATCCGTGAAATAGAGGATACTGTCGATGACAGAAACATCGCTTTCACATGGCTTTCCGTCGAGGATATAAAAGCAGTACTTAAACAAGTGGACGGGAACAGGGATTCCGTGAGGGACCGTTTTCTTCTTTCTATAATGTATGAAAGCGGCGCACGTATTAATGAGGTCCTGTCATTAAAACGGAAGGACCTGAAACCTACCGGAGAGGGAGAGGTTGACATCCACTTTTTGGGGAAAGGAAATAAACACAGGATAACACCGCTGTCCAGGGAGATCTGGAAACAGTATGAAAACTACTGCAAAAAATACCATCAGGAGAAAGACTCTGAGGCACTGTTATTTTATACCTGCCGTAATAGGAGTCGAAACAAAATGTCCAGTGACAATATCAGCCGGATCTTGGCAGACTGTGAAAGGCTGGCAAGAAAAGAACGTCCTAGACTACTGCATCTACATTCCCATTTATTTCGCAGGTCGCGGGCAATGCACCTGTACCAGGCGGGAGTCCCTCTGCCTACAATATCTGAATGGCTTGGGCACTCAAATATAGAAACAACCCGTTTTTATGCAAAGATAACGGAGGAGATGAAACGTGATGCCTTGCACAAGCTCAGCGAAAGCGATAAATCCGTATTTAAAGATGATATCGCATTCAAATATGCTGGTGATGAAGAGACACTCAAGCGGCTTTGTGGTTTAAAATAAATGCCGATATTGGTTCCTCATGCCTGAAAATGCAGAAGACATGGGGATTCCAATAAAGCTTTGTCGACATTTTTCAAATATCGGCATATGGGATAAAATGCCGATATCGGCATTTTATCCCAGCGCTTGCCATAAATACGGATGATTTCATTTTCATCCAGAGTTGTATCTGTGGAGATAAGGCACAAGTATTCCTTTTTCTTATTCCGATTACGGACATATACAACTTTAGCCGGAATAATTTCTCCATCTTTTACAACATCAACTACCACGGAAAGAAGGTATTTGGAACGACCACGTCTCTTTTTATTCCGGTGATAGATTGTAATAAGAGACATATCTTCACCATTGTACCGAAAGAACATTTTGGGACTCTTTTTCACCATGCCAATGACATCATAGCCGATTGATTTTACAGCGTGGAGCGTGCTTGGAGAAGAAAACCAACTGTCAAAAAGAACGTATTTGGCCGGAATATTAGCTTTTTTAGTGGCTTTTAAGAGTTCAAGCATCGCCTGCGTTCCTTTTTGCATGGAAAGCATTCTTCTTTTGTATCCGACAGTTCGTTTATCAACCTCCGAAGCTTCGTTGACCCTGTTCTTTTTGTTTTCAGATGAGAGAAGGACGCTATTGACGGGAAGAAATGTGTTTCCATCTGACCATCCAAGTGTAAGCATACGAAATCCGAAACGGTATCTGTGATTAGCGTGATCATAAGCTTTTGCAAGAAGTTCTACTTTCTTAGAGCGATTGCGTTCAAACATGGAATCATCAATGATCAATACATTTGCGCGATCCCGTGAATCTAAAGGCACAATGGCATCCTTGATAATTCGTGAAGCTAACAGAGTCGTAAAGTGAAGCCAGTTAATCTGGATCATCTTCATAAATCGGTACACAGTATCCTTTGCAAACCCAGGAGAATTTTTTCCGGTAATCAGACTCATGTACATACTTCTGTTAGAAAAAATCAGCAAAAAAAGATACTGAAAAACCTCAACAACAGGAAATCCTTTTTTCTTATAAGCGTTAGAAGCCTTCAATGCAGAAGAAATATGGAATCTTGTAAAAAATCTTTTGATAGATTTCGAAATCTGCTTATCATTCTGGTTTGCTTGTGTTATACTTTTATTCATAGCATGAGCCTCCGGTTTTAATTGTTTTTCGACAACTCAATTATACCAAACCAGACGGTTTCATGCTATTTTATTGCCAGTTTTTAT
>CATLEM010000195.1 GCA_949916155.1 uncultured Dorea sp.
TGAGCTTCTGATCTGATCTGCCTGTTCATTCTCGATCGAACTCATATGGCTCTTTACTTCGATATTCTTCTTAACCAGCTGCTCAATTACTTCTTTACTCGAAACCTGAAGCTCTTTTGCTAACTCGTATATTTTAATTTTTGACATAAACACTACCTCCTCTATGCAATTGTATCCTCTTTCGCATTCATAGCCTTCTTCATTCCTTTTGCAAAACCCTCGTCAAGAATCGCAAGGGATGCCCGAAACTCTTTTCCCATTGCATGCCCCAGGGTATCTTTATCTGCGTAAAAACAGATTGGTACCCGATAAAACTCACACATATTCTTAAACTTCTTTTTTGTGTTATCGGAAGCATCCTCCGCCACGACTACCAGCGCCGCGCGGCACGCCTTTACTTCCTTCTCTGTAGAAAATTCTCCGCTTACCGTCTTTCCCGCCTTTGTTGCCAGACTGATCAGTGACAGCACCTTATCTGGGATCAATTTCCATCATCTCCTTTTCCAGAGACTCATATACCCCGTCCGGTATAGACTGTTTAAAGGACCGTTCCAGTCCGCGATTTTTTACTGCTTTCTCCAGACACTCCCTGTCCGGGCACAGATATGCTCCCCTTCCATTTTTTTTCCCGGTCGCATCCAGCACAAATTCGTTTTCGGCAGTCCGTATGATACGGATCATCTCTTTTTTGCTTTTCATTTCCTGACATCCTACGCATTTTCGCATAGGCACTTTTTTATTTCCGCTCAAACTCTCACCTGCTTCTATCTTACGTCTCAGATTCTTCTACTTCGTGAAATATGATTTCCTCTCCGTCATCATCTTCATCCTCTTCCATGTCCTCATCCATATTCCCGTCAGGATCTGTTCCGCTCTCATCACTATACTCTGCTTCATCCTCTTCAGCGCAGTCTTCCTCAGTGTAATCTTCCTCAGCGTAGTCTTCCTCAGCATAATCTTCTTCAGCGTAATCTTCTTCGTACATCTCTTCCTCATACACGCCTTCGCCGAGCTCCATGTAATTCTCCGGAAGATCTCCTGATTCGATTGCCTGCGTCTCGCTCTTTATATCGATCTTATATCCGGTAAGCCTTGCGGCAAGCCTTGCGTTCTGGCCCTCTTTACCGATAGCCAGCGACAGCTGATAATCCGGCACGATCACGCCGGCGATCTTCTCATCCGGGTCTGCCATGACCGAGATCACCTTCGCCGGGCTTAACGCATTCTCGATCAGGATCGCCGGGTTGTCACTCCAGTTGATGATGTCGATCTTCTCTCCCCGGAGCTCGCTGACGATGGCATTTACCCTCGCACCGTTCATGCCGACGCAGGCGCCTACCGGATCGACATCCGGATCATTGGACCACACGGCGATCTTAGTTCTGCTGCCGGCCTCTCTTGCAATGCTCTTGATCTCAACGATTCCGTCCTTCACCTCGGTAACTTCAGATTCAAACAGGCGCTTTACCAGCTCCGGATGCGTACGGGACACCAGTATCTTCGGTCCCTTCGTCGTATTCTTGACTTCAACTACATACAGCTTTACACGTTCTGTAGGCTCGAACACCTCTCCCTTCACCTGCTCGTTTTCCGTCAGCATGGCATCAGCTTTTCCGAGGTTGATGCTGATGTTGCGCCCTACGTAACGCTGTACGATCCCCGTTACGATATCCTTCTCCTTTTCAAAATACTGGTCATACACAACTTTTCGCTCTTCCTCGCGAATCTTCTGAAGGATAAGATTCTTCGCATTCTGCGTTGCGATCCGCCCGAAGGATTTGGATTCGATCGGGATCTGGACGATATCTCCGAGAGTATACGATCCGTCCATCTCCTGTGCCTCTTCCAGACTGATCTGCTCTAGTTTGTCTTCCACATCCTCAACGACCGTCTTTTCTGCAAACAGGCGGTAATCACATGTTTCCCGGTCCATGATGACTTTCACATTATCTACTTTTCCAAAATGGATCTTGCAGGCATTCAAAAGGGAATTTTCAATCGCATCGAGCAGCGTCTCTTTGCTGATGTCTTTCTCCTTCTCCAAGATATTCAACGCTTCTAGTAATTCTGTGTTCATTTTTGTATCCTCCTAAATTAAAAATCAAACGCAAGGCGAATAAGCGCGATATCGCCTTTATCAAATTTCCTTTCAGTTCCATCCGAAAAAGCCACCGTCACGCTGTCCTTGTCATAATCCTTTAAAATGCCGGTAAACTCCTTCTGTCTATCTATCATCCGGTATGTCCGGACTTCCACTTCCTCACCCAGACTCCGTTTGAAATCCTTCTCCTTCTTCAGGGGCCGCCCAAGCCCTGGAGAGCTGACCTCCATAATATAGCTGTCATCAATAAAATCTTTCTCGTCAAGAATGTCCGACAGCCTTCTGCTGACCGCCTCGCAGTCATCGATACTTAGACCTCCAGGCTTATCTATGTAAGCCCGCAGATACCACGTGCCGCCTTCCTTTACATATTCCACGTCCACCAGCTCATAGCCCATTTCCCCGGTGATGGGAATCAGTATCTCTTCCGTCTTTTGCTCGTAGCTTTCCCTTTTCGACAATGTTACGCTTCCTTTCTTATCTGGAGATTTTTGCTGCGGATCTTTGCCGGCACGCTGTAAAGACAGCGTACCAACAAAGAAGAGTGAACTTCCGTCCACTCTTCTGCCAACTTCTTTATGCAACTGTAGGTCAGTATAACACCATATCATCAGAAAATCAAGAGATTTTGCGATTTTTCCCTTATATTCCCTTTATTTGATATACATAATTATCTCTTAAGTACTCTCTCACTTTCACTTTTACCTTTTTTTCTTCTTTTTCCCGTTTACCTTCACTTTTTTCACAACATTTTTGTAAGAGGTCTTGTAATAAGAACGGTAAAATCCTGCATAGTGCTTGCTTCCCACATGATAGATGCTCTCTATCTCATAGCCTTTTTTCACGTTAATCTTTGAAATATAATTTCCGTCCCAGTCATAGACCGTGATAATGTTGTATTTTTGCTTAGCTGTCTTCGGGCTCTGGGCAAGCAGGATATAATCATCGGTAGCATCGATCCCCTGAACCGTATAGTTGTTCTTTTTTTCGGCTTTCACATAACGCACCGGATCGAGCCCGGAATCCAGCACAACAAAATTATAATTGTGGCTTAATAATACCGCATACTGCTTTCTGCCGCTGCTGTAGGCAACTCCGCTGAACGCGGTAGCCCCTGCCGCATCTGCTAAGCTTCCTCCCGCAAGTTTTTTCGGGATCTGGATATGCTTGCTCTCGATAACGCCAAGGGTATTGGGGTCTACCGAGGTAAGCTTCTTCGGATCAGCACCCGTAGAATGTACGATGACCAGGCGTCTTAGGTGAGAATCATAGGTCATATCATTCCCGTGATCCACATACAGCACGCCGGACACCATTACAACCTTTAAGTTCGAACGCTTTACCTTGACGATCTTACAGTTGGATACCTTCCGGTTGTACAGCAGATAATAAGCATAAGTCCCGTCCGTACAGGACCCCTGCAGCGTATCGTACTGATACATTTCCTGTTTCGCCCAGGCGCGGATCTCGAACACCTTTTTCTTCTTTTTCAGAAGCACTGCCTGTGCGGTCCTCGTCTTTTTTGTGTTTTCTGCCGCGGACCACCCCGAATAAAAGGTCTTTCCCCCCGACTTTTTATAGGCGCGGATTCTTGCGAAATACGTTTTGTTTTTCTTAAGCTTTGACAGTGTATAGCTTGATTTCTGCGCGCTCTTTACCGTAACTTTCTTTGCGCCGGCAAACATTCCGTTCTGAGCATACTGGATCTGGTATCCTGATGCAGAAGTATTTTTCTTCCACGTAAGCTTGTATTTTGTAGAAGATTTTCTTTTAAAGCTCTTTATGGACGGCGCTGTTACGCGGACATAGCTTTTTTCTCCGGAATACGCGCTTAGTGATTTGCTTTTATATGCCCTGACTGAGTAAATATATGTCTTCCCGTTCTGCGCGGCCGTATCGCGCCATGTAATCTCGCCCGGCTGTGTAAGCGCAGCTGCAGTTGTCCATTCCTTCTGCGATGCTTCTCTGCGGTAGACATAATAGCCGCTGCACCCGGTCACTCTGTTCCACTTAAGCTCAATACCATTCGAAGCCAGGCCGGCACTCAGCACCGGAGCTACGATACGGACAATCTTTACCGATTCTCCGGTCAGTCCCTTTTTCCCGGTCTCGTCAAAAGCATTCACTTTATAATAATAAGTATCGCCTTCCTCCACCT
>CATLEM010000196.1 GCA_949916155.1 uncultured Dorea sp.
GAGAGGCGTTATTTTCTGCCCCAGGATGATCCCGTCAGGATTGCTGTCAAACCAGCTTGTCTGTCTCTGCTTCTCGTGATAAGTACGGATATTATGTAATGCTTTTCTTATCACTTCAATGAGGGCGTCATCTGTCAGGCGGTACGCCTCTTCAATCTCCCCGGACGTCACCCGGATATTCGAGACATCCGTACGCGCACCGTCAAATCTCTCTGTATATTCAAATACCGCCTCATCCCCCCGAAGCTTTACTTCCTCTAATATCTCTTTTACACTTTTTTCATACTGGCCGTAGTGGTTCGGACTCCTTTTCAGCAGCTCCTCTAAGAGACTGCGCTTTGTATCCTTATCTAAATGCAGTATTCTCAACCTTTCCATCTCCTTCTATCAATGATAACCGCATATCAATACATGGCCTTTTGATCCTGGCATCTTGCAGATTCTACAGGCCGGAGAACTGACTTGCTTCGTGACAGTCTCTGAGCCTCTCAAGAAGAGAACGTATCCTCTCGCTCTCCATGCGCATACTCACCGGATTTACGATCATCCTGGAGGACAGCGGACACACCTCTTCAAGCACCTCAAGGCCGTTCTCCCGCAGAGTCGAGCCTGTCTCAACGATATCCACGATCACCTCGGAAAGCCCCACGATAGGCGCAAGTTCTATAGATCCGTTCAGCTTGATGATCTCTACCGTCTGATGCTTCGTATTATAAAAATAATCCTTGGCAATATTGGGATACTTTGTTGCCACCCGGATCAGCTCATGGTTCGACAGATAGCGCTTCGCATCACGGTAGCCGCACACACACATCCGGCACTTTCCGTAACCTAAGTCAAACACTTCATGAACCTTCCGGCCCTCCTCAAGGATCGTATCCTTCCCCACGACTCCGATATCTGCCGCGCCGTATTCCACATAGGTAGGCACATCCGGCCCTTTAGCCAGGAAAAACTTAAGTTTCAGCTCATCGTTGGTAAATATCAGTTTTCTCGAATCTTTATCCTTCATCTCTTCACAGGTGATCCCGATCTTTTCAAACAATTCCAGCGTCTGTCTCGCCAGCCTCCCTTTTCCAAGGGCAAATGTCAGATATCTCATATTACACCTCATCCCCGCTGCCATTTATCACTTTATGCTCGCCGCTTACCAGATTAATCATCGTAATCTCGCCGCTCTCTCTGATATAGATCAGATTTCCCGCATAATACCTCTTTCCATATTCAATATACTCTTCAAGTATCCTCTTTTTGTCTTTCTTAAGAAGTTCCACGTTTTTCGCCTTATGCCTGAGATCCCTTGCCAGTGATACCGCTTCTTTCGTCTTCCCGTCATCATAGATGATCATCGTATTCTTCCGGGTATAGAAGCCGTGAATTTTCTGCCGGCTCATCGCGTTCATCAGTTCATCCACCACGATCGCAAACCCGATGGAGGGCGACTCTTTCCCGAATTTTTCCAAAAGCCGGTCGTATCTTCCTCCCTTTACGATGGCATCTCCCGTCCCGAACGTATAGCCGCGGAAGATTATGCCTGTATAATACCCGTAAGTACCTCCTGTCATACTCAGGTCAAAAGTAATATATTCTTCCAGTCCATAAAGCTTAAGAACATCATAGATCCGCTCTAAGCGCTTAACCGCCATAACACCCGAAGAATCCGGCGCGTTCTCTTTTGCCTCCCTCAGCACCTCAGGACCGCCCACAAGCCCGTTCAGCGAAGCAAACGCCTCTCTTGAGCTCCGTCTTACCTTTACTTTATCAAGATAATCGTCCACGCCGAAGTAATTCCGGTTATTGATCAGGTGGGTCACCCTCTCTCTCGCCTCATCGTCAAGCTGTGCATCTTCAATCAGGCTTGAAAAATAGTCCACATTCCCGACACTTAGCTGAAACTCCTTAAGCCCGACAGATAAAAGAGCCTCGATCACAAGCGCAAGCATCTCCGCGTCCGCCTCGGCAGTATCGTCTCCGATAAGCTCTGCGCCCATCTGCGTCACTTCCCTGAGACGTCCCTGATAGCTGGAGTGGTTGATAAATGTATTCCCCGTATAACACAGCCGGACAGGAAGCTTTTCGTCCCCGAACAATGTAGCTGCCGCTCTTGCAACCGACGGCGTGATATCCGGGCGCAGCACAAGAGTATTGCCCTCCTTGTCAAAAAGCTTATACAGATCTTTTGACGGGACGGTGCCGATCTCTTTCCGGAACACATCAAAGTATTCAAATACAGGTGTCTGGATATCGTGATACCCGTATTGATGAAAAGCCTTCAGGATGCGGTTCTGAAGCGCCTGCTTTCTGCCGCACTGCACATTTATGATATCTCTGACTCCTTCAGGGGTATGCAGTAATTTCTTCATACTATTCCTCCAATCGCACTTTAATGTGCTACCATGCTAAAATCCTTATAGAATTATACGCAGATTAGTTCTCCTTGTCAAGTTCCTCTCTGCAGACATCCTCCCGAAGCTCAAGGTCAAGATTTATCCCGTCCAGATAAGGAACATAACATCCGTTTTTCAGCTCCAGGAAAAAGGAAACGTCCAGTTCCTCAAACCGGAAGCTCTTCCTCCCCCCCGCCTTCGCCCTGTTCCAGAACTTCAGGATCTCCTCATAACGCATATAATACAGCTTGTTTTTCACCGAATAATAGATGATCAGAAATGCGATCCCGCCCTGACGCTCAAATTCCCCCATAAAGTTCATCTGGTGCTCATGGATATTCTGAAGAGGAAATGTATCTGCCACGCACTCTTTCGCATCGAAGCATACCGGGATCCCCTGCACCGCTCCGATATAATCCACGGTACTGCGCTGCTCAAAATAGGCAAGGGTGATCTGACGGTGATCCTTGTCCATCCTCACCGGAGTGATGGGGGTAGGTATCTTCTGGATCAGCGCTAAATGCTTGAAAAGATACTGTTCATTCGTCCGGTTCACCATATCTTCTAATGCAGAACCTCTAAGGCCTCTTGAATTCCACGTTCCCATGCCGTCTCCTTAACCACCTTCCAAAATACTGCCGGAACCCCGGCTGTGATGACCTTTCCCGATATTTCAAAAAGGCCGCCTTCAAGCTCCGGGACCCGAAGCTCATAGGCGTGTAAAAGCTGGTCCGCAATCTGGTACCTGCTCTTATAAACTTCATTGAGCTTCCGGTCCCCGTACTTATGATCACCCAGGACCGGATGTCCCTGTGCCGCCAAATGAGCGCGTATCTGATGGGTCCGGCCGGTGATCAGATGAACCTTTAAAAGCGTTATCTCCCGGCTTCGGGCAACAGGTGTATACTCTGTCTCAATGGGAACAAAAGATTCATCCCTTTTCTCCTTAAAGATCTGTACCTTATTCGCCGCTCCGTCCTTTTTCAGAAAACCCTTTACATATGCCGGCTCCTCCACCGTCCCTTTTACGATACAAAGGTAATATTTTTTAAGCGTGCGGTTCCGGAAAAGCTCTGACAGCTGCTGAAGCCCTAAAAGCGTCTTCCCCGCCGCAATGATCCCGCTTGTATTGCGGTCTAAGCGGTTGCATACAGACGGCCGGAAGGTCAGCAGCTCCTCTTCTTTCATCTGGCCGCTCGAAAGAAGATATGAGACGGTGTATTCTGCCATGGAGACGTCTTTTGGCCGCGCCTTCTGCGAAAGGACCCCGGAGGGCTTGTTAAAGAAGATCACATGGGAATCTTCATATAAAATATCCGGTATAAGCACTTTCCCCCTGTCCTTAAGGACTGCGGAAAGGGCCGCATGCTGCTCTGCCGGAGAAGTTCCCGAAAACTTCCCGATAGTCTCATCCGACAAAAAAAACTGCACTCTGTCGCCGGTGTTAAGGAACTCCTTTCCGTCCGCTTTTCTTTTATTCAGCACAATATTTTTTTTCCGCATCATTTTATAGATAAAGCTGTCCGGCGCTTTTTTCAGATATTTTTTCAAAAATTTATCAAACCGCTGCCCGGCTTCATTGCTTTGTATCACTAATTCCTTCATATTATCTAAAGACACTCTCTATATGGATACCGTCAGAAGAAGCTGACGGATCTTATTCTCTCTTTTTTGACCGGACGGCCTGTCCACCGCCATGATATTATTCATTCCCTCGGCTCTTGCAAGAAATGCAGTGTAATCGTGAAATACTTTTACCGTAACTTTCTCCACACGGTTATTCTTAAACATCTCCTTAAGATAAGAAGACATCTTCGCGGCATCCGTTCTCTCGCTGCTTGCGTAACCGTACACCGTA
>CATLEM010000197.1 GCA_949916155.1 uncultured Dorea sp.
ATCAGGCAAGGTATTGAACTAGTTTATAAAAAAGTATCAGAGCAATAAAAGAAACGGTGATACACCTACCACAGCATACACCGTTTCTCTACACCAAGAAGCTAAAGCAACTTGATGGGCTTATTCTATCAAAAATGCTAGCTTCTTTCAAGGGAAAAGAAAGGAGATTTTACATGAACAATCAGATTGAACAGACATTAGACAGCCGGGAAGTGGCTGAAATGATAGGAAAAGAGCATAATAAATTGTTGCGAGACATCCGAAGATATGAGACACAGTTTAACGAAGCCAATATTGGACTGGTTGATTTTTTCAGGGAAAATACTTACGAAGATAACAAAGGAGAAGTCAGGCCTTGCTATCGCATAACCAAGAAAGGCTGTGAATTTATCGCCCATAAGCTGACAGGAACAAAGGGAACCATCTTCACAGCCCGGTACATAAACCGTTTCCATGAAATGGAGACGCAACTTGAAACAGGAGTCAGCCGAGAATTGCTGATGTATTTGAAGGACAAGTTAGAAAAACAGGGGGCTATCTTACGCAACATTGAGAAACAGACCCAAAGGAGGGGTTATATAGGCTGTAAAAGAATCAATACTGTCCAGGAACAATTCCGGCAGGAAATAACGCAAATGATAGAATTAAGCTGTGATGCAGAATATTTACAGGCAGTTTATACATTTGCTAAACATTATCCTAATAAAAGCGTTGTAGCATAAATTGCAGCATGGAAAAGAATATTTCCGCTAACCGCAAAATGGTTAGCGGATTTTTATATATAAAATGGACAAAAGTGTTATTACAATCGCAAAAGGCAGGTGAAGATATGGCGGCAAAAAAGATAGGTGCACTTATAACGCTGGATGGCGAAAAGGAGTTTAAACAGAACGTTACGAGCTGTAATAAGACTCTGTCATCCCTGAAATCGGAGATGAATCTGGTAAAAGCGCAATGTGAGGGGCAGCAGAATTCACTTGAATCATTAACGAAAAAGCATGGGGTTCTGACAAAGATTTTAGATGAGCAGAAAAATAAAGAGGAAGAGATCCGGAAAGGATTAAATCATGCAAGAGAAAGTTATGAGAAGGTAGCAGACGGACTATCCTCTTTAAATAAGGAGCAGGAAACACATACTAAAAAAATAGAGGAATTAAAAGCAGAATATAAATCTGCTTCAGATCGGCTGGAGGAGATGACAAAAGCCGGGGATGCTTCGGAAGAATCTATTAAAAGTCAGAATACTGCGGTTAATGAGCTGTTAAAAGAACTGGAAGAAGAACAGACAGCGCTTAAAGATGTCAATGCTGCTATCGCAAAAGGCGAAAAGAATTATCAGTCAGCGGGAAACAGGATTAAAGACTGGGAAACAAAGTTAAACAATGCAGAAGCGCAGACAATAAAAGCGAATGCAGCGGTAAATAAAAATGCTGCATATATGGAAGAAGCACGAAAATCTACAGATAAATGTGCAACATCCATAGATGAGTTTGGAAAAGAGATAAAGCAGGCAGAAGAGGTAACAGTAGACTTTGCCACAATTGTGAAAACAAATCTTAGCAATACTTTAGTCAATTCGGTAAAGGACACGGTCAAAGCAGCAGTAGAATCTACGTTAAGTATGGAATCTGCACAAAGGCAGCTTCAGGCCAGTACAGGATTGTCTACTGCTGAGATGGGAAGATACAAGACGGTTATGGATGAGCTGCATAGTAATAATTATGGAGAAGATATTAACGATGTCGCGCAGTCCATGGCTCTGGTCAGGCAATATACGAAAGAACTTGATTCTTCTAAGATAAAAGAAATGACGGAAAACGGTATTGCGATGAGGGATGTTTTTGGCATAGATTTAAGCGAGACGATCCGCGGAGTAGATGCCATTATGGATAATATGGGGACAACTTCTGAAGAAGCGTTCGATCTTATGGCGAAGGGGGCGCAGCAGGGACTGAATAAGTCAGGGGAACTGGCCGACAATATCGCAGAGTATGGTTCGTTATGGTCCCAGGCGGGATTCAGCGCTAAAGAAATGTTCGCGATCATGGAGAATGGTCTGGATTCAGGCGCTTACAATCTTGATAAAGTCAATGATTTTGTAAAAGAGTTTGGCAATTCACTGGCAGACGGGAGGATTGAAGACAGCATTGGTGCTTTTTCGGACAGCACAAAGACACTATTTTTCCAATGGAAATCCGGAAAGGCCACGACGAAAGATGTTTTCTATTCCGTGATCAATGATTTGAATTCAGCAACAAATAAGCAGGAAATGCTGACATTGGCAAGTAATACATGGAGCGCGCTTGGAGAAGATAATGCTCTTAAAGTAATCACATCTTTAAATAATGTGAACACATCGTACGATGATGTGAAGGGAACCATGGAGAAAATCAAAGAGATCAAATACGATACTCTGGAAGCCAGGTTTGAAAGTCTCGGAAAGAAATTTCAGACGGAAGTAGCTGCACCGATTGCTGAGGAGGCACTGCCGGCTATAGAGACGGGACTAGACCTTGTTATTGATAATATGGATCTCCTTATTCCTTTGATGGGAAGCGCGGCAGCAGGAGCAGTTGCTTTTAAGACAGCTTCTGCAGCGGTGGAATTATATACAATCTATACTGAGGGCGCGACAACCGCGACAGCGATGTTTAACGCGGTATGCAATGTTAATCCCGTTGTATTGGTAGCAACGGCGGTAGCAGCGGCAGGAGCAGCGTTGGCGGTTTATGCAAGTAATGCCGGAGAAGCTTCAGAAGAAGCAAAGCTGTTGGCGGATTCCAATAAAAGGATATGTGAATCCGCAAATGAAGTAGCTGAATCTACGAAAAATTTAATATCAGATTCACAGGACAGTGCCGCCAAGATGCAGGCGCAGGGAGAATATGCAAAGATATTGGCTGAAAGAATCGAGTCTTTGACTGAGAAAAAGAATCGGGATAATTCGGAAACGCAGGTAATGCAGACCTATATAGCAGAGTTAAATAATCTGGTTCCGGGATTGAGTCTTGCATATGATGAACAGTCGCAGAAGCTAAATCTTACAAATGAGGCTATCGAGGAATACTTAAATAACAGCCAGAAGCAGATAGAGATGCAGGCGGCTCAGGAATATGCTGTAGAACTGATCAAGAAGAAGACAGAACTGGAGATCGAAGGCATTAAGATAGAAAACGAGGCTGCAGGAATAAAAGAAAAGACGAATGAACTGCTTGGCGTGCAGAATGATAAGGAGGCAAGAGCGCTGGATCTGCGCATGGCATTAGGCAGTATGAGCGTGGATGAAAGAGAGTCCTATAATGAACTGACAAAAGCACAGAGAGAGAATACAGAAGCTTTGTCAGAGAATCAGGCGATGAAAGAGGAACTAAAAGCTCAGATCGAAGCGTCTTCGGAGCAGCTAGAGAAATATGGGGTCAGCTGGTCTGAGGCTACGGCACAGACAGATGCGAATACGGAATCTGTAAATGTCAATGCAAATGCACAGGCGGCAGCAGCAGACGCGAACAGTATAGCCATACAATCTATCACTGAGACGTATATGGATATGCAGGAGACTGTATCAGGCGTCCTTGAGAACCAGATGAATATGTTTGAAGAGTTTAATGCCGGTACGGAACTGTCGAGCGAAAAGCTACTGTCTAATATGCAGTCACAGATTGAAGGTGTAACGAGTTGGGCTGATAATATGGCATCGCTGGCAGAACGAGGGGTAAATCAGGGAATTCTGGATAAACTGGCGGAGATGGGACCGCAGGGGTCCTCGTATGTACAGGCATTTGCGGGGATGACGGATGAGCAGCTCAAGCAGGCGAATGAAATGTGGTCAAAGTCGCTGGATATGAAAGCCGGCGTCAATGCAAGTGTGCAGGGGATGATTGAGGAATATACCGTCGCCTTAAGTGGCGGCAAAGAGAAAGTAAACGCATTAATGGCGGAAGTAGGGATAGACTCTGTAAAGGGATTTACTTCTGGAGTTAATAGTTCGAAAGAGCAGGCTGGTGATGCAGGAAAGGTTATAGGGAATACTTCCGCAGCAGGCGCAAAGGCTTCTTTGGAAAGCAATTCTCCGTCGAAGGTGTTTGAAAGGATCGGCCGGGATGTTATATCTGGATTTGCCGGAGGAATAGATAAAAATCAGACGAAAGTATCAGAATCTGTGAAAGGTATGGTAAAGATAGTAGTAAGTACGGTGAAGGCGTCTTTGAACAGTACAGAATTTGCCAAAATAGGAA
>CATLEM010000198.1 GCA_949916155.1 uncultured Dorea sp.
TGTGAGTATTCGCTGATAAACGGTTCCTTAAACTTTTCTGTGACGATCCGTTCATAAAGGTTTGCTGCGAATATATCTCCTGCGATCATCCGCTGTCCGGTATTAGAGAGCGTGTCTGCATGGGAAAGCTTTGTGATCAGCGGTGTATCGCTGTATTTTTTTATGAGGGAGAGAACCTTCTTTCCGTCCTTTCTCAGTCCGAGTACCCTTGCGTACTGGCAGTATCCGGCCGTTTTGTAGCTTTCCATATGTTCCTTTTTGATATCCAGGAGAATGTGGAACAGGCACCGGCTGATGCGGGCGTAGGTCATATCCTTTGTCTTCAGGAGATTGCAGAACTGATCGATCGTGATCAGGTGATGCGCATGGTTTAAGATCCGGTTGGCGAGATCTTTGCTGATATCCAGATATTCCGTCAGGGAATCTCTTGTCTCGGTGAGCAGCTTGTAGCCGAGCAGGACAGAGAAATCGTTGGAGTAAACAGGATAGCGGATCTGATAACCATCCTCGAGGAAACGGATGCAGCTTTCCGGAACTTCGCGCTCAAGTCTTGTCATTACCTCAGACAGGCTGGGCTCGTCAAACATACCGTTATCCTTTCCGCCGTTTTCTTCAAGGTGGAAAGAATGGCCTGCGTGAGCAAGGAGCCTTCGGATCGCCGAGGCAGAGCTGTAGCCGGCATGTAAGTCTTCATCATGGTAACCGGATACCATCCGTTTGATAGTATAAGCTTTCATGGCGCTGCCCTTTTTCTGCAGCGCTTTTATATATTCAATCCCCAGTATATTGTTGGGCTGTTCCAGTACGCGGTCCAGGGTTTCGTCGTGAAGATATTCCCGCAGCGCCCACTGGCGGGCAAGGGGAAAAGAGATGCCTTGTGAGAGGAATCTGCGGAGGAGACTTTTGTATCCGTCCGGTTCTTCTGAAAGAACGTCGGCGATTTTTTCCAGGGTGTCATAGTCCCCACATTCGCTTCCGAAACAGATGGAATCGATACATCCCAGATGCTCTAAAAGAGATACCGCTCCGGCGGCAAAATATTCTGCGCTTCCTGTGGAAAAGCAGACGGGAAGCTCAAGGACTAAGGGAACGCCTGCTTCCAGGGCGACTTCCGCGCGGATATGTTTCGGCATGATGGCAGGAGCCCCCCTTTGGACAAAGTCTCCGCTCATCACGACGACGACCGCGTCTGCGCCGGCGATTTCCTTTGCTTTTCTTATATGATATAAATGTCCGTTGTGAAAAGGGTTATATTCTGCAATTAATCCTACAATTTTCATGGGAATCTCCTTGTATATTTCTTCTAAATTGATTATACTATATCTTGACAGGGTTCGCAAATCATATACTCCCCGCAGCAGATGGTTAGTAAGAGTCAAAATGTCTGGGCGGGGATTTTTATATGGCGAAAGATTTAGATATGCACTAAAAATGAAGCTGTGCGGACCCGGTTAATGTAAGATCAAGCAGGGAAGGAGGGGACGAGATTGAGTACAAACTATGAGTTTAAAGATGTCAGCGCCGAAGAATGGGGTGATTCTGTCGCCAGGAGCGAGTTTGACTATGATTATGAAGAGCGCGAGGAGCTGACGATAGAACGTATTCAGGATATGCTTGAGAGGCGCCAGTTTAAAGAACTGAAAGAAGAGTTGGAGAATAATATGTACCCCGTTGACCTTGCAGATATTCTGGAAGAAGTGAATGAAAAGCAGCTTGTCCTCATCTTCCGGCTTCTGGTAAAAGAGGAGGCAGCGGAGACATTTTCCTACATGAACAGCGATCTCCGCGAGGTGCTGATCAATGCGCTGACGGACTCGGAGCTTGAGGAAGTCATGGAAGAGATGTACCTTGACGATACGGTTGACGTGCTGGAGGAGATGCCGGCAAATGTGGTGGACCGTCTGCTTCTGGTGACCAATGAAGAGAAGCGGGAGAGGATCAATCAGCTTCTGCAGTACCCGGAGGACAGCGCGGGAAGCGTCATGAACGTGGATTACATCGCCCTCAACAAGGAGATGATGGTGGAGGACGCGATCCTTAAGATCCGTCAGGTGGGACTTAACCGGGAGACCATCTACACCTGCTACGTGACGGAGAAAAAGCAGCTCATCGGTGCGGTGGATATCAAAGACCTTCTGACTACGGGCGAGTCCAGGGTAATTGAGGAAATCATGGATACGAACATGCTGTATGCCCAGACGACGGACGACCAGGAGGAAGTGGCCAGGACCATTATGAAATATGGACTTATCGCGCTGCCTATCGTGGATCACGAGCACTGCATGGTGGGCATCGTCACCGTTGACGACGCCATGATCGTCCTGCAGGAGGAGGAGACGGAGGATATCAGCATCATGGCCGGTGTCAACCCCAATGACGAGTCATATTTCGGGACGACGGTGTTCGAGCATGTGAAGAGCAGGATCCCCTGGCTTTTATTCCTTATGCTCTCCGCCACCATTACCCAGATGATCATGAACAGCTACGAGGCGGCGATCGCGGTGATGCCGCAGCTTACGGGGTTTGTCCCCATGCTCACCGGAACTGGGGGAAACTGCGGTTCTCAGAGTTCGTCTCTCGTGATCCGCGGGCTTGCGGTGGGGGAAATTGAGTTTAGGGATCTGTTTAAGGTGATCTGGAAGGAAATCCGGGTGGCGGTGTGCGTCAGCCTGATCCTGGCAGTGATAAACGGACTTAGGATCATGCTGATGGGACAGGGGGACGTGCTGATGGCGCTTACCATCGGCGTTACGATGGCGTGTACCGTCGTTATCGCGAAAGTGGTAGGGTGCAGTCTGCCGCTGCTTGCGAAGAAGATAGGACTTGACCCGGCGATTATGGCGACGCCCCTTATCTCTACGCTGGTGGATATCAGTACCATCAGTGTGTACTTCGCGATCGTCAGCGGAGTGTTCCATCTGCGGGTGTAGGCTGCCGGGCCGGAGTTTGACGCGCTGGAGGTAGTGCATAAGGAAGGGCTGGCGCACCGCGATATCAGCTCGGAAAACTTGATGTTAGAAGGAGGGGAATATGAAGAAAAGGTTATTGAATGTATTTGCAGTGACAGTGTTATATGCGGCACTGGCAATTATTGCAGTTCTCACTGGTGGTTCCGATTGCCTTACGAAGGAACAGATGGACGGGCTGATGGAGCAGTATGTCCGGCAGGATTCTGTTTACGAACCTTTTGAGCTAAAGTATCTTCCAGGCTGTCAGGTTGCTTCTTGTAAATTGTTCGGAACGGAGCGGGAAGGAGATTACATTTATGTCTATGCAGATATATTGGAAGAGACATATGTGTTATTTGAAGGCAGGGCATATTCCCAGTCGGGGAACCATATGCCGGTGAAAATAAAAGCAAAGTTAGAGGGCGGAGATTTATTGCTTGCAGATGTCCGGTATCCAGAGGATGGAGAGGGTTACATGGATACCATAAAGACAATGTTCCCTGGGAAATATTTTTGGCGGTATAAATATTATTACGCGGACTGTTCCGGGCGGTTTTTTGAGGAACTTTCAGACGCTCAGGAAATGAAGCTTAAAGAGTTGTGGGGTGAGGATATAATGGTTGAGTGCGATAATATGCTGGATATTGAAGAGGACGGCAGTTACCGGTTGTGGAGCGCTGATGAGGGACCGGCAGAGGAATTTGACATTGATATTATAAAGAAAGGGCATTTAACTGCAAGTGCAAGGGAATGTACTGAAAAATAGACATAAAGAGACCTCGTCCGCAGGGTCTCTTTGTAAAATGGCAAAAACTACAAAATATAGTAAATAAGCGGTTGACAAACCACATTTACATGATATAATTATTTAGGTGTGAATAGGGGTGATAGTATGATATTAGACCTATCCGGTGTCTTATCTGAACAGCATACACCTGTGGATGATACTGTTTCCTGTTCTATGGAGCAGTTCGCGGTCAACGGCGGGACTTACCCGGTTCTTTCAAAGGGCGATGCCCAGATCAGGGTAGAGTACGTGAAGCCCGAGAGACTAAAAGTTACGGGAATCTGCAGAATGGTGATTGAGATTCCCTGCGGCCGGTGTTTGAAACCGGTGCCGGTGGAATTTGGCCTCGAATTTGAGAGAGAGGTTGGCAGCCAGGTTTCCGAGACGGTTTCGGACAAGGCAGATGAATTAGATGAAAACAATTATATTGACGGATAT
>CATLEM010000199.1 GCA_949916155.1 uncultured Dorea sp.
GTAATCTGTATATAACAAATAACAGAACCGAATTACAAGATAGACGCGAGCTATAAGTAAGAGGTAGTTATTTCAGTCGACACAAGTGTTGCAGTAAGGTTCTTGAGAAAGGGCGCATAGTATCAGGAATCAAAAAATTATGAAAGGCAGGTACGGACCACCAAAAGCATAATTAAAATTCAGAATCGGATGATCAAGTGAAGGAACATCAGGAGATTTAAACCGAAGATGAGAGAGGTAAAAAGAATGATTGAAAAATCAGTGTAAAGGCGGGTATTAGCTAAGAAGTTGATACCCGTCTTTACTGTCTTTAGATAGAAAATATCATTGACGTTTCCTGCTGACATGCCATATAATATATTTGGTTTCGAGAACTAAAGATAAAGAATTTCGAAGTACTTAAATAGAGAGGAGTCTCATTATGAAACAATATTTTGGAATGAGCCGGCGCGGGGAGCTGCGGGAAGCGGTTCAGGGACTGGACAGGCCGCAGTTTATTATGCTGCTTTCGAATAAAGAGCAGTTTGAAGCGCATGTGAGGGAATTAGAAGGGATTTATCCAGGAGTGCCGAGTATTGGCTGTATCGGCATGAGTTATGACACCAGGATGGTGGTAGAAAGCGGAGTGGGCGTCATTGCGTTTTCAGACGGAGTGAAAGCGGCGGCCAATGTGCTGGAAGAAGTGTCTGTGATGCCGGTCAAATATATTCAGCGGCTTGAGCAGGATGTAAAGACTGCAGGAGGTGCGGGAAACGATACGGTATGTATAGATTTCTGCACGGGAAATGACGCCTGTGTGCTGACAACCATCAATACTGTATTAAAGCATAAAGGTATCTCGCTGATCGGCGGAACGGGAGATGCAGGGAAGGTGTCTGCCAACGGGAAGGTGTATGAAGATGCGGTGGTTTACGGTATAATAAAGAATCTGAACGGCAGGGTGAAGGCGTACAAGGAGAATATTTACCACCGAATGGAGAACCATCAGTTTATCGCTTCGCAGACAGACCGGGCCAATTATGTTATCGGCGCGTTGAATGACCGCCCGGCCAGACAGGTATATCAGGATATTCTCGGGGTGTCGGAGCAGGATATCACGACCCAGACATTTAAGAATCCGTTCGGGAAGCTTAACGGAGACGATACATGTATCATTTCGATAAAAGAAGTGAAAGGCGATGCGCTGTCGTGCTTTCGCCAGGTAAATGATTCAGATGTTCTTGTCATGCTTGAACTGGGCGATTATAAAGAGGTAGTTCGTCAGACGATCCGTGAGATCCAGAAGGATTTTCCAAGGATATCGGCAGTATTTTCTGTAAACTGCCTGTTCCGTTATCTGTTATTTACCCAGAATAATTATATGCAGGAGTATCTGGATGAGATGGGAGCGTTAGGGAACCATGCGGGATTTGTCGGTTACGGGGAGCATTATAATAACCGTTTTGTCAACCAGTCTATGACATGCGTGGTATTTGAGTAAGGGGGGAAGCGGACGTGTCATTTTGGAATAGAAATAAACAGGAAACAGTGAAAAAGGTGCCGGAGAGCAAGAATAGTCTGTACCCAGTGCTGCACGTTATAAGAAGCCTGAAGGAGTATCATGCAGAACTTGTAGGCAAAGAAGTGGATTCCATGCGGGAGTTAAGCAGGATTGGAAGCTCTTTCGGAGGAGTGATGGAAGAAGCAGGGAATTTTCAGAGCAGGCTTGAGGATTTCGGGACAAATTTTGCCAGTATAGAGGATGTATCCGGCCAGTTTGTGACGGTAAAGGATACGATTGAAAAATCGGTGAACCATGCCCAGGATGGAGTGGAGGAACTGAAGAACAGTTCAAGACAGGTTGAAGCATATTTTGAAGAAATGGGAAGTACTTTTGAGGATCTTCAGATAGCTGTGGAGAAGATCAAGCGGTGTACCAGTAATATCATCAATATAGCAGAGCAGACCAATATCCTAGCGCTGAACGCGTCGGTTGAAGCGGCGCGTGCAGGAGAACAGGGCAAAGGCTTTGCAGTAGTAGCAGTCGAGGTAAAGAAGCTGGCGGATGAGATCAAGAATCTGACTGAGGAAGTGGATTCCGGTATCAATGAAGTAGAGCACGGCGCAGATAAGCTGAATAACAGTATCGTAACTTCGCAGAAAGCGCTGGGGGAGAGTATTGACAAGGTGAATGAGACTTATGATATGTTTGATGAGATCACTCAGTCGGCGGAGGGAGCTACTACAGTGCATACGGAGATCTCCGGTGTGATCGGGGATTCAAAGACAGCGCTGGACCAGCTCTGCGGATTTTTTGACCAGATAAAGGAACGGTATCAGGAGGTTACCCTGCATATTGACCGTGCAGGCAGGTTAGGGACCACCAAGAGTGCTATGTTTGAAGATATTGATAATATGATGATGCAGATTCCTCCGATCATAGATGAATACACTTCAAAAGAACGGCGGTAAAGGCTGTGTGAAGACTGTCGTGGGCAGGAAGCTGTGCCTGCCTGCGGAGGAAAAATATTTAAAAAAACAGTTATACATATAAAAACAAGTGAAATTAGAGAATTGTGGATATCTTTTCTTTTGTCTCTTCACTTGTTTTTGTTTTTCTTTATAAAAGACATTTTCGACATCCTGACAGTAAAAGAAAATTTGATGGTGAGAAAAAAAGATATCCTGTAATAACTCTGGAATAACTTTGGTTTATGATAAGTCTGTAAAACAGAACAGGGTATTGCAGGAGGATAACTATTTATGCGATAACAGCGCGGAAATGCCATACTGCGATACGCAAAAAGAAGGGAGCAGAGAAAATGAAGACAATATGGAAAAAGTACAGGGTGTTATTAACGGCTACCGGTATGGCAGTTTGCATGGCGGCAGGCATGATGTTGGGAATCGGCTGGTCCAGAAGTCGTATAGAGAATATGGCGGTTCGAGCGGCCGATGATAAGATGGCAGAGGAGCAGGCCGGACAGGGCGGTGCGGATACCTCCGCTTATGAAAATATGAGGTATAAGATGTATGGAGACAAGCTTTATAAGGATGCAGTCGCGGATGAAGAAATCGTGAGAAAAGTATGTGACAGATACAGTCTCGATTATGATACGGCTCTTGCAAAAGATGTGACGAAAGAAATGTACAATTATGAGGAGGCCTTATGGCTTGCAAAGGATATGGGAGACTGTCCGTTGCTGACAGAAGATGTAGCGGGAGAAAAAGAGAACCTGGCATACTCTTCTCTGGAAGAGTATATCTGTGACATTTATGCATTTGGGGACGGAAAAGCTGTAATAGAAAGCATGTGCCGGAAGTTTGGGATTGCTTCCCACGGTACGGTTATTTCCGGCCTAACAGCAGAACAGTTGATTCAGATTGGGGAGAAAGCTTATGAAACCTCCGACCATCCGAAGGAGTAAAGAATTGTGGCAGATATATTGATTGTAGAGGATGACAGGAGAATTAATGAACTTATCCGAAGAACATTGGTTATGACAGGACACAAAGGGCTTACGGCGTTTACAGGCCGAGAAGCCCTGTCGGCGCTTGGGAAAAAGAATATTGATCTGCTCCTTCTGGATATCGGACTGCCGGATATGGATGGATTTATTCTGATGAAACAGATTTCAGAGGACTATACAGACGTTCCGGTTATCTGTGTGACGGCGAGAGATGAAGTCCCGGATCGGGTCAAGGGGCTGAAAGGCGGGGCGGAGGATTATATCGTAAAACCATTTGCAATGGAAGAACTGCTTGCAAGAATAAACGTGGTACTGCGGCGTTTTCACAAGGAGCAGAATATCTACCATATCCGGGATGTGGAGGTGGACCTTGCGAGGGCGGTTGTGAAAAAAGGAGGAATTCCGGTGGAGCTTACAAACCGGGAATATGAGCTTTTGAAGATTCTCCTTGCCAATCAGAATATTGCTCTTTCCAGAGAACGTCTTCTTGACCTTGCATGGGGCAGGGATTTTTACGGGGACGGCCGAACGGTGGATGTGCATATCCAGAGGATTCGAAAGAAGCTTGGAATGGAGCAGGATATTAAGACGATTTTTAAATACGGTTACCGATTGGAGATATGATATGCAAGTATGGAAGAAAAATTTTCTGTCAGTATATGTATTGTTTCTTGGTGTCATTTATGGAGGGTTTTTGTTTCTGGATGGGTATAT
>CATLEM010000200.1 GCA_949916155.1 uncultured Dorea sp.
TCTCTCGGGATCTATATTCCGCTGATTGTTGTAAACTGTATCATCCTGGGCCGTGCGGAGAGCTATGCGTCCAAGAATCCGCCGCTGCCGTCTATTTTCGACGGGATCGGCATGGGGCTTGGTTTTACGGTGGGCCTTACGGCGATCGGTATCGTGCGTGAGGTGATCGGCGCGGGCAAGATCTTCGGTTTCCAGCTTCTGCCCCTTGCGGATACGGCCACGGGAAAGGCAGGCTACGTTCCGGTGACCATCTTTATCCTTGCGCCCGGCGCGTTCCTTGTGCTTGCAGGGCTTACCGCTCTCCAGAACAAGGTGAAGAACAACGCGAAGAAGAAGGGCAAGAAGGTTGTGGAGACCGTAGGCTGCGGAGAGGGCTGCGCGTCCTGCACCAACAGCGCCTGCGGCGGCAAAGTGTTCCCGGTGGGGAATGAGAAAGAATAGGAGGAGTACATAGATGGGAGAATTATTGATCATAGCAATTGGCTCTGCACTTGTGAATAACGTTGTACTCAGCCAGTTCCTCGGAATCTGTCCTTTCCTTGGAGTTTCCAAGAAGGTTGAGACTGCTGCCGGCATGGGCGGCGCCGTCGTATTCGTTATTACGATCGCGTCCTTCGTGTCAGGCATTGTATATAAGTTTATCCTGGCAAATAAGGCGATCATGGGCGGGAAGCTCGTCTACCTGCAGACGATTGTATTTATCCTTGTTATCGCCTGCCTGGTTCAGTTCGTGGAGATGTTCCTGAAAAAATCCATGCCTGCGCTCTATCAGTCACTGGGCGTATACCTTCCGCTGATCACGACAAACTGCGCGGTGCTTGGCGTGGCGCTCACGAACGTACAGAAAGAATATTCGATCTTAAGCGGTGTGGTAAACGGTCTTGGAACGTCGGTCGGCTTCCTGATCGCCATTGTGATCTTAGCCGGTATCCGCGAGAAGATGGAGTACAATGACATTTCCGAGTCCTTCCAGGGGACGCCGATCGTGCTGATCACGGCAGCGCTTATGGCCATCGCGTTCTTTGGGTTCTCAGGGCTGATATAGAAGGGAGCAGAAACGATGAGTGTAACAGGTATTTTAATTGCCGCCCTGGTTGTAGGCGGGACCGGCTTATTCATTGGCGTGTTCCTTGGATTTGCCGGAACGAAATTTGCGGTAGAGGTAGATGAGAGGGAAGAGGCCATCGCCGGCGTCCTCCCGGGAAATAACTGCGGCGGCTGCGGCTACGCGGGATGCTCCGGCCTTGCGGCAGCCATCGTAAAGGGCGAGGCTGAGATCGGCGCGTGTCCGGTGGGCGGCGCTCCCGTTGCGGCCGAGATCGGAAAGATCATGGGCCAGGAGGCAGGCGAGCAGGTGAGAAAGACTGCGTTTGTCAAATGTGCCGGCACCTGCGAGAAGGCGAAGCAGGATTACGAGTATCACGGCCTCGGCGACTGTATCATGGTGAATATGATGCAGAGCGGCGGACCGAAGTCCTGTAACTATGGGTGTCTCGGAGAGGGCACCTGTGTGAAGGCATGTCCGTTTGACGCGATCCACATCGTGGACGGCATCGCGGTTGTGGACAAAGAGGCATGTAAGGCATGCGGCAAGTGCGTGGCGGTATGTCCGAAGCACCTTATTGAGCTTGTGCCTTACGACCAGAAGCATCTGGTACAGTGCAGCTCCAGAGATAAGGGCAAGGACGTGATGAAAGCATGTTCCGTGGGATGTATCGGCTGTAAGATGTGCGAGCGGATGTGTAAGTTCGACGCAGTGAAGGTGACGGACAACATCGCCTACATCGACCCGGAGAAATGTACGGGCTGCGGTGCCTGCGCGGAGAAGTGCCCGAAGAAGATCATTCTTTAGGCGAAGAGGAAGAGATGAAACGGAAAGTAAGACAGATAATATCTGATGGATTTCAGTTGTTTTATCAGGATATAAAGTCAGCAAGATGGGCGATTCTATTAGTGATCGCCTATTTTGCGTTTCTGAAAAAGTTCCTGCACAGTCTCTGTCCCGCGGTTCTTTTAACGGGTTTTCCCTGTCCCGGGTGCGGCCTTACGCGGGCGGGTTTCCGGGTGCTTAGGCTTGATCTTGCGGGGGCGTGGCGGGTGCATCCCTTTATCTTTGCCATTATCCTTCTGGCGGTTGTCTTTGGGGCGGAGCGGTATGTACGCAGGAGCGATAAGATGACTGTGACAAAATGGTGCGGGATAGCGGTGATCTTTGGGATGGTGGCATTTTATGTGTGGAGGATGGTGAAATATTTCCCGGATGTGCCGCCGATGACGTATTATCACCGGAATCTTTTGGCGGGGATTTTTAGGCGGTGAAAGGGAGAAAGATAACAGATCAAAGTTTAAATAGAAAACCGGAAAGTTTTATAGTATAATGCAATCAGGTATATTATATGCATTTTTAAAGGAGGAATTTTATGAATCCGATGATTAAATACAGAGGTGGTAAGTCGAAAGAAATATCCCACTTTATTCATAATATGCCAAAAGATTATAAAAGATACATAGAACCTTTTTTGGGCGGAGGCGCTCTTTATTTTTATCTTCAGCCCGGCAGGGCAGTTGTTAATGATGTAAATTTCAGATTATATTCTTTTTACAAAGAAATGCAGGAAAGATACCCTGAAGCCAGGCTCCCGTTGGACAATCTGCAAAGCATATACGAGGAAAACCAGGCGGCATACGAGCTGCTGAAGGAAAAAAATCCGGAAGCCAGAGTGGAAAATAAAAATGAATCTTTGTATTACATGATGCGGGATGCATTTAATCATAAAATAGATACGGAATATTTTGATTCGGTGGTTTATTTTTTTATTAATAAAACAGCATATTCAGGTATGATCAGATATAATTCAAACGGGGAATACAATGTTCCCTTTGGCAGATATAAGCATTTTAATACAAGACTGATCACAGATGAACATTTCAAACTTCTGAAGAGAACAGAGATATATAATTATGATTATGCCAGAATATTCGATATGGAAAAAGACGGTGATTTTTTCTTTTTAGATCCGCCGTATGACTGTATTTTCAGTGATTATGGAAATGATAATTATAAGGATGGCTTTGGGGAAGATGAGCACAGAAGGCTGGCAAATGATTTCAAAAATCTTTCGGCAAAAGCCCTGCTTGTGATAGGGAAAACGCCTTTGACAGAGGAATTGTATCGGGAACATATTGTGGATGAATACGATAAATCATATGCGGTTAATATAAGAAACCGATTTAAGGCGGATGCAAAACATATTATCGTGACAAATTATTAGATTCGGAGGAATCATATGGCTTATTTAAAAAGCAGGACTTTGTTTTTTACTACATCCCCCAGAACTCCGTTAAAGATGATTCCGGAGATAGAAGTTCTTGCGAAGGACTTTGAGGGCGAAGTATGGAATACGGATACTCAGGTTGATTTTATCAGGAAACTGGCAGAAAGTAAGGATTTCTGCGGAGAAGGCTCGGCAAAGGAGATGGCTTTCAGCGCCAGGGAGCGTATCAACCGCGCTCCCAAGGCTCTGGGCTTTGTTGATCTGAATCCTGTGATCAGCCTTACTGAGCCGGGAAGATGCCTGATCAGCGGAAAAAGGACAGAAGAGATATTGCTGCGCCAATTGTTGAAATTTCAGCTTCCGTCTCCGTATCATAAGGAACCGGGAAAATTTAAAGGGATATTCGGGGTGAAGCCTTATTTAGAAATGTTCCGGCTGATCTATGAGCTGGGGACGATCAGTTTTGACGAACTGATGATGTTCGGCATGCAGCTGACACATTATGAAAAATTTGAACTGGTTGTGGAAAAGATCAGGCAATTTCGGAGATTTAAAGCGTATAAGACAGCAAATTATAAGGTGTTTAAGGGAGAGTATATCCGCAGAGAAGTTGAAGAAATCTATCGGGAGGATATATCCGAAGGCAGGACGCATACGAGAGAATCCAGGGATAGGTCGCTGGATAAATTCGTAAAAACGAAGTCAGGTAATCTGCGTGATTATGCAGATGCGTGTTTCAGGTATCTGCGCGCAACCGGCATGATTGAAATATCACAGAGAGGCCATAGCCTTTCGATTATGCCGGAAAAGAAAAAAGAGGTAGAATTCTTTCTGGATAATGTGGACAGAGAGCCGGTATTTA
>CATLEM010000201.1 GCA_949916155.1 uncultured Dorea sp.
TTACTTCTTTTCCGTCTACTGTTCCGCCAGGTCCCACTGCAAGAACCTCTGCCTGCTGCGGCTTCTCCTTTGACTGTCCGGGAATCACGATTCCTGACTTTGTAGTCTCTTCAGCTACTAACTGTTTTAATACAACTCTGTCTCCTAATGGTACTAATTTCATTTTGCTACCTCCTTAACTATTCTAAATATATTTTGTTAGCACTCATAAAAAGAGAGTGCTAAAAACTCTAGATATAAAATAGCACTCTCTTTCTGTTTTGTCAACACACTTTATATTTAGTTTACAGGATTTTTATAAAATCCGTTACGCACGTATAATACAATTATCCTGCCGAGCTTATTACTGTACCTCTCCCTGATGACTCCCTCGCATTTTAACTCGTCCTCGGCCTCTATGATACACTCATATACACCGTCCAGCGAAAAAAGAGACAGCTCATGCTTCCCTGTTAATAAATATATGCTTTCTTCCTCCGGATTATACGTAATCACTTCGCAATTGTAGATATTTTCATCAGAATATCCATTCTGCACGATCACTCTCGTCATCCTGAGACGGGCAGCACATTTTTCATACATAATAACTGTTACCTTTCTTCAAAATCTACCGTTCCTTTTTCAGCCTTTCAAGCTCAGTGAACACATAATCATTCACAACCTTGATATATGTCCCCTTCATGCCGGAGGAACGGGATTCTATCACGCCTGCGCTCTCAAATTTGCGCAGGGCATTTACGATCACGGACCGTGTGATCCCGACCCGGTCTGCAACCTTGCTTGCAACAAGGATACCCTCCGTTCCTTCAAGTTCTTCAAAAATATGAATGATCGCTTCAAGCTCCGAGAAAGAAAGCGTGCTGATCGCAGACTGCACGATATGCTCCTTTCTTGTCTCTTCTGCATTTTCCTCATTTACAGAGCGCAGCATCTCCAGTCCTACCACAGTCGTTCCATATTCGCTCAGAATAATATCGTCAATCTCATACAGCGCGTCCTTTTTATAGATGAACAGCGTTCCGAGACGCTCTCCCGCTATATCGATCGGGCTGATAAGCGCCTGGTAATGATCTGCGATCTCCCCGGAAAATCCAAGGGTCTCGAGGTTAACATTCTCCTTTGTTGAAAGAACAATAAGAAAACGCTCATTCAAGTGAAAATCAATATGCTTTCCCACATCTTTCTCTATCAGTTCTTCAATATATGGAACACCGTCGCATTTACTTCCGCCAAGGACTTTTCCTTTCTTGCTGACTACCAACACATTCGAATTCAGTATATCTGTCAGCACATCACAAATGTCATTAAAAACAACTTTGCTCGAATTATTGTTGTGAAGCAATTTATTAATTTTTCTCGTTTTATCTAACAATTGTACACTCATACGTTTTCCTCCGTTCTTTAGCGTAATATTATCACATAATTCCCGAACATTCAATAAATTTCACACATAATTTTATTATTTTTCAGTTTTTAACTTATCTCCATCCGATTTGCTTTCCACATATCCGCACTGCTCATTACCGCA
The DNA here is from genome assembly GCA_949916155.1 of uncultured Dorea sp. Classification (GTDB taxonomy): domain Bacteria; phylum Bacillota; class Clostridia; order Lachnospirales; family Lachnospiraceae; genus MD308. The sequence goes on from CATLEM010000201.1 coordinate 1,529, forward strand.
GCAGAGTTTATTTCCTTTTTCTACCATGTAACTTCCGCAGCGGGGACATTTTTTCTCGGACGGTTTCTGCCATGACATAAAGCCGCACTCCGGATTATCCTCGCATCCGTAATATTTCCTTCCCTTTTTCGTCTTTCTTAAGACAATGTCTTTCCCGCACTCCGGACATTTCACACCGATCTTTTCAAGGTAAGGCTTCGTGTTCCTGCACTCCGGGAAACCGGGACATGCTAAGAATTTCCCGTGAGGGCCGTACTTGACTACCATATTGCGCCCGCACTGCTCACAGACTACATCCGTCACCTCATCTTCGATCTTTACTGACTCCAGCTCTTTTTCTGCGCGCTCCACCGCATCTTCGATATCGGGATAAAAATTCTCGATGATCGTCTTCCACTTTACCTTTCCTTCCGCCACGCCGTCCAAAAGGCTCTCCATATTGGCAGTAAAGTTCACATCCACAATCGTAGGGAAGGACTTTTTCATCATATTATTCACTACTTCGCCAATTTCCGTAAGATAAAGGTTCTTATTCTCCTTTGCCACATACCTGCGGTTGATGATCGTGGAGATTGTCGGCGCATAGGTACTCGGACGGCCGATACCAAGCTCCTCTAAAGTCTTTACCAGCGCCGCCTCCGTATAATGGGCAGGAGGCTGTGTAAAATGTTGTTTGCTGTCAAAGCTTTCCTTCGTCAGGACGGAAGACTCATCCAGGCCTCCAAGGAGCACATTGCCCTCTTCTTTCCCTTCTCCCGCTTCCACATAAACTGTCCTGAATCCCTCAAATGAGATGCGGGATGCCGATACCGTGAACCGGTACTTTCCTGCACTGATCTTCACCGAAGTTGTCTCATACCTGGCAGGCTGCATCCTGCTTGCCACGAAACGTTTCCAGATCAGCTGGTAGAGTCTGTACTGGTCTCTTGTCAGAGAATCCTTCACTGCTGCCGGAGTCCTCGTCACATCTGTGGGACGGATAGCCTCATGGGCGTCCTGGATCTTCTTCCCTTCCGCTTCTTTAGAACGGCCGTCTGCTGCGAACTGAGGTCCATACTGCTCTTTAATATACTCCCGCACATTCCGGTCCGCCTCCTCGGAGACTCTCGTGGAATCCGTACGCAGATAGGTGATAAGCCCGACCGTCCCGTTCCCCTTTAAGTCAATGCCTTCATAGAGCTGCTGGGCAATCCGCATCGTCTTTGCCGTGGCAAAATTGAGTCCTTTGGACGCCTCCTGCTGAAGGGTGCTGGTCGTGAAGGGAACCGGAGCTTTCTTTGTCCGCTCACCCTTCTTCACTTCCTCTACGGCAAACTGCGCACTGTCAATCTCTTTGATGATCCCGTCCATCTCCTCTTTGGAACGGATGGTCATCTTCTTGTCCTCCGTCCCGTAGAACCTGGCTGTCAGAGGTTTTCTCTCCCCCTTTACCTTAAGACAGGCATCAAGAGTCCAGTACTCTTCCGGAATGAACATATTGATCTCTTCTTCCCGGTCCGCGATGATCCTCAAGGCAACCGACTGGACACGGCCGGCACTTAAGCCTCTCTTTACCTTCGCCCAGAGAAGCGGGCTTATCCGGTAACCCACAACTCTGTCTAAGATACGCCTGGTCTGCTGCGCATCAACCAGGTCCATATCGATCTCTCTTGCATTTTTCAGCGAAGCTTTTACAGCGTTTTTTGTAATTTCATTAAAACTGATGCGGTAGGTCTTTTTGTCGTCCAGTTTCAGCGACTTGGACAGATGCCAGGAGATCGCCTCTCCCTCCCGGTCAGGGTCAGTCGCAAGATATACCTTATCCGCTTTTTTAACTTCCTTACGCAGATTCGCAAGAATCTCTCCTTTTCCGCGAATCGTTATATATTTCGGTTCGTAATCATGCTCCACGTCAATTCCCAGCTGACTCTTGGGCAGATCCCTCACATGCCCGTTGGATGCGGTCACCACATAATTACTTCCTAGAAATTTTTTAATCGTCTTTACCTTGGCAGGCGACTCTACGATCACAAGATATCTAGCCATAAAAACACTTCCTCCACTACGAATCTATATCATTCTTATATAATAATTTTTAGAAATTTCTTTTGCCACCCCCTGTAATTCCAGAGTTATTAGCTGTTCGAGAACTTCTCTCGCCGAAAGCCCTGTTTCTTTCATCAGACAATCCACGCCTTTCGGAATGAAACCGAGACAACTATACACTAAATTTTCTGTAGTTTCAAGCATTTTTTCATTTTTGTTTATTATTTGTAAGTCTCCTTTGTGCTGTATATCCATTTCGTCTAACAAATCCTCCGGCGAGATCAATATTCCCGCCCCCTGCTGAATGAGACGGTGGCACCCTCTGCTCAGAGGGCTCTCTGCAGGACCTGGAAGGGCGTATACATCCTTCCCCTGTTCTAAGGCCATATCTGCCGTGATCAGAGAGCCGCTTTTCTCCCTCGCCTCTATCACAAGCACCACATCTGACAGCGCACTGATGATCCTGTTCCGCGCAGGGAAGTACCCCGGAAGAGGCTTAGCCCCCGGCAGTTGCTCGGAGATCAGTCCTCCGGCCTGCTGAAGATCCATATAGAGTCCGAAATTTT
>CATLEM010000202.1 GCA_949916155.1 uncultured Dorea sp.
AACCTCCTTCAAATATGCATTGGCTATTATATCATTCATATATTTATATTGCAACGTTTTTATCAAGCAGCGAAAGAGGTGTAAGTTTGGGCAGAGGGAAGAAGGAAAAGGCCAGGAGGGACAGGGAGGAGAAAAAGATCATCTGCTGTCTGTGCGTTATGTTATATTTTTGTTCTATCCTGAATCTGATGGGGGTATCGTTAAATTTCCGCACAGAGGAGAAGATGCATTACAGCGATGCAAAAGAGGTGAAGGAAGTGATCGCGAAGATATCTGACGGGGTATCTGAGTACGGGGATGTACCTCCGAGGATCGCCCTGACCTTTGACGACGGGCCGAATGAAGCCTGTACCGGAAGACTTCTTGACGGACTGAAGAAACGGAATGTGAAAGCAACATTTTTTGTGATCGGAAAAAATGTGAAAGCCAATCCAAAGCTGACAAAACGCATCCATGATGAGGGGCATATGATCGGAAATCACACCTACAGCCATATTGATATGAGCAAGGTGTCGGAAGAAAAGGCAGGAAAGGAGCTGAAAAAAACAAGCAGGGCAGTTCATGCTGCTACCGGAGAATATCCACGGTATATGCGCCCGCCCTACGGGGTGTGCAGCCAGGAACTGGAGGCTTCCTTGGATATGCTGCTGGTGCGCTGGACGATAGACCCTTTGGACTGGAAGACGGAGAATACGGGTGAAATTGTCAAGAAAGTAGTGACGAAGGCAGAGGAAAATGATATTATCTTATTACATGACTGTTACAATTCTTCTGTGGACGCGGCGCTGAAGATCATTGACATCCTGCAGAAAAAGGGATTTGAATTTGTGACAGTAGATGAATTGTTCCTGGATTAGGAACGGTAAAGATCAGTTTGTGAACAGTTCCTTGAGAGGGAGACAAAAGAGATGGATTTATTCGATTATATGCGTGAAAAAAACATGGAGAGCGAGGCGCCTCTTGCCTCGAGGCTCAGACCCGCAACTTTGGATGAGGTGGTGGGACAGAGCCATATCATAGGAAAGGATAAGCTTTTATACCGGGCGATCAAGGCGGATAAGCTGGGCTCCGTGATCTTTTACGGACCGCCCGGCACAGGGAAGACGACGCTGGCGAAGGTCATCGCCAATACGACCAGCGCAGCTTTTACCCAGATTAATGCCACGGTGGCGGGAAAGAAGGATATGGAGGAGGTCGTCCGTCAGGCTAAGGATACCCTGGGGATGTACCAGAAAAAGACGATCCTTTTTGTGGATGAGATCCACAGGTTCAATAAAGGCCAGCAGGATTATCTTCTGCCATTTGTGGAGGACGGAACACTGACTCTTATCGGGGCGACGACGGAGAATCCTTATTTTGAAGTCAATGGAGCGCTCATTTCCCGCTCGAGCATCTTTGAGCTGCATCCTCTTGACAAGGAGGAGATAAAGACGCTCATTAAGCGGGCAGTCTATGATACAGAAAAGGGGATGGGAAGCTATAGTGCGGAGATTGATGACGAGGCGCTGGAGTTTCTTGCCGATATCTCGGGAGGGGATGCGAGAAATGCCCTCAATGCGGTGGAACTTGGGATACTCACTACAGAGCGCTCGGCGGATGGAAAGATCCATCTGAACCTTGAGGTGGCGTCAGAATGTATCCAGAAGCGGGTAGTGCGCTATGATAAGACAGGTGATAATCATTACGATACGGTCTCTGCGTTTATCAAGAGCATGAGAGGGTCGGATCCGGATGCGGCGGTATTTTACCTGGCGAAGATGCTCTATGCCGGGGAGGATATCCGGTTTATCGCGAGGAGGATCATGATCTGTGCCGCGGAGGATGTGGGAAATGCAGATCCCATGGCGCTTAATGTGGCAGTGTCCGCAGCCCAGGCGGTGGAGCGCATAGGGATGCCGGAGGCTCAGATCATCCTGTCCCAGGCTGTTTTATATGTAGCAACTGCACCTAAGAGCAATTCTGCGTGCAATGCGGTATTTGCCGCTATGGAGAGTGTGCGGGCACATAAGACTACTGTCCCGGCCCACCTTCAGGATGCCCATTATAAAGGAGCGAAAAGCCTTGGACACGGGACAGGCTATAAGTATGCCCATGATTATCCGAACCACTATGTGAGACAGCAGTATCTGCCGGAGGAGATCAGGGACGCAAGGTTTTATGAGCCGGGAGATAACGGTTATGAGAAAAAGATAAAAGCGTGGATGCAATATATACGCGAATGAGGACATGTTAAAAGCTGTGTATGACAGAAGAGAAATTAAGGAGGAAATTCAGTATGGAAAAAGTAACGTTCCGCTATGCAAAAAGGAAAGATGTACCGCTGATCCTGGAATTTATCAGGGGACTGGCAGAATATGAGGGTATGCCCGGACTGGTAACTGCCACAGAAGAGCGTTTGGAGGAATGGCTGTTTGATAAGGAGAAGGCGGAGGTGTTGTTTTTAGAAGTCTCTGGTGCGGAGGCAGGATTTGCGCTGTTCTTTGAGAGTCTCGCGGCTTACCCGGGACGGGGCGGCATCTATCTCGATGATTTGTATGTGAAGCCGGAGTTCAGAGGAAAAGGGTACGGTGAGGCACTGTTTAAACGGCTGGCGCAGATAACTTTAGAACGGGGCGGTATGCGTATCGAGTGGCTGTGCCTTAAGAGTAATCTTCCAAGTATTGGATTCTATGAGGCGATGGGCGGAAAGCAGATGGAGATGAGCACGACTTTCAGGATCGAGAATGAGGCGCTTATCTCTCTGGCGGGGCAGAAGGCCGGGTGCTGAATAATCCTATGAGGTGACGGTGATAAACTTACACAATGAACCTGATAAACCCGATAAACCTGATGTGCCTGCAATCATGCACATATAGGCCGTGCGGCTGTTCTTGTTACTTTTAAAACAGTAACGGGAGCAGCCGCACGCTTTGATCAGCCGATTGAAACTGACCGGCATATGATGCAATGTTCTATTTGACACGTACTTTTTTGGCTTTGCTTAGTGCGCCTAAATACGTCTTTCCTCTGACTTTTTTATAGCTTCTTACTTTATAGTAATAAGTGCCTTTCGCATGATTTTTTAGTGTTATGCCCTTTTTAGAAGCTTTTAATGTCTTCACCTCTTCGTATTTACCGTTGGCAGCTGATGAACGATAAACTTTGTATCCTGATATTTTTGAAGCTTTTTTCCACTTCAGTGTAACTTTGTTTGTGCCGGCGGAGGCTTTTAGGGAAAGCGCCGCAGGAACAACAGTTACTCTGCATACCACGGTTTTCTTTTTATAAGTTGCCTTGACTGTTACTGTTCCGATCTTTTTAGCTGTAATGATACCGTTTTTACTGATAGATATATTTTTCTTGCCGCCTTTATAAACAGGAGTGATCGTTTTTCCGTTTAATGTTGCTTTTAATTTTCCCTTCCTGCCTAATGGTATGGTCATCCTGCTCTTATTTAAAGACAGCCCTTTGGAGGATCCTGTGCTTGTGCCTGACGATTTTCCTTTTACAGTAACTTTGCATGATGCTCTTACACCATTTCTTGTTGTTGCGGTAACTGTTGCTGTTCCGCCGCTGACTGCTGTTATTTTTCCGTCTGAAGAGCCTACGGTCGCAACTGACGGATTAGAAGAAGTATAGGTTATCGGAGTGCTGAAAAGCAGGGAATACAAACTGTCCGGCGTCATCGTTTCCAACCCGATCTCTGCAGTGCCTCCCGGCGAAAGAGACAGACTGCTGTCTGTCAGCGTTATTGCCGTGAGAGGACCTACGACACGGATAGGAAATTTATTATCACACCATTGTACATCGTACATAGATGTAGAAAGTATCCTTCCGTTCAAAGTTACCAGACCCGGTCTGACTCCGCGGACTATAACACCCTGTACTACATCTTCAACCTTTGGTTTCCCGCCGACCAGTGATATGTACGCCCAGCCGCCTACACTATCCGTTCCCCAGTCAACAGCCGTTATTAGTCCATATACGCTCTGTCTTGCCACAAGTTTTATGCTGCCGCCCTGCGGCAGCAGATATCTGCCCTGCTTGTCTTTTAATTGTCCGCCTATATTGTAGACTGCTTCATCTTTGTAGGTAAGAATCGGCTCAGCCGCCTCAACTTTTTTTACCCCC
>CATLEM010000203.1 GCA_949916155.1 uncultured Dorea sp.
GTTCTGCCCGGCGAAGCTTCGTGAGCCCTTTTAATGCCAACAGTCCTCCGGCGATCCCCGGAACTCCGAAGAATCCGGCAGACGCCATAATCCCTGCAGCTTTACTGCTCATACCGCCCACTCCGGCCGCCGTTTTGATGCCAAGCATCGTCCCTGTTATACCGAAAGCAAAAAAAAGGAGGAAAAGCAAGCCCATACCGCCCCCGACAGTCAGAAAAATATACCCCCAGACCTTCACCGAGGTTGTCCGGCGGTAAACCTGCGGCGGCTTTTTTTCCGCCCCCCGCATACTCTTCGGTGCTGTCTGCGCGCTGTTTTTCATGCCCTTGGAAAAACTGTCCATGGCATGGTTTACCGTATCTGCAACTGTCTGGCTCAATTCTTCAAAATTCCAGGCATCTATGGCATCCTGCACCGTATCCCTGATCGAATCTCCGAATCTTTCCCAATCCCGATTTATCATCCTGCACTCTGTCCCTTCATCCGACTATTTAGTGTTCAAACTTATCCTGATGCCGAAAGTATTTACTCTTCTTTGGCAAATCCGTCCTTATTGTATCACATTCTGACGGCAAATGCACTTATTCTCCCGTTTTTTCTTATTATCCGGCAAAAGCAAAACAAACTGCCCATAGGCAGTTTGCATGTGCATATCTTTATTAACTATATGATAACTATGCGAGCTTAGCTTTAGCCAGCTCTGCAACAGACGTGAATCCTTCTGCATCATTGACAGCCATCTCAGCCAGCATCTTTCTGTTGATGTCGACATTTGCAAGCTTAAGTCCATGCATCAGTCTGCTGTAGGATAAACCATTCATTCTTGCAGCCGCATTGATACGCGCGATCCAAAGCTGGCGCATCTGGCGCTTTCTCTGCTTTCTTCCTGCGTAGGAAGAGGTGAGCGCTCTCATGACGGACTGTTTTGCAACTCTGTACTGTTTGGAACGTGCTCCTCTGTATCCCTTCGCTAACTTTAAAGTTCTGTTATGTTTTTTTCTGGCGTTTAATCCGCCTTTGATTCTTGCCATCTCTTATATCCTCCTTCAAATTCTTACCATCTCTGCACGCATAAGCTTACAGATACGGCAATACCTTCTTCATATTTTTTACGTTTGTTGCATCCGTAACAATCGGCTTCCTGAGATTTCTTTTTCTCTTCGTGGACTTCTTCGTTAAGATATGGCTCTTGTAAGCTTTATTTCTGACTAACTTTCCTGTACCTGTCTTTTTGAAGCGCTTTGCAGCCGCTCTATTTGTTTTGATTTTTGGCATGTTGATTTCCTCCTTAATTTGTATATATTTTTAACGTTTTTCAGTTAAAACCATACTCATATTCCTGCCTTCCAGCTTCGGCTGTTTCTCAATGGACGCCACATCTGCAAGCTGCTTTGCAAAATCATCCAAAATATGTCTGCTCTGCTGCACATGCGCCATCTCACGGCCTCTGAAACGCAGGGTAACCTTTACCTTATTGCCTTTACCGATAAATTTCTTTGCACTGTTCACTTTCGTATTTAAGTCATTCGTGTCGATGTTGGGTGAAAGGCGCACTTCCTTAATTTCAACGGTCTTCTGCTTTTTCTTTGCCTCTTTTTCTTTTCTCGCAAGTTCGTAACGGTATTTTCCATAATCAATAATCTTACATACCGGCGGCTGAGCCTTTGGAGCGACCTTGACCAAATCCAAATCCGCTTCCTGCGCCAGTCTCATCGCTTCTTTCGAAGACATAATCCCGAGCTGTTCACCGTTCTCGCCAATCAAACGTATTTCCCTGTCTCTAATCTGCCCGTTAATCATTAAATCGCTAATCGTAGTGCACCTCCATCAAATAAAATAAGTGAATAGCCTGAGACTACCCACTTACTTATCTGCACAAAAAATTCCGCGATACGAAACCTGTCATACAATATCAGACCAATAGTCACCCGCTTGTGCTATGGTGAGAGTGGATACTCTGCTTTCTTTTTCTTCACACAAGTTGTAGTGTAACACAGGTATCCGGAAATGTCAACATTTATTTTACGATCCAACTTTCAAGTTCCTGCGCTCCGGCATATTTCTCAAGATATATCTTTCCGTATTCCATCGTTTTTTCCAGGTCCCCGTTATCTGAAAAAGAGTAAATAAGCGTCAGCACCTCTTTTGTCTCCCCGGTGATCATCGCCCTTCTGGAATCGCTGGTGGAACTTCCCACCGCCCCTTCGCTGTCTGAAAGGACCGGAAGGCAGGCAATATTGACCTCATCCTTTCCGATACCCTGATACGTCTCATCTTCCTTTCCCACACGAAAGACAAGTTCTTCCCCGATCCGGCCCCCATCATAAGAACCCGCAGAAAATCCGGACTCTATGGAGATCAGATTATTGGTATCCACAACCGTGTTCACCTCATAAAGTCCCTTTCCCTGGCCGATGCGCCGGATCAGTGCTTCCGAAGATACACGGTAGCGGCTCGGATCTTTGCCGAACGCCTTATACGCCTGTCTGGACTCCTTAATGTTTGGAATATCATTTACCCCGTACTCAAAGATTGCATCTTTAACCTTTTTGAAAATGTCTCTCTTCAGATACTTCCACATATCTTCATTTTTATCTTCAACTTTCACTTTATACTGAAAACACCCGACTCTCACCGCCGGCCATATTCTTTTCATTTCCTCATCGATACTCAGCTGCTTTCTCATCGCAATTCATCCTTTCCAAAACAATAAATCTGCTGCTGTCCATGCCCGCAGCAACCAAATCCTTATTACTGTTCACAGTAACAAATCCTTCCACAGTATACCATATTTTTTTCTCAAACAAAACTTGTTTTTCCCGTGAATCCAAGGTAATATATATAAAAGATATGAAGCGTACAGCAGCCGAAACGAGGAGGGATCTTATGGATTTAAAGAAATGGCGCGTATTTCTCGCCGTAGCAAAATACGAAAACTTTACAAAAGCAGGCGAAGAACTCGGGTACACACAGTCAGGCATCACGCAGATGATGAAGAACCTGGAACGCGAAGTCGGCTTTCCTCTGTTCAAAAAGACAAATCACGGAATCTTCCTCTCTGATGAAGGCGTCTCTCTTCTCCCGTCGATAAGGAACCTGATCGCCTCAAGCGAATCGCTGAAGCAGGAGATCTCATTTTTAAAGGGCGCAGAACGCGGGACGCTCAAGATCGGCACTTACACGAGCTGCTCTATCCACTGGATCCCGAAGATCATCCGGGAATTTCAAAAACACAACCCAGGTATCCTGTTCGAGATCATCGAGGGACATGAGAACGAGATCGCGGACTGGGTGCTGAACTACAAAGTTGATATCGGTTTCTGCAGCTACCAGAAAAACCAGGCCGCAGACTTTATTCCGGTCCACGACGATGAGATGCTTGCGATACTCCCTAAAGGCCATCCTTACACAGAGTATACCGAGATTCCTCTCAAGCTGTTCCAGAACGCCCCGTTTATCATCTGCGAATATACCTATAATACCGATATCCATCAGATCCTGAAAAAATATGATATCCACCCGGACATCAAATACACGATGAACAATGACTTTTCCATCCTGTCCATGGTGGAACACAACTTAGGTATCAGTATTCTGCCGGAGCTTGTCATCCGCGGCCGGACCGGCAACTTCGAAGTACGCCCCCTCTCACCTTACGTCTGCCGCAGGCTGGGAATGACCGTGCATCCGTCCCACGACTGGTCGCCCGCCATGAAGATCTTTATCCAGTATGCCAAAGAATATCTGCTCACCTGAAGCAGTACATTCTCGTTCCGCTACATCCTGCCGAATATCTTTTTCACCGTGATCAGAAACAGGACAGATGTCGTCAGCACCGACAGCACATCCGCCACCGGCTCCGCCCGGTAGATTCCCATCACGCCCATGAACCGCGGCAGGATAACGGCAAGCGGGATCAGCAGGATCACCTTGCGCAGCAAAGCGATAAACATCGATACTTTCGCCTGACCCAGCGCGATAAATGT
>CATLEM010000204.1 GCA_949916155.1 uncultured Dorea sp.
CAGGGAATAGAACTGTCAGGCAGCGGAGCGGCAATAAACAGCCGGAAGGCTGAGATGAAGACGGTGATCGTCAGGGCGGTTGACACGGCGGTGAAGGAAAAGATGACAAAAAGCCAGAAGCTTTACGCCTGCTGGAAATACCTGTGCAGCAAAAAGAGATTCCAGTACGCTCCCAAGTATCCTGATCTGACAGAGGAAGGCTGGCAGAGGGATACAGCTTATGATATGCTGAAGACGAAAAAAGGAAACTGCTACAGCTTTGCCTGTGCTTTTGCGGCGATGGCAGATGAACTCGGATATGAATCCTACGTAGTCTACGGGCGCATAAAGGGCCCGCGGGACGAGGCGGCGGACGGTTTCACGCGTCATGCGTGGGTGAAGATCAACGGGCGGTATTATGATCCGGAGGGATACTTTGCCGGATGGCGGTCACGGATATACGGATATAAAAAATACCCGTTGAAAGTGAAAGCGCGAAAGACCGTGAAATACTGACAGGACATCAGGTTTATCAGAGATCAAAAAAACGGCCACTGACGGTATGGCCGTTTTTTGATCTCTTTATTCTGATTAAGCGATTCCGTTGACAGCTTTAGCCAGACGGGAAATCTTTCTTGAGCATGTGTTTTTGTGATAAACACCCTTGCTTCCTGCCTTATTAATCTCAGTGACCGCGACTTTGAGCGCTGCCTTTGCAGCTTCGGCATCTTTATTGGAAACGGCTGTCTCTACTTTTTTAATGCAGGTCTTTACTTTTGATTTGATCGCTTTATTTCTTGCAGCCTTTGTTTCGTTTACTAAGATTCTTTTCTTTGCAGATTTGATGTTAGCCAATTTGTCCACCTCCGATATATTATTTCGACTATTTAATCGATGACCCGTTCGTTAGATCCGGACACGGACGTTCTAACGAAACATACGAATTTATTTTATTCCAACCGACCTTTTCTGTCAATACATATTTCGTGAAATATTGTAAAAACTAGTACACAAAACATTGAAACGAGAGGGCTTTGGAATGATCGAAAAGTATAGCGTGAGGACTGACCTTGCATTAGAGCAGAAAGAGAGATTTGAATCAGACAATGTGGAAGTACAGGGAGTCGTTCTGGAGGAGGATTATGATGAAGAGCGGGAGATCCGGATCACGACGGTGAAGATCGAGACGGAAAACGGCGCAAAGACGATGGGTAAGCCCGTAGGCACGTATATCACGATGGAAGCTCCGAATATGACAGTTCCTGACGAGGGCTATCATGAGGAGATATCCCAAGAGCTTCTAAAGCACATGAAGCAGTTTGTTAACCTTGAAAGGGGAGACCTTTCAGTCCTTGTGGTAGGACTTGGGAACAGGAAGGTGACACCGGATGCTCTCGGTCCATATGTGGTCGACAATCTGAACATTACACGGCACATCGTGAAGGAATACGGAAAATATGCTATGGGAGAAGACAGGGCACACCTGATCAGCGCCGTTGTTCCGGGAGTGATGGGACAGACAGGCATGGAGTCTGTAGAGATCATAAGGGGAATTGTAAACGAGACAAAGCCGGATATGATCATCGCAGTAGATGCGCTTGCTGCGCGGAGTTCAAGAAGACTTAACAGTACGATACAGATCGCGGATACCGGCATCAATCCGGGATCCGGCGTAGGAAATCACCGCAATGCGATCACCAAAGAGACAGTTGGGGTTCCGGTCATCGCCATAGGAGTGCCGACCGTCGTAGATGCGGCGACGATTGTAAATGATACGATGGAAAATCTCATCAAAGCGCTTGAAAACTCTGACACCCTTCGGGGGGTGAGCGTAGTTATGCAGGGATATAATGCAGCGGAAAAGTACGAGCTGATAAAGGAGCTGATCTCCCCGCATCTTAACGGCCTGTTTGTCACTCCAAAGGATATAGACGAGACAGTGAAACGGATCAGCTTTACCATCTCTGAATCACTCAACATGCTTTTTTCAGGAGGACATGCACATAATCCGCAGAAATGAAACATAAGATACTAAAGGCTGCGGGAGAACGGAGTGCAAAAACGATCCGCAAGGTATCATAAAATAATTCATGGTATTATATTTTTCATTACAGGAGCGTGCATGTTGAAGCAGGGTAAAAGGATCAGTCAGGTATTATTTATTATTTTTCTGTGTGTGTTTATTTTATATATGGGTATCCATATGGATATCGGACTGTCTGATGAGATGGAGATCTATCTGAGCAGTGTCTTCCTTAAACAGGCAGAAAAATCTTATCTGTCCGGTTTTTCTTATGTTTCGGAGGGCGGGGGGCCGCTTCCTGAGCAGTGGGTCACGGAATGTGCGGCCCGTCTTCTCCCCCTTGGTACGTATGTATCAGAGAGCACTCCGTTAGATATGGAGGTGGAAGACAGCACGACCTATGAGATGATTCTCGAGCAGCAGGCGAATGACGAGAATGAAGTAGATGAGAAGGGTAATCTGATCGAGAAAAAGAGTGCTGGGGCAAAAAAGGAAAAGATACCGGAAAAAACCGTGGAAAAACCGGATATTTCAGAGGAAAAGCTTGCGGATTTTGACTATCTTGTCAGTAATTTTTATACAGTGGACGGGACGACTTCCATAAGAGCCAGCGATCTGGATGCAAAGAAGCTTTTAGCAAAGGATATGAAGCTGGATAAAAAGAAAAAAGGCCCTAAGATCCTCATCTACCATACCCATTCCCAGGAGGATTTTAAAGACTCGGAAAAAGGGGATCCGAATACAACGATCATGGGGATGGGTGCCTATCTGTCAGAACTTTTGAACAAAAAATATAAGATAAAGACGATGCATCATGAGGGAGTGTATGACCTGATCGGCGGGGAGATGGACAGAAGCAAGGCTTATCAGCTTGCAGAGAAGCAAGTGACAAAGATATTAAAAGATAATCCAAGTATAGAGGTCGTCATCGACCTTCACCGGGACGGCGTGGGAAACTCAACCCGTCTGGTGACAGAGATCGACGGGAAGCCGACGGCCCAGATCATGTTCTTTAACGGCATGAGCCGTACGAAGGCAAACGGCGATATCGCGTATCTGTATAATCCGTACATAGAAGACAATCTGGCATTTTCCCTGCAGATGCAGATCACAGCGGCAAAATTATATCCGGGGTTTACCAGGCACATTTATCTTAAGAGCTACCGGTATAATCTCCACCTGAAACCGAAATCTCTCCTGATCGAAGCGGGAGCCCAGACAAACACGGTTGAGGAGATGAGAAATGCGATGGAAGCCCTGGCAAAGGTTCTGAATGAGTGTGTGAACAAATAATTTGCGCCCTGCCGGATTTTGTGCTAATATAGACAAAGTATGGATAAGTGCGTGAAAGGGTATATGGAATATGGCGAGAAAAGATACATATGATGCGGGCAGCATCGCGGTATTAGAAGGCCTGGAGGCAGTCAGAAAGCGTCCCGGCATGTATATAGGCAGCGTATCCACGAAGGGGCTCAACCATCTGATCTATGAGATCGTGGACAATGCGGTGGATGAGCACCTGGCGGGTTACTGCAGCGAGATACGGGTGACTTTGGAAAAGGACGGCTCTGCCACGGTTTCTGATAACGGCCGGGGAGTTCCGGTGGATCTTCATGCCAAAGGCGTCTCTGCGGAACGGGTGGTCTATACGACACTCCATGCAGGAGGAAAATTTGATGATTCTGCGTACAAGACGAGCGGAGGGCTTCACGGCGTAGGTTCCTCGGTAGTCAATGCCCTGTCTGTATATATGGATGTGCAGATCAGCCGCGGCGGGGAGATACACCATGACCGCTATGAGCGGGGAGTTCCGGTCATAGAGCTTGAGAACGGGCTGCTCCCGGTGATCGGCAGGACAAAAAAGACCGGGACGAAGATCAATTTTCTGCCGGACGATACGATATTTGAAAAGACGAAGTTCAGGGCCGAGGAAGTCAAGAGCCGTATGCATGAGACGACGTATCTGAATCCTGAACTTACGAT
>CATLEM010000205.1 GCA_949916155.1 uncultured Dorea sp.
CACTGGAAATATAAGGAGTCCCAGAATAAGAAGAAGAATATCAAGGTCCAGGAGGAGGAAAAGTTAAGCTGGTTAAGACAGATCTTAGAGTGGCAGCAGGATATGTCTGACAATCGGGAGTTTTTAAGCCTCTTGAAAGGAGACCTGGATCTTTTTGCGGAGGATGTCTACTGCTTTACTCCCCAGGGAGACGTAAAGAACCTCCCCAACGGTTCTACGCCTATTGATTTTGCCTATGCCATCCACAGCGCGGTGGGCAACAAGATGGTAGGGGCAAGAGTGAACGGAAGACTGGTGACGATCGATTATAAGATTCAGAACGGCGACAGGATCGAGATACTTACTTCCCAAAATTCCAAGGGTCCCAGCCGGGACTGGCTGAATATCGTCAAGAGCACCCAGGCGAAGAACAAGATCAACCAGTGGTTCAAGAAACAGTTCAAGGAAGACAACATCATCAAGGGGAAGGATATGATCACGGCTTACTGCAAGTCCAAATCCATCAATCCTCCGGATATCCTGCAGCCAAAATATATGGAGATCGTCCAGAACAAATACGGTTTCCGCGACTGGGATTCTGTGCTTGCGGCGATCGGCCACGGCGGCCTCAAGGAAGGCCAGGTGGTTAACCGCCTTGTGGAGGAGTACGGAAAAGAGCACAAGCAGGAGATGACGAATGAAGTTGTCTTAGAGAAGGTTGCCGAGGCGGCGAGGAACAAGGTTCATATCGCCAAGTCAAAAAGCGGTATCGTCGTCAAGGGGATTGACGATGTGGCGGTCCGGTTTTCCCGGTGCTGCAATCCTGTGCCTGGAGATGAGATCGTGGGATTTGTCACGAGGGGAAGAGGGCTTTCCATTCACCGGACGGACTGCGTGAACATGATCCATCTCACGGAAGCGGAGCGGGCAAGGCTCATTGACGCGGAGTGGGAAGGCGGCGTGGCGGAGAAGGCAGGCGGCCAGTATCTTGCCGAGATTAAGATGTACGCCTACGACAAGCAGGGGCTTCTTATGGAGGTAACCAGGATCTTTACGGAGAACGGGGTGGACGTGAAGTCTATGAACATCCGCACCAACAAGCAGGGGATGGCCACCATTGAGACCGGGTTTATCGTACACGGCAGGGCAGAGCTTGAGCAGGTGATCGGGAAGCTCAGGCAGCTTGAGGGCGTGATTGATATTGAAAGGACGACAGGTTAGATGAAAGTAGAGAGATTTGTGACAGGGATTATCAGTACCAACTGCTATCTGGCGGTAAATGAGGAGACAAAGCAGGCAGTCATCGTAGACCCTGCGGCGTGCCCGAAGAAGATGCTGGATCATATTGGGGAGGAAGGGCTTAAGATAGAAGCGATCCTTTTGACCCACGGACATTTTGACCATATTATGGGGATAGACGGATTTCGGGAAAAGTTTCCGGTGCCGGTCTATGTCCATGAGGATGATGAGAAAGTGATGAATGACCCAAGGCTTAACCAGTCGTCGATCTATACGGCGGGCTATACCTTTTCCGGAGCGGAATATCTAAGAGACAGGCAGAGACTGGAGCTTGCGGGATACACTTTTGAGGTGATCCATACACCGGGCCATACGTGGGGCGGGTGCTGCTATTATATCCCGTCGGAGCATGTACTTTTTTCCGGCGATACGCTGTTTCAGTGCTCTGTGGGGAGGACTGACTTTGAGACCAGCAGCACGTCGGATCTGCTGTATTCGGTCAGGGAAAAGCTTTTTCAACTCCCGGATGAGACGCATGTGTATCCGGGGCATATGGGCGAGACAACCATTGGTTTTGAGAAGGCTAATAATCCGTATGTATAGGGAGAAGATGCATGATTCAGGTGATATGCAGGAAAGAAACGTATATCTATAATACGTACCATATGACAAAGGCTTTTTATCCGTCCGCGGAGGTGGTTTCGCGGAGGGAGGAAAAAGCCTCTAATTATGTAATGGTAACCGCGGACGGGGAGACGCTGGCGGCTGTGTCCGAAAAGGATATCTTCGGGGAGATAAAAGCAGAAAAGCCTGAAAAAGATATCGCCGGAGATCCTGGGGTAGAAAAGCCCGAAAAACGTATGCTGGATAAGGCTCTCTACCGTCAGCTTAAGGCGCGGACCGGGCGCGATTTGGCCTGGGGGATCCTGATGGGGGTGCGTCCCACGAAGCTTGCCATAAAAAAGCTTGCGGAAGGGTTCTCCAAGGCGGATTTTGTCCCTTGGTTTATGAAAAATTATCTGGTGAGCCGGGAAAAGGCAGAGCTTGCGTGGCAGATCGCGGTAAAGGAGAAGACGCTTTTCGATAAGCTGGATACGAAGGAGGGGTACAGTCTGTATGTGGGGATTCCTTTCTGCCCCACAGTCTGCTCTTACTGTTCCTTCAGTTCCGGCGAGCTGTCTGCGTGGAAAGACCGGATCGACGAGTATCTGGATGCGCTGTGCAGGGAGCTTCGGTTTATCGCCGGAGTTTCGGCGGGAAAACGGCTCAATACGGTTTATATCGGCGGAGGGACGCCGACTACACTTAAGAGCGGGCAGCTTGACCGTCTGCTGTCCTGTATCGATGCGCATTTTTCCAGGGAACATCTGCTGGAATATACGGTGGAGGCCGGACGGCCGGACAGCATCACCAAGGAAAAGCTTGCGGTCATCAGAAATCACGGGATTACAAGGATATCTATTAATCCCCAGACGATGCAGCAAAAGACATTGGACCGGATCGGCAGAAAGCACACCGTAGAAGAGGTGGAGAAAGCATTTTTTACTGCCCGGGAAATGGGCTTTGCCAACATCAATATGGACCTGATCATGGGGCTTCCGGGGGAGACAAAAAAAGACGTGGCGGATACGCTGAAGCGGATCGAGGCGCTCTCGCCGGATAATCTTACTGTCCATTCTCTTGCCATCAAGCGGGTGGCGCGGATGAACAGCCGGGAGGAAACAGGCGGATGTGCCGATATCGAGCAGATGATAAACGCTGGGGCGAAAGCAGCGGGGCGGATGGGGATGAGCCCTTATTATCTATACCGCCAGAAAAATATCGCAGGGAATTTTGAAAACGTAGGCTATGCGAAAGCAGGAAAGGCCGGAATATACAATATACTTATTATGGAGGAAGTGCAGACCATAGTCGCCTGCGGAGCCGGGAGCGTGTCAAAGAGGGTATACCCTGATGGGCTGATCAAGCGAAGCGAAAATGTGAAAGACGTTTCCCAATATATCGAGAGAATCGGGGAAATGATAGAAAGAAAACGTGTATTAATTTAGAAGATTAACAATTTAAAATTCGGAGTAAAATTGCCCCGTGTGATACGGATTTATCTGAAGAATGAAAATTACGCCATTTATAAATATTATTCTGCAAGGGAAGCGCTGGCTTTTATCGAAAATGAAGAAGCTGATCTTGCAATCCTTGATATCATGCTGCCTGATATCAATGGTTTTACTCTCTGTCAGAAAATCCGTGAAAAATATACTTACCCTGTGATCATGCTGACGGCAAAAGATGAGGAAACGGATAAGATTACAGGACTGACGCTGGGAGCGGATGATTATGTGACAAAACCATTCCGTCCCCTTGAACTGATTGCCAGGGTGAAGGCACAGCTTCAGAGATATAAAAAGTATACCCCGGTAGTGCTGCAGAATGAGCCTGCAAAAGTCCTTACTTATAAAAGTTGGTTCTTAATAATGGCGTATCTGCCAATCAGCTATGAATTCATTAACCGTCCGGGAGAAGATGGTTTTCTCTATCGGCTTTGTGATTTTAATTTCCTGCATGTAGGGGAGATGAGTTTTTGGACGCCATATGTCATTTTGGTATCAGTCGCAGTTGAAATTCCGCTGTTTCTGATTTTAGCAGCCCGTTCCTATTGTAAACATCAGGTTGTGTAAAAACTGAAATCTGTATTTATGGGGATATCAGTTTTGACACTTCGCAAAGAAGATGGTAAAGTTACATTATAATACG
>CATLEM010000206.1 GCA_949916155.1 uncultured Dorea sp.
GGGCAGAACGGTTTCGTGTTTATGTGCGTACCATCGGCGCGCGGGAATACTGCAATGTGAAGGAACTGGCGGAGAGAGTGGGAAAAAAACGCGCTGCGGTGATCCGGGACCTGAAATATATGATAAAAAGACACTGGTTTCTGGAGGGGTATCTTGTGGGAGATCAGACCTGCCTGATCGTTACGGATTCGATGTATAGCCAGTATCTTGGTCTGGAGGATCAGAGGATGCGAAACGAGCGTGAGGAGCAGGAGAGAAGAAAGCTAAGGCAGGCAAGAGAGCAGGAGGAGCAGAAGAAAAGGCAGGAGGAGACAGAAAAGCTTTCGCCGCAGATTCGCCGGATCATTGAGGAAGGCGATGCGTATATCCGCCGGATCCATGCATGCAACGATGCGATCCCCGGGCGGGAGATATCCGCGAAGATATCCCGTATGGAGCTTTTGGTTGACCGGATTTTTGACCGGGTGGAGCAGGACCCGGAATCAGCGGGGGAAATAAGACGCCTGATGGATTATTATCTGCCGACGACGGTGAAGCTTCTGGACGCATATCAGGAGCTTGACGCCCAGCCGGTGCAGGGGGAGAATATCCTTTCCTCCAAAAGAGAGATCGAGGGGACGCTGGATACGCTCAATCTGGCATTTGAAAAGCTTCTGGACGATATGTTCCAGGAGACAGCGTGGGACGTATCTTCGGATATATCCGTGCTTCGCACTATGCTTGCACAGGAGGGGCTTGCCGGAGAGGACTGGAAGAGCAAAGGATAGCAGATATACGCGGGAAGAAGATAATAGAGTATCTATAGAAGAGACTGAGAAAAGAGATAAAGGAGAACAGGCAGGATGAATGAATTTAAAGAATTTGATACGACGCCGAAGCTGACGCTGGAGCCTTTCGGAGAGGAGAATACGGCCGTTTTGGAGGCGGAGCCGGATAAGCCTGAAGAGACGTGGGATGACAGCGTGCTTTCCGAGGAAGAGAGAATACAGGTGGAAGCCTTTGCAAAACAGATAGACATTACTAATTCTTCCGTGATCCTTCAGTACGGTGCTGGGACCCAGAAAAAGCTGGCGGACTTTTCAGAATCCGCGCTGGAGAATGTAAAAACAAAGGATCTGGGGGAAGTGGGGGATCTGCTTTCCGGTGTGGTGAAGGAGCTTCGGGATTTCGATGAGGAGGAAGACAAAGGCCTTTTTGGTATCTTTAAGAAACCGTCCGGTAAAATGCAGGCGATGAAGGCGAAGTATGCGAAGGCGGAGACGAACATCAACCATATCTGCCGGGTGCTGGAAAGTCATCAGATCCAGCTTCTTAAAGACATCGCCCTTTTGGATAAAATGTATGAGCTGAACCTGACTTATTTTAAAGAATTGTCCATGTATATTCTGGCGGGGAAGAAGAAGCTTTCGGAAGTGAGGGGTGAAAAGTTAAAGGAACTTCTTGCGAAGGCGGAGAGGACAGGGCTTGCTGAGGATGCCCAGGCGGCGAAGGATTTGGACGCCATGTGCAACCGTTTTGAGAAGAAAATCCACGATCTGGAGCTTACCAGGACGATCTCTTTGCAGACCGCACCTCAGATCCGGATGGTGCAGAGCAATGATACGTTGATGGCAGAGAAGATCCAGTCCACCATCGTCAATACGATTCCTCTTTGGAAGAGCCAGATGGTGCTTGCCCTTGGAGTGGAACATTCTGCAAGGGCGGCTAAAGCCCAGCGGGAAGTGACAGATATGACCAATGAGCTTTTGAAGAAAAATGCACAGAAGCTCAAGATGGCAGCGGTAGAGTCCGCTAAGGAATCAGAGCGGGGCATCGTGGAGATCGAGACGCTTAAAGTGACCAATGAGACGCTTATCTCTACTCTTGACGAGGTGATGAAGATCCAGCAGGAGGGGCGTAAGAAGCGGGCTGAAGCGGAGCAGGAGATGTACCGGATGGAGCAGGAACTGAAAGCGAAGCTATTGAAAATATAAGAACTTCGGGTGTCTGGAAGGGATGGTCAGTTCCAGGCATTTTAAATGATCAAAACGCAGAAAACAAGGCTGGCAAAAGGATGCGGCCGCCAGCCTTATCTCTGCGGGGAACGAACCAGGCGGACATGCCTGCATGTCCATTTGACCTGGTCTTATGTTGGATAATTAAGCTGCTCATCCGTAATGTGAAGAAGAACTTCATCAAGATATTTCCGGGAAAGATACTTTGCCATAGGAAGGTTCATGTCCAGATAGTTTCCGCAGTCTTTCGCCGCAGCGCCGGGCACATCCCCTTCAAAATCAGCCATGAACTGGTACATCTCTGTCAGGAGCGGAACGATATCTTTCGACTGATATCCGCCGGACAGGATCAGGTAGAATCCGGTTCGGCAGCCCATGGGGCCGAAGTAGACGGTCTTGTCTGCATAGTCCTTGTGGTTTCTTAAAAAGGTTGCGGCCAGATGTTCGATGGTGTGGATCTCAGCCGTGTTCATGACCGGCTCGCTGTTGGGCTTTGTCATGCGCAGATCGAAGGTAGTGACCGGATTTCCCGCCACATTGTCAACCCGGGATACGTAGACGCCTGGGACGAGCCGCAGATGGTCTACGGTAAAGCTTGCTATTTTTTCCATAATCTTTGTCTCCTTTTTTCTGATTTTCACTTTAGGTTACTGTTCACTTCGTTCACCGTAACTGCTTTATATCCAGTATAGCATTTTTCTCGGCAATTAACTATGAAAAATGCAGGAAGTTGTGGTATACTTATAAAGCATGTTGCTGGTCACGGAGTGAATAGCAGCTAATGTACGCCGTACTAATCTGCGGCGTTATAAATGATACGAGATCAGGCAGGAGGCGTGACAGATGAAGTTATATATCGTGCGGCACGGCGAGACCGACTGGAACAAGGCGCGTAAGATTCAGGGGCAGGTGGATATCCCGCTCAATACATTCGGCAGGCATCTGGCAGAAGAGACGGGAAAGGGACTGGCGAAGATCCCTTTTGAACTCTGCATAAGCAGCCCTATGGGAAGGGCAGTGGAGACGGCCAAGCTGATCCTTGCCGGCAGAGATGTTCCGATCATTACCGATGAGAGGATCATTGAGATGGCGTTCGGTGTCTGGGAAGGCGGGTGCTGTTCTGAGGAAGGATGGAATCTTCCGCAGGAGTTCCGGGATTTTTTTGAGGCGCCGGAGCGCTACCGGGCGCCGGAGGGCGGAGAGGATTTTTATATGGTAAGAAAGCGGCTCGGGCATTTTCTTGAGGAGCTTTATCAGAAGAAAGACTTGCAGGATAAAAATATCCTGATCACTACTCACGGGGCGGCGCTCTGCGGGATGCTGAATGTGATAAAGCAAAAGCCGGTATCCGAATATTGGGGCGGGGGCGTTCATAAAAACTGTGCTGTCACGGAAGTGGAAGTGACTGACGGCGTACCGGTGATATTGTCGGAGAATCATGCTTATTATAAAGATGAAGTGAAAGCGTGGTAAAAATAAACAGATGATTTGGAGGATAAAGAGATGATCAATGGCAGGAAAGTATTATTCAGCGGCATGCAGGCGACGGGGAACCTGACTCTCGGGAACTATCTGGGGGCGCTGAAGAACTGGGTGACACTCAGTGATGAATATGAATGTTTTTACAGTGTGGTGGATATGCATTCCATTACAGTACGGCAGGATCCGGCGACGCTGAGGAAACGTGCAAGGGCGCTTCTGACCCTTTATATTGCGGCAGGCCTTGACCCGGAGAAGAACTGTATCTATTACCAGTCCCATGTATCGGGACACGCAGAGCTTTCGTGGATCTTAAACTGTTTTACCTATATGGGAGAGTTAAACCGTATGACTCAGTTTAAAGATAAATCCGCGAAGCATGCGGATAATATCAATGCAGGTCTTTTTACCTATCCGGTGCTGATGGCGGCGGACATCCTGCTCTATCAGGCAGACGTGGTTCCGGTCGGTGTGGACCAGATGCA
>CATLEM010000207.1 GCA_949916155.1 uncultured Dorea sp.
TGTGATTATCGGGAATGATACGGGTATTTATGTGATCACCAAAAAGCTTTCATCAGATAAAGAAGGCGATCAAACCTATACTACCTCGTCTGAACGGAAGCTGATGTTTTTGGATATCGGTTCGCTTTCACTGAGCGAAATCTGTTCCATGGATTTTGACGATAACATTTCATGGAAAGTCATCGGTTGCCGTCAAAATGATTTTCTATTGTGTGGCACCGATTTCGGCAGGGAGATCTCGCGGGATGAGACATGGAACGATGATTTGTATAAAGAATTATATAAAAATTCCTTTGAGGTATATGCACTTTTAAACAGGGACGGCGGTAAGCCAAAAGAAATTATAAAACTGCCGAACAGGTATTATAATTCTGTAAAACTATTGGGAGACAACCTATATCTATCCTCCGGGGAAAATCAGAATATTGAAGTTCTGGATATCAAAACGGGCGAAAAGAAGACGCTCTGCACGCTTCCTCAAAATTTAATTATGGATACGATGGGTGACACGCTTTGTTGCCGGAATTGGAATCTCTCAGAGGATCCGGCATGGTATTTTGTTGATACACAATCGGGTGAAATCACCCGCACGCCGCTTGTCATTCTGTGCAATGGCTGGTCGGTGGATTTTCGGGGAGAGACAGAGAAGGATGTTCTGTTCATCTATGACTATGATGCAACGGATCATCATGATGGTTCCTATGAAGTTCATCAATGCAAGCATGCGTTGATTTCAAAGGACGACCTGTTTGCCGGAAAAGACAATTACCGCACGATCGAGATGGTCGGACCGGGACGATGAGGGAGGAGGAATATGCTGACATTAAAACATATTACAAAAAAATTTAAGGATAAAACTGCGTTAAATGATGTATCTTTGGAACTGGATCCTGGGATTTACGGCTTGCTCGGTCCCAATGGTGCAGGAAAATCCACATTGATGAATATCATTACCGGAAATATCAGGCCAACGGAAGGCAAAGTCCTCTGGGACGGCGCCGACATCCGTGAACTGGGTGGGCGCTTCCGCAGCCTGATCGGATATGCTCCACAGCAGCAGGGACTATATAACAGCTTTTCAGGCAGGCGTTTCCTGTCTTATATGGCGGCGCTCAAGGGGATTCCGAAAAAGGAGGTAAGCAGTGAAATTGAACGGGTGCTTTCTTATGTAAACCTGCAGGAGGCTGCGGACAGAGCCGTCGGCGGCTATTCCGGCGGCATGAAACAGAGGATTCTGATCGCCCAGGCGATTTTAGGCGAGCCAAAGCTGATCGTGCTGGATGAACCCACTGCCGGGCTTGATCCCAAGGAACGGGTACGCATCCGTGAGCAAATCAAGGAGCTATCCGGAGATAAGATCATTCTTGTGTCTACTCATGTAGTGTCTGATATTACACCGATTGCCAAGGAAATTCTCCTGATCCGATCCGGTAATGTGATTGACAGGGATACGGTGGAATCGCTTTGCCGTAAATACGGCGAAAGCCGGGATCTGGAGGAGGTATACATGCACATTTTTGGAGAGGAGGAGCACCATGCGGCTGATTCCTTTTGAAATAAGTAAAATATGGAGAAAACGCAGTTTTCTTTTATCAATGTGTGTTTTGCTCATGATCCATATATTTTTACTGTGGTACACTTCACTGCCAAATGAAGAAACAGTGCCGCTTTCGGCCTATAAACAGCTTCAAACGGAGCTTTCCGGAAAAAACGAAACGGAAAAAGGGAAGTATATTGCCGCGCTGAAAGAAAAAACAGACGGCGTATGCTTTGTACGGGATATTCTTACCATACAGTCATTGGATGATAAGATGGGAAGTGTTCTGGCAGAACAAGAGATGCAAAACAATCCCGGCGTATTTGAAAAGTATTATGATCTGTATCGATCAGGTGATTATCTGAAATATACCGCTTCACCCGAACAGGAACAGGAGTTTATTGATGAAATCTATAGCCAACAGCAAAAAGTATCAGCCTATGGAGAGTATTTGCGTTCCATTCAGGAAAATAAAGATATTCTCAGCGGAATATCCGTTTTCGGCGGGCAATCCGGGGATACCTACAGCTCGCGTAATCTGCAAAAGAGCGCAGAGGATTACGCAGGACTGACGGACAATAACATACGCTTCACTTTGTCGAAGGGGATCACATCTGCCATGCAGGGGATATGGACCGACCTTTTGCTGGTACTCGGTATGATGCTGTTTGTGGGAAGCTTGATTACGGAGGAAAAAGACAAAAAGCTGTTTTTTATTACCCGCAGCACAAAGAACGGTGTATTGTACAGCATTGCAGCAAAGCTGACAGCACTGCTGATCCATTGTATGCTGTTAACAGCATTATTCTACATGGTCAGTATCGTATTCTTTGGGGTAGGCGCCGGGTGGTTTGATCCGTGGGCGGCCTTGCAGTCCATAGATGTTTATACCGAAAGCAGCCTGTCCATTAACGTGTTTGGCTATATTCTGCTTTCTGTGCTGACAAAGGCACTGGTATTATTCGGCATTGGTACGGTTCTGACAGGTTTCAGCATCGGTTCCGGCATTGCGGTTCTGCCGTTTTTGGCGGGAGCAGGCATCGTCGGTATCAGCGCACTGCTTTATTATCTGATCCCGGCAGGGTCGTCATTGTCTGTGTGTAAATATCTAAGTCCGGTGGGACTGATGAAAACGGAGAATCTATATGGCGGGTATCTGAATTTCAATCTGTTTGGCTATCCGGTATCCAGACTGAGCCTGTCTCTCGGAATGATCCTTTTGATTTGTGCGGCCGGAGTCATCGGGAGTTTTCTGCTTTTCAGCCGGATGCAGAGCTTTGAGGTGAAGAAGCTGCGCCTGCCATTCTCCGTGCCGTTCCATCCGCATACGAATATTTTCCGGCACGAAAGCTATAAGTTTCTGATAACCAACCGTGGGTTGATGGTTCTGCTGCTGTTGGCGGTACTGCTGGCATACCAGGGGCTTGGCCGCACCTATACGCCGTCCGTGGGTGAGCAGTATTATCAACATATCATGGCGGAACTGGAGGGCAGACTGACAGACGAAAAGGAGTCGCTTGTTTTATCCGAGAAAGCGCGGTATGAAGAAGCACTTCAGAAAATAGAGCAGATTGACGGGATGGTAAGTGCGGGAGAATTGAGCACCGATACGGCGGATACCCTGAAATCACAGGCAAATATGACGCTTGCATTTTATCCGGCGTTTCAGCGGGTGGAAGCGCAGTATGAACACATCAAAGCGGATGGAGGCAGCTTTGTATATGATACAGGATATCTTTATCTATTCGGAATTTTTGAAGATGTGTTTTCGTTTGACTTCCTGATTCTGTCGGTTGGAATCGTTATCGCCATCAGCGGAGTCATATCCATGGAGTATCAGACCGGCTCTCTTTTCCTGATCAGTGCTACCAGAGCCGGAAAACGAAAGATACTGTTTCGCAAGGTGTTAATATGTGTTCTGATGGTATCAGGGCTGACATTGATTCCGATACTGTGCCGCCTATCCTGCATTTCCTCTGTCTATTCCATGGACAGCATTTGCACATCAATACGCAACATTCCCCATTTCAGCGGATTTGCCGTTTCCATGCCGATTATATGTTTTATTTTGTTATTTGCTTTTTCTCAGATATTGTCCATGGTTTTGGTCACACTGTTTACGATGGCCATATCTATATGGAGAAAGAATCAGGCGCAGACCATATTTTTTGCCCTGCTGGTCCTGGCGGTTCCCATGTTGCTGAAGCTGTTGGGGTTTGATATCGCTAAATGGTTTTCACTGTATCCGGTGTATGGTTGGATGGGGATGCAATAAAATTCTTATTATTTTCCTGTCACACAGACAGAAAAGTGCTGTCTAATTATATATACGGATAAAGCTTTGCCTTGAAGTGCCGCAAGCTTTTGGACTGATATATTTCCGTATGAAATATGACAT
>CATLEM010000208.1 GCA_949916155.1 uncultured Dorea sp.
ATATCCTGAACCAGTCGTATGTCATCATGATCACATCTTTTGATCTGTTCGGATATAAAAAATATGTATATACTTTTGAAAACAGATGTAAAGAAGTGCCGGGATGCAGTCTCGGGGACGGTGCGGTAAAGATATTCCTGAATACAAAAGGGAAAAATGCAGAGGATGTTCCGGAGGAGCTGATAGAATTCCTGGATTATGTGGAACACTCCACGGATGAGACAGCGAATAAGGTAAAAAGCGAGAGGGTAAAACGCGTGCACGACCGGGTATGTAAGGTGAAGCTTAGTGAAGAAGTCGGGGTGAAGTATATGCAGGCATGGGAAGAAAAATATTATGAACGTGAAGAAGGAAGGGAAGAAGGAAGGATTGAGACACTGGTGACTCAGGTTTGCAAGAAGCTTGTAGAAGGTATGGAAGCGGCTGATATCGCGGACATGCTGGAAGAGGACGAGGATGTGATACAGGACATCTGTGATGCTGTGGGGCGGTATGCGCCGGATTATGATATAGAAAGCATTACGGAAGAATTGCTTCTTGCAGAAACGAAGAGAGCGAGTTGCTGTCGTAAAGATAAGTAAGAGAATATCGTGATCGAACTGATCAGCAGGGAGAAGTGACAGGCTTCTCTCTTTTTTTATGCATTTTGCAAATGTATCAGTACGAAATTGCTATATAAATATAGAAAAGATAGTCTAAAAATGTTCCAAAGATTGACAATATAGTAGGGGGGGGGGGGGTAAAATATTGTTAGTGTATAAGATGCGGGAAAAGGAGGACCGCAGGAAGAATAAAGAAACTATAGAAATGTAAGGAGATGGAGGAATGGTATGAAAAGAAGAATTTTAGCAATCTGTGTTTGTATTGTGATGTTATTCGGAACAGGGTTTTCCTGTGGATTGGAAGTTGAAGCTGAAGATGTTCAGACGGAAGAAACGGAGCTTCCGATTAATAGGGAACAAGAATTTGTAACAGACGGAGAAAAGACGGGCGATTTAAAAAATCAGGCGGAGAAAGAAGAGGTGGATTCCACAGAAGAAACTGGCACAGTGCAGGAAAGCACGAATGAGATTACGGCTCGGGAAGATAAAAATACGCTGGGAACGGTGGAACAGCAGGAGTCAGGAGAAGATGTCGGGATACAGGAACAGTCGGAACAACCGGTTGACGGAATAGAAGCGCAAGAGTATACATCCCTGTCAGCTAATGGTCTGAATAATCCAAGGATTGAAAAAGATTCCAGTATGGAGGCGGGACAGAAAGTGACGTGGGATTGCGTCTGGTTTGGGAGTTATCCGCAGGCGGAAGTAGTACCTTCGGCAAGTGATTATACGGCTTTAGATAAGAGTTTGCTGAAAAGCGGAGACATTATAGAAGACAGAAGTCTGTATGGCAAGCTGCAGGACGAAGCAGAGTGGAATGCCAATAACGAAACTACGGTAGACGGGAATACATACCTTCGGATGAAAATGAGTGACGCGACTTATACAAATACAGATACAGCCAGTAATTATATCTATTATAACTGGTCAGATTCTGACACATACCATTATTTCAAATACGAACCGATCAAATGGCGGGTGCTGAAAGTGAATGAGAATCAGGCGTTTCTTTTATCGGATATCGTGCTAGATGACCAACAGTATAATACAGCATGGGAAAGCATAACCTGGGAAATCAGTACCATCCGGAGTTGGCTGAATGGCTATGATGCTTTGTCAAATAAGCAGGGGAAGGATTACAGCAGTAAAAACTTTATCGGAAGTGCATTTTCCAGGGATGAGAGGTCAGCGCTTGTCAATACTTCTGTAGTAAATGATGATAATATCAGAAATGGAACAGAAGGGGGAAACAATACGACAGACAAGGTATTTTTTCTGTCAGAATCGGAAACTTATGGAGACAGTGCAGTAACGTATGGATTTGTGTCATCAGGAGATACCGAAGATGAGGCGCGCAGAAGTAAGAGCAGCACTTATGCTAAGGCGATGGGAACATTGAACGGCGTTGTATATAAGAGCAACTACCTTTGGTGGCTACGCTCACCGGGTTGGGATACGTATAGTGCTGTGGGTGTCAGGGACGATGGTTGTGTCAAAGATGGAGGCAGTTATGTCTACGATCACTGCTTCGGTGTGCGTCCTGCTTTGAATCTTAATCTGTCGTCTAATCTCCATACCTATGCAGGAACGGTAAGTTCTGATGAAAAAGGAAATGAAACGGGCGGCGGTAATACCGGGGGAGACACGGGAGACAAACCCGGAGAACAGCCTTCCGGTTCCGGCAATCCAGCTTCAGAAAAAGTGACATGAATCCGTGTTTCCGGTATCTCTAATAAAATTGCTGCCGGGAAAAAAGTAAAGCTGACCGCAGACATCACCCCTTCCAATGCGGCGAACAAAGCAGTCACATGGACATCCAGTAACACCAAGATAGCAACAGTAAACAGCGAAGGCATTGTTACTGTAAATAAGAAAGCAGGCGGCAAGTCTGTAACCATCACAGCAACCGCACAGGACGGCAGCGGAGTAAAAGCAACTTACAAGATAACATCAATGAAAGGTGCGGTAAAGAAGGTAGCAATTTCCGGCAAAAAGACGGTGAAAGCAGGAAAAACACTGAAACTGAAAGCCAAAGTTACTGCCGCAAAGAAAGCGAATAAAAAGCTTAAATGGACAAGCAGCAATACGAAGTATGCGACGGTAAGCGGTTCTGGAAAAGTGAAGGCATTAAAGGCAGGCAAGGGTAAGAAAGTGAAGATTACCGTTATGGCGACAGACGGAAGCGGGAAGAAAAAGTCGGTGACAATTAAAATCAAATAATCAGTCCGCAATAATCAATGGGAGAAGAATGAAAAAACGCGAAGAGAGCGAACTGCTCGTCATTGTCAAAGCAAAAGATCTGGGAAACTACATATTTACAATTACGGATAAATCTCCGAAGAAATTCCGTTTTTCCTTAATCAGCCGGCTGCAGAACCTGGCGTTATCGATAATCGAAAACCTGTACCGGGCGAATATGGTTTTTGTCAAGGACAGCAAGGCGGCTGACAAGATTGAAGCCAGAAAGAAATACCAGAGAGAAGCATATGTAGATTTAAAACTTTTGTCATATATAGCTTTGATGGCAAAAGAGCAGGGAGGTATCCTTGCAAAGCAGTATGAACAGATATCTATCCAGTCAACAGAGGTTATACGCCTGTTGCTGGCATGGTCGAGAAGCGACCAGAATAGATATAAGGGATAAGGTTGAAGGTGGTGGCTGCGCTCGCCCGGTAATAATACGAATAATGCCGCGAATGTCAATAACAACGGCTACGTCAACAATAATGGTAATAATGTCAACAATAACAATGACGGTGTGCGTGCTGATTTGAGATGGCTATGGCCTGTAACTGCGTTTAGGGAAACGGCGTCTGTGCCAATATTTCAAAGGAACCGAATCCCGTTCCGGAGACGGAAGAACAAGGACTGTCAGGTGAAGGAGACGAAGGATTTCCTTCTTGGCGGCTTTATGCCCAGGATATACACAAGCTGTTCATATCAGGGCATAAAGCTGTTCTGGCGGCAGATAAAAGCAGAAAATAAAAACAGAATCTATCAGAATACCAAAACAAATGATGAAATTCGAAGAGGTATACCAGTTTCAGAACCTCTATCAGGCGCATAGAAAATCAAGGCGGGGAAAGCGCGGGCGGAGGGAAGTTATAGATTTCGAACTTGACTTAGGGCAGCAGCTTTACCAGCTTCAATGGGAACTTCGTACAGGGAAATATACGCCGAAACAATATAAAGAGTTCCAGATCTGCGACCCGAAACAGAGGACGATCCACGCCTTACAGTACCGCGACCGGATTGTGCAGCATTCTCTGTGTGACAATGTTATCGAGCCGTATATGGAACGGCATCTGATCTACGACAATGCCGCCAGCCT
>CATLEM010000209.1 GCA_949916155.1 uncultured Dorea sp.
GCCCCAGGTGATGCTGGCTGACGAGCCAACCGGGAGCCTTGACAGCAAGAACGGCCACGAGATCATCAAGCTGCTGAAGGAGAGCAACCGCATCTACGGGCAGACCCTTCTTCTTGTCACCCACGAGGAGAATATCGCTTTGCAGGCGGACCGCATTATCGGCATTTCTGACGGGAAAGTCGTGCGGGATGAAAGGATGGTGCGCTGATGGATATTTTTCATAAAGTTGCCCTGCAGGGGTTAAAGAAAAATAAGTCCCGGACGCTTGTGACGATCGTGGGCGTCGCCCTTTCGGCCGCCCTGGTGACCGCGGGGACCACCTTCGGGATATCCCTCATCGATTACATGGCGCGGGGAGCGGAGGAAAAAAGCGGGAGCTGGCATGTGGCGTTTGAGGAAGTGTCTTCTTCCTTTGCAAATGACCGGGCGGAAGACGAGGAAGCGGAAAAAACAGTCATCACCGAGAATCTGGGCTACGCAAGGCTTAAGGGCTGTAAGAATAAAAAAAGCCCTTATGTATTTATCACCGGGTACGACGCGGATACCTTTGACGCGCTGCCGGCAGAGCTGGTGTCCGGGCGGCTGCCGGAGAACGAACACGAGATCCTTGTGCCGGGGAGCGTCCTGACGACCGGCGGAGTGAACGTAAAAGAGGGAGATGTTCTGGAACTCTCGGTAGGCGACCGGGTGAGGAAAGGAAGAAAGATGGGGCAGAAGGACAGCTATGAGAAGGGTGAGGAAGAACTGGTAGTCAGGGAGAAAAAGACTTACACCGTGGTGGGCATCTGCGCCAGGCTTTCCTACACGGATTCCGACGACCCCGGCTACACCCTGGTCACCAGAAAAGGGGAAGGGAAATCTGCCAGCAGCAGTGTGTTTGTAAAGCTTAAACATCCCCGGAGCGCCAGGAATTATGCCAAGGATGCCAGCGTGTATGCGTCCGGCACAGAAGAATCAGATCAGGATGAAACCATATCCGGGGAAGAGATCCCGGTGACATTGAATGATGATGTGCTGAGATTTCTCGGCGCGTCCGGCAACGATATCTTCAATCTTCTCCTGTTTACCGTTGGAGGGATCGCGGCGGGGATCATCGTGCTGAGCTCGGTATTTCTGATCCGCAACGCGTTCAGCATCTCCTTAAATGAGCGCACCCGCCAGTTCGGTATCCTGATGTCGGTGGGGGCGACGAAAAAGCAGCTTAAAAACTCCGTGCTGTTTGAGGGGCTCTGCATCGGCATAGCAGGAATCCCGGCAGGAGTGGTCTTAGGGCTTATGGGCACGAGAGGAGTGATCTTCCTTGTGGCAGAAAATTTTCAGGGGATTGCCTATGAGAATGCCCCGCTAAGGCTGGTGCTCTCGCTTCCGGCAATCCTGGCGGCGGTAGTTTTAAGCTTTATCACGATCCTGATCTCTGCCTATCTTCCCGCAAGAAAGGCGGTAAAAACTTCCGTGATGGAGTGTATCCGCCAGACCAATGAGGTGCGGCTTGACGGGAGGGACGTAAAAGCGGGGCGGCTGTCCGGGTATCTGTTCGGCCTGCCGGGAACCCTTGCCGTCAAGAACTTTAAGCGGAATAAGCGCCGCTACAGAAGCATCATCCTGTCCCTGACGCTGAGCATTATCATTTTCGTGGCCACCAACAGCTTTGTCACGGAGCTTAAACAGGCATCGGAGGCGGCGATCGTATTTACCACCTACAATGTGGCGTTTTCCACGCCGGATATGTCGGACGAGGAGGTATTCGGCCTCTGGGATAAGCTGCAGGCGTCAGAAGATAAGACGGAGTGCTTTTACCAGATGAACGCCAACGGCTCTGCGGCGGTAAAGACGGACTGCCTTACTGACGCGTTAAAGGAGGCCATGGAGATTCCCGACGGGGAAAAGGAAACAAAACTTTCCCTGACGCTTCAGATCGTGGACGACGACGAATACCAGAGACTGGTGAAAGAGGCAGGACTTGAGGGGATGGAGGATACAGAACTTCTTGCCATCGGGGCGGTGGACAATGGAAAGACAGGCCGGGTGCAGGAGGTAAGCGACTTTGAGGATATGTTTAAAGAGGATTCTGAGGAGCTGATGTTAAACCTGCCTTCGGAAAGAAACGGAGAAGTCCCGGCAAGGCTTCGGTTCGTGAAGATGATCATGCCGGATATCCTTCCGGTTATCGACAGCGCGGACACATCGGTGCAGACGCCGTATCTGTTTACGGTGACAGTGCCCTATTCCAGGAAAGATGAGCTGATCGCGCCGGATACCCATATCGACGCCAGGGGACTGTCCATCAATTCAGAGGACCCGGCCCGGACGGAGAGGGAGATGAAAAACATCATTTCCGACTCAGGCATAGACGAACGGTTTCTGCTGATCAACATGAACCGGATGGCGTCACAGAATAATAATATTATCTTTATCGCCAATGTGTTCAGCTATACGTTTATCGCCATGATCACGCTGATCGCCGTTGCCAATGTGTTCAACACCATTTCCACTAATATTCGGCTCAGGCGGCGGGAGCTTGCCATGCTGCGCTCGGTGGGCATGTCGGAGCGGTCTTTCCAGGATATGATGAACTTTGAGTGCATCCTGTACGGCCTGCAGGCGCTTTTGTGGGGGATACCGCTGTCGCTCATCCTCTCTTACGGCTTATACCGGGCTATGCAGTACGGGGCGGACAACATTGATTTCGCGGTGCCCTGGCTGGCCGTTGCCCTCAGTATGCTGGGCGTGTTTCTGATCGTGTTCGTGACGATGCTGTACGCCGTCAGAAAGATTAAGAAGGAAAATATCATCGACGCCCTCCGGGATGATATGACATAAACGGAAGGGAAAGCAGCGGCCGTTGTTTGTCTGTTGACAATTGAGGGGTATACTAAAAAAAAGATTTCATCTGTGCGGCTGGAAGGGCTTTTTCGATACACAGGCAGTTATAGCGCCCCTTTCCCTAAGTAGACATCTAGGGGGCGCTATTAACGGAGGCAAAATCCACCTCTTACGCGGACTTGGAGTGAAGGCTTTCCTGAACTCCTTAGTCGCAGTTAGAGGTTAGTTTGCCGAAGTGTTGCCCTGTCTGCGTGGGGAAGGGGTGCTATAGACTGCCGTTCCTCGAACAAATTTCCAACCGCACAGATGGAAAGATTTTACAGAGACGGAAGGTGAAAAGGATGGCTTACCGGATATTGATCGTCGATGACGACGAGGAGCTGTTGAAAATGCTGAGAAGCTGCTTTGAGATAAAGGGATATACCGTGATGACTGCGGGAAACGGGGTGGCGGCGCTTAAGGAGGCGTCGAAAAGCCCGGATATCATCCTGCTGGACATCAATATGCCGGGGCTTGACGGCATGGAGGTGTGCCGGCGGATCCGGGATAAGGTCTCCTGCCCGATCCTCTTTCTCACCGCCAGGGTGGAGGAGACGGACCGGGTAAACGGCCTCCTTTCGGGAGGGGACGACTATATCTTAAAGCCCTTCAGCCTAAAGGAGCTGGAGGCGAGGATCCAAGCCCATCTCGCGCGGGAGGAGCGGCATAAGAGGGACTCCCGGTTCCGGTTTTACGGCGGCCTTGCCATCGACTACACCGCAAAGAGCGTACAGATGGGCGGGGAGAGCCTGGAGCTTACACGGCTGGAGTACGGCGTCATCGAATTTCTTTCCACACATCCGGGCCAGGTCTTTGACCGGGAGAGGATCTACGAGAGAGTGTGCGGCTACGACGCTGAAGGGGACAGCCGGGTGGTGACAGAGATCATAAGAAGGGTCAGGAACAAGCTGAAAATGTATACGGACGAAGAATATATCGAAACAGTATGGGGGATGGGATACCGATGGAACGGATAAGGAATCTTTCCATCAGAAAAT
>CATLEM010000210.1 GCA_949916155.1 uncultured Dorea sp.
AAAAGTCAAAAAAATTTATGCTTCAAAAAATGTTTCCGCAAAACGGAGCAGATGTTCCTGAGATTAGATTTGACGGTTTTACTGACACTTGGGAACAGCGTAAGTTTGGTGATTTGGCAGATTATAAGAAAGGCCCATTCGGAAGTGCTATTACAAAAGACATGTTTGTTCCCAAGGACAAAGATTCTGTTAAGGTATATGAACAGCAAAATGCTATCAACAAAGATTGGTCATTAGAGAGGTATTTTTTACCTAAGGAATATGCACTTACAAAGTTAAAATCCTTTGAAGTTTGTGGGGGAGATATTATTGTTTCTTGTGCGGGAACGATTGGAGAAATCTATGAAATCCCCCAAAATGCGGAGGCAGGTGTTATAAATCAAGCATTGATGAGAGTTCGCGTGAATGAAGACATTGTAAATAAAAGCATGTTCATAATAGCATTTTCGAATATGATAGATGCATTTACAAGAACACATAGTAATGGTTCAGCTATTAAAAATATTCCTCCTTTTGCCGATTTAAAACCGATGCAAGTCTTAATGCCTTCAATGCCGGAACAGAAGAAGATTAGTGGCTATTTTTCCCACCTCGACCACCTCATCACCCTTCACCAGCGCGAGGTAGAGGTGTATAAGAAGATGAAGCAATATATGCTCCGAAATATGTTTGTGTAAGGAGAAGATAAATGGCAGAACTTGAGTCAAGTATTGAGAAAAAATTGATAGACCAGTTGGCCAATGGGGAGTCACAGTGGACATACAGGCCAGACCTTAGAACAGAGGATGAATTGTGGGCGAACTTGCGTTACATTTTGGAGCAGAATAATAAGGCCCGCCTTAATGGTGTCCCTCTTTCTGAATCGGAATTTGAGCAGGTGAAAAACCAGCTTCAGTTCCCATCATTTTACGAGGCCGGGCGGTGGATTGCCGGAGAAAACGGTATGGCGCAGGTGCATATACAGCGCGGAACAGATACCCTTCATTTGGTGGTGGTCAATCAAGAGCATATTGCGGGCGGCACGAGCGTGTATGAGGTGATCAACCAATACAGGGCATTTTGCGAAGACGGTGATGATGCAGCTGGTGAGAGGGACAGGCGGTTTGATGTCACTTTACTTATCAACGGGCTTCCTATGATACATATTGAGCTGAAAAATCGCGAGCATTCTTTTGTGGATGGGTTCCGGCAGATCAAGAAATATATCGGTGAGGGCAAGTTTCATGGCATATTCTCAGCAGTGCAGATGTTCGTGGTCAGCAACGCCAGCGATACGAGGTATTTTGCTGCTGCAGATGCGCCAGATTTGAACCCACAGTTCATGAGTAGCTGGCTGGATGCGGAAAACAAACCAGTCGCAGATTATCTTGATTTTGCAAAGGCCGTGTTGAAGATTCCAGAGGCGCATGAGATGGTATCTAAATACACTGTGCTGGATAAGGACAAGAAGAAACTTGTAGTGCTGCGCCCATACCAGATACATGCTATCGAAGCGATCCGGGAGGCTTCCAAGCGGGGCGTTTCTGGGTTTGTGTGGCATACGACTGGCTCTGGCAAAACAATGACATCTTACAAAGTGACGCGGAACCTGCTCATGGATATCCCTTCCATCGAAAAGACGGTGTTCCTGATTGACAGGAAAGACCTCGACACACAGACCACCATGGACTTCCAGTCCTATGCTTTCAATGATACGATCGACGTTGACGAAACAGATAACGTCACCGGCCTTAGCCAAAAGCTGGCCGATGGAAAGCGGCAGGCGATCGTCACAACGATACAGAAGCTGCAAAGGTTAATAAGCAAGCGGCTGGCAGGGAAAGAGGAAACCGCGCGGTATAAGAAGATTAAAGGGCTGAAAATTGCGTTTGTAGTGGATGAATGCCACAGGGCTGTCTCTCCGCAGACGAAGAGGGAGCTTGGGAAGTTTTTCTCCAATTCGCTATGGTATGGCTTTACGGGGACACCGCGTTTTGATGAGAACCCGTACCCGAAAATGGGCGATCTGCCCAGGACGACCGAGCAGCTGTATGGGAAATGCCTCCATCCTTATACAATAAAAGAGGCAATCCACGACCGCGCCGTGCTTGGTTTCCAGGTAGAGCATCTGGCAGGAGCCGGTATTGAGAGAAATGATGAGAATGAAGATCTGGAGGTTTATAAAGAAGACCGCCATATGCTGCAAGTGCTTGATGTCATCTTGAACAGATCCGCCAACAAGTTCGGATTTAAAAACGGCAGGGGAAAAACATATGAAGCGATACTGACAGCAAGTTCCATCCAGATGGCGCAGAGGTATTATGAATTGCTCACGGATATAAAAGAAGGCAGGGCGAGCGTCAAGATCAGTGAGGAGACGAAAGCGGCCTTGCCGGACTTCCCCAAATTTGCAATTACATATTCCGTGACGGAAGATGAGGAGGGCTCCGATGTCAACCAGGAGAAAATGTTACGCTCCCTGCGGGATTATAATGGGATGTTTGGTACGCATTTTGGTAAGGGACAGATCCAGTCGTACAATAAAAACCTTAACAAAAGGCTGGCGAGAAAGGAAGGAAAGTACAAGAGCCGTGACCAGCAGCTTGATATTGTCATTGTAGTGGACAGGCTGCTTACAGGGTTTGATGCGCCTTGCCTTTCCACTCTTTTTATAGACAGGCAGCCGTTCGGACCGCATGACCTGATACAGGCGTTCTCCCGGACAAACAGGCTTTTTGATAACGGAAAAATGTATGGGCAGATCGTGACGTTCCAGTCTCCGAATCATTTTAAGAAAGCCGTTGATAATGCGCTTAAGTTATACTCGATGGGCGGGACTGGAGATGCTTTGGTGCAGGAGTGGGATGTGGTTGAGAAAAATTTCATACAAAACCTTGCGGCATTGCGCTATGTGGCTGCGCAGCCGGGCGTTATTCCGGGGATGTCGCTGAAGGAGAAGGCATCGTTTGCCAGCAGGTTTCAAAAATTTGACCGCTCTTTTGCCCAGCTCCAGTCGTTCACCAGATATAATGAAAATGATCTGGAGGGGTATGGGATCACACGACAGGAGTATGAGGAATACATAGCGCATTATCTGAATGTGATAGAAGAGCTCCGTAGCAGCGGGGATGATAGCAACGCCAATGGGGAAGGCGGGGATGACCGTCCGGACAAAAATTACGAGCTGGTTTCCTATATCCAAACCAAAGTGGACTATGAATATATCGTCAGCCTCTTGCAGGACATTGTAAACTATTCTGATGATGAGGATGAGGAATCCGAGAACGAGCGGAACAAGAAACTGGAGGAAGCAAGGGAGTATGTTGACACGCTGTGCAAGGACAATGCCAAGCTGGGTGAATTGATGGCCCGTCTCATTACAGATATAGAAAATAACCGGGAGGCATACAGGAACCAGCATATATCAGCTATCTTGGAGGATATGCGGCGCAAAGCAGTGGAAGCCGTTGTCAGGGAATTTGCCGCAAAGTGGTATGTGAATGAGGGCACCGTGATGTATGCGGCAGACCACTACCGTGACGGGAATCTGCCAAATATCAATAGGATCAAGGAAGATGCGGATTACAGCAGTTATAAGGAAAGCGTAGAGAAGCCTATGAATAAGCTGGCATACCGTAAGGCGCTGACCCAAGAATTGAAAAAAATGATTGAAAATGAAATAATCCCTCTGAGGGTTCGATAAAATTTTTTAAAACGGCGGCAGAGTAATCTGCAGATGCCTAGATCCTGACAGCCCCGGCCACCAGATAAAAGTTCCTGGTGGCCGGGGCTGTTG
>CATLEM010000211.1 GCA_949916155.1 uncultured Dorea sp.
CTCCGGCACCTCAAACGGTATCTCATCCTCGATACATTTCACGCTGCCGTCCTGGAACTTCTCATAATGCAAACTATCAATAGTATTGCAAATCAAAATGGGCGTTGAAGAAAGTTTACGTTTAAAGGGCAGGCTAAAATATAAAACTGATGCCATATACAAAAACAGCCCCCGATAGTTGCCATACCCGGAGCGCAGGCTAAGCGTCAGCCTCGGAGCGGAGGGTATGGCAACTATCGGGGGCGTCCTGTTACATATCACTTCTTATCTTTTAATCCTCTTCTTCTTTCTGGATCGTATATGTCTGTCTCTTTCTTGCCATCTCGTCATTTTCCAGATATTCATCATAAGTGGTGATCTTATCGATCAGTTTTCCGCCGGGCACGATCTCCATGATCCGGTTAGCTGTCGTCTGCACGATCTGATGGTCTCTGGAGCTGAAAAGCAGTACACCCGGGAATTTTATCATCCCGTTATTGAGTGCGGTGATCGACTCCATATCCAGATGGTTCGTAGGTTCATTCAGTACCAGTATGTTGGAGCCGGAGATCATCATCTTGGACAGCATACAGCGCACTTTTTCTCCTCCGGACAGGACACTCACGCGTTTTACGCCGTCATCGCCTCCGAAAAGCATCCTTCCGAGGAAACCGCGGACATAGGTGACATCCTTTTCTTCGGAATACTGGGTCAGCCACTCTACGATCGTATAATCGCTGTCAAATTCATCGCCGAAATCCAGCGGGAAATATGACTGGGAAGTAGTGATTCCCCACTTATACACGCCTTCGTCCGGCTCCATCTCACCCATAAGAATCTGGAAGAGGACTGTCTTGGCAAGCTCATTGCTGCCGACGAAGGCAACCTTGTCGTCGTGATTTAAGGTAAAGGTGATATTGTCCAATATCTTTTCGCCGTCGATGGTCTTGCTCAAGCCCTCCACAGACAGGACATCATTGCCGATCTCGCGGTTGGGGCGGAAGTCGATGTAAGGATACTTCCGGCTTGAGGGTTGGATCTCGTCCAGCTGGATCTTTTCAAGAGCGCGCTTTCTCGAGGTTGCCTGCTTCGATTTCGAAGCATTAGCGCTGAAACGGGAGATAAATTCCTGCAGCTCTTTGATCTTTTCCTCTTTTTTCTTGTTGGCTTCCTTCATCTGGCGGATGAGGAGCTGGCTTGACACATACCAGAAATCATAGTTTCCGGCATAGAGTTTAATCTTTCCATAGTCGATGTCAGCGATCTGGGTGCAGACCTTGTTCAGAAAATAGCGGTCGTGGGATACGACGATCACAGTATTATTGAAGTTGATCAAAAATTCCTCCAGCCATGCGATAGCATCCAGATCCAGATGGTTCGTAGGCTCGTCAAGGAGCAGGATGTCCGGGTTGCCGAAAAGCGCCTGGGCAAGAAGTACCTTTACTTTTTTCGGACCGTCCAGATCCTTCATCAGCTCATAGTGAAATTCTGTCTCGATACCGAGGCCGTTCAATAAAGAAGCAGCGTCTGATTCTGCCTCCCATCCGTTCATGGCGGCGAATTCCGCCTCAAGCTCACTTGCCTTTATGCCGTCTTCGTCAGTAAAATCCTCTTTCGCGTAGATGGCTTCCTTTTCCTGCATGATTTCATAGAGCCGCTCATTTCCTTTCATGACCGTGTCAAGGGCGGAGAACTCATCGTATTTAAAATGATCCTGCTGCAGAAAGGAAAGGCGTTCCCCCGGCGTGATGAAAACCTCGCCTTTGGACGGCTCTAGCTGTCCGGAGAGGATCTTTAAAAAGGTGGACTTTCCTGCGCCGTTGGCTCCGATCAGGCCGTAACAGTTGCCTTCCGTGAATTTGATATTCACATCTTCAAAGAGAGCTTTTTTGCCTACGCGCAGTGTAATGTTGCTTGTACTGATCATTTTTTTGACTCCTTATAAATAATAATTGGACTATTCTGGTTACCTGTGGTATTATATTGATATTATGTTAAAAAATATTTGCATGTAAGGCTTATCTTACCAAATATATACGCAAATAGCAAGAGAGATTTCTCTATATTTGACAGTGAGGAGATGCACATCTATGACAACAGGAACGATAGTACTGGAAGGCGGTGCCACAAGAGGCGTGTTTACTTCGGGAGCATTGGATTTTCTGATGGAGAGAGACCTTTATCTGTCTCATGTGATCGGGGTATCCGCCGGCTCGTGCAATGGAGTGGATTATGTGTCTAAGCAGCCGGGAAGGACGAGAGACTGCATGATCCATAAGGAGAAAGAGTATGATTACTACAGCGGCATCAGGAAGATGATCCGCAAGAAAAGTCTCTTTGATATGGAACTGATCTTTGATAAATATCCCAATGAATTGTTTCCGTTTGATTATGATACCTATTTTGCTTCGGATATGGAGTGCGAGCTTGTGGTGACCAACTGTGTCACGGGAAAAGCAGAGTACATGACGGAACGAAAGGACAGAAAGCGGCTTATGCGTATCTGTCAGGCATCCAGCAGTATGCCTCTGGCAGCTCCGATGGTGAATATCGACGGGACTCCGTATCTGGACGGCGGGCTTGCGGATTCTGTCCCTATCGGCAGGGCTCTTGAGCTTGGTAATGAGAAGATCGTTCTCATACTGACAAGGAATCCGGGATATAAAAAGAAGATGACGACCAGGGCGGCGGCGAACATTTACCGGACAGCGTATCAGAATTATCCGGCGCTTGCCAGGGCTGCCATCCGCCGCAATTTTGAGTACAATGAGACTATGCGCCGGATTAGAAAGCTTGAGGAAGAGGGGAGGATATTCGTGCTGCGTCCCACCATCCCTCCGGTGTCGAGGCTTGAGAAGCGTTATGACGTCCTTATGCAGTTTTATGAGCATGGATATGCGTCTATGGAGGATAGATATGATGAACTGTGTGCATATCTGGAGGGCCGGTAGACAGGATGTTTATCTGGTTTACGAAAGCTTTGGGATATGTGCCGGCATTATATATAGAAACATTTCAGAGAGTACCTAAGAGGAAGTACAGGAGGTAAGTTGTTTTGGAAACACAAGGAAAGAGAAGTAATTTTACAGGTTCAATAGGATTCGTGCTGGCAGCCGCGGGAAGCGCGGTCGGATTAGGTAATATCTGGCGTTTTCCATATCTTGCGGCGAAGGGCGGCGGCGGATTATTCATCTGCCTTTACATCATTCTGGCGCTGACGTTTGGTTTTGCGCTTTTGACTACCGAGATCGCCATCGGAAGAAAGACGGCCCAGGGGCCTCTTACCGCTTATGGAAAGATCAGCAAGAACTGGCGGTTTATCGGATTTTTCGCGTGGCTGGTGCCGATCATCATCCTGCCGTATTACTGCACGATCGGCGGATGGGTTTTGAAGTATTTTGCGGAATTTCTGATCGGCAAGGGAAAAGACACGGCAGTGGACGGTTATTTCACCGGCTATATCACAAGCCAGTGGGGACCGATCATCTGGATGGTAGTATTCCTTGCAGCGGTTGCATATGTAGTATACAACGGTGTAAATAAAGGGATTGAGAACTATAGTAAAGTTCTTATGCCGATTCTGTTCATCCTGGTTATCGGTATCGGATTTTTCTCGCTGACACTGAGCCATACGGATGCAGAGGGTGTGACAAGAACAGGTCTTCAGGGGCTTAAGATCTATCTGATCCCTGATTTCACCGGGGTTACAGTGAAAAAGTTTTTCATGATACTGATGGATGCCATGGGACAGTTGTTCTTCTCGATCAGTGTGGCTATGGGAATCATGGTAGCCTA
>CATLEM010000212.1 GCA_949916155.1 uncultured Dorea sp.
GGTTTACCGGGAGCTTATATACTTTTACGCCGTATTTTTCTTTTAAATAATCCGAGTATGCATAATATAACCTACTGCCGTTTTTCATAAATTTTCCTTTTCATGTATAGAATCTCTCTTTCTGCGGCATACTGATCTCAGTATGAAAAAAAGGAGGCATTTAAAATGAAATGGTTTGATAACACAGCTCTGACACTGGTAATTGTCGGCGCAGTCAACTGGTTGTTAGTCGGAATCTTCCGGTTCGATCTGGTTGCATTCCTATTCGGAAATCTGTCCTGGTTCTCCCGTATTCTCTACGCGATCGTAGGACTGTGCGGTTTATACCTGATCAGTCTCTACGGAAGGATCAGCAGCACATCAGAAATGCAGTCCTAAAATAAGGGGGAATCCTATAAAGAAGGATGCCCCTTTTATTCATTGTCAGAAATCCCCTCGATCAGCGCCGTCATATCCTGGTACAGAAGTTCTTTTGTCGCAGCGCCCATAACGATAGAGATGTATGGCTTTCCACTATCAGACTCATCCAGAAGGATGAGACAGTTTCCTGCGCTCTTGGTCGTCCCTGTCTTTCCTCCGATGATCTTCCCGCTTTTGGGAAGTTTTGCCTCTCCAAGTGCATAATAACTGGTCGGCTCCCATTCTATAGAAATATTGCTTCCGTCCGCCCTCTCTACCTTTGCTTCATAAGAGTCAGACTGTATGATCTCCATGAATTTATCATGTTTCAGACATGCATTAAAAATCAGATACATATCGTAAGCGGTTGTATAGTGATCCTCCTTATGGAGCCCGTTAGGATTCACAAAATGAGAATTGGTCGCCATGATCGCTTTTGCCTTTTCATTCATCATTTCTGCGAACTTATCTGCGCTTCCGCCTACATGCTCGGCAATCGCCACCGCATTGTCGTTGCCGGAATAGACGAGAAGTCCATAGAGAAGGCTTTCCAGAGTAAGACTGTCGCCCTCCTGAATCCCGCAGGTCTGTTCATCCGCCGCAAATTTCCTGGAATCAGCATTTGCAGAGACTGTTACTGTCTCTGACAGGTCCGCGCCGCTGTCAAGAGTGACAAGCGCCGTCATCAGCTTTGTAAGGCTGGCCGGATACAGCTTTTCATGGACTTTATATGAGAAATCGGTATGTTTTCCTTCCACGTCAAGCAACGCCGCTGCCTTTAATGTATTGGTATCGGGAGCATTTTCCATATCCACGTCCTTTGCGGCGACACATAAATCCGCCGAATACAAATCCCCCCGGTATAGCGCCCTGTTGTAATGTGAGGATTCATATTCAGCAGCCAGATATTCTTCTTTTTCGTTATGAAATTGTCTGTAATAAAGGCCCGCCGCTGCCGCACACAGCAAAATGAGCAGAACT
The DNA here is from genome assembly GCA_949916155.1 of uncultured Dorea sp. Lineage (GTDB taxonomy): Bacteria > Bacillota > Clostridia > Lachnospirales > Lachnospiraceae > MD308. The sequence goes on from CATLEM010000212.1 coordinate 1,381, forward strand.
GTCATCCTGCGGATGATACGTTTTCTCCTTCTGCGGGCTCTCTGATATCGTCTTGATCTACCGGTACATCTCACGCCAATCCAAATCTCCTCTGTCAATTGCAAGTATTATCAATTCCGCCGTAGCCAGATTTGAGGCCATCGGTATGTTGTATGTGTCGCACAGACGAATAACATCATTCACATCCGGTTCATGAGGCTTCGGATTCGACGGTTCACGTAAAAATATCAAAGCATCGATGTCATTCTGGGCGATCTGTGCCCCCAGCTGCTGCTTGCCCCCTAAAGGGCCTGCCAGATATTTGTGGATATTCAGATTCGTAACTTCTTCGATTAACCTTCCTGTCGTACCTGTGGCGTATAAATTGTGCTTGCTCAATATCCCTCTGTACGCTATGCAGAAATTCTGCATCAGAGTCTTTTTTGAATCATGTGCAATCAATCCAATATTCATTAAATTCACGCTCCTTACTGATACTTCTTCGGTTGTAATCCGACATTAAGCACAAAACCTATGCCAATATAGAGACTTACCAGGGAGGTAAGCCCGTAACTTACAAAAGGAAGGGGGACTCCGGTGTTAGGGATCAACCCTGTTGCTACCGAAATATTAACGAAACTCTGGACTCCGATGAGCCCCCCTACTCCGCAGCAGATGATTCTCCCTGCAAGGTCCTGTGCACGTATTCCGATTAATATACATTGTACCACAATCAACAATAATAAAGCAATAACTATACATCCCCCGATGAAACCTAATTCCTCACCGACAATGGCAAAGATAAAGTCCGTCTGGGGTTCCGGGATAAAGTTCCCGTTTTTCACCGACGTGGTCGTGTTATTGTTAAGTCCTTTTCCGGTCAGCTTTCCGGAACCGATCGCCATGACCGAATTGTTCTGCTGGTAGACCTCGTCGCTGTTCTGATCCTCCTCCCGATTGATAAAAGCGAGTATGCGCTTCTGCTGGTAATCCTGGAGAAACGGTTGGTGCGGCATCAGCACAATGATAAGGAAGATCATGGCTATCGGGATCAGCGCAAGCACGATCTTCCCGATGACACGGTAACTGAGCCCGCCCACGTAGATAAGCATGCAGATGACCATGGCGGTAACAAGCGTCGTAGAAAGATTCGGCTCCGCAAAGATCAGGCCGAGAGGAATCGCTGACAGCACGGCGTATCTGATCAGTGAAGACGGGTCATTGATATCTTCCGTATGGTTCATGATATATTTTGAAAAAAACAATATCAAGAGTATCTTCGCAAGCTCCGACGGCTGGAAGGTCGTGAATCCAAGATTGATCCATCTTCTGGCGCCGTTTACCGTCTGCCCGATGACAAATACACTGGCAAGGCTTGCCACGGCCGCCAGATAGATCAGCCAGTAAAATTCCAGTACCCACACATAATCAAACAGTGAAACAACAACCATAAACAAAAAACCGATCACCACTCCAAGTATCTGTCTGCTCTGGTAGATCTCTCTTGCGCTCCCCACTACAAAAATACCCAGTACAGAAAGAGACAGTACCAGCGCCGCCAATGTAAAATTGTAGTTCTTTATGTGATATACTTTTACAAATCTCGGTAATTTCAATCTTCTTCTCCTGAAAAATCAATAAGTAAATGTGTTCTCGTTATCTGCACATGAAAATCATCTTCGGTAAATTCAATATACTTGGAAAGCACTTCATAAAGCTCCCGGCATATTTTATCATAAGATTCCGGCGTACAGTTTACGCGGTCAGATGTTACCAGCGCCCTTATCCTGTCTCTTGCTATGCTGACAGACGATTTTCTCTGCATGACTTCACGCCTCCTTAATCTTTCTTAAATAAATGTGAAAGAATAGAAAGCAGTCCTCCTCCTTCAGTGATGTCCATGATGGGAATCTCTTCGCCTGTAATCCGCCGGCATATATTTCCATAGGCTTTTCCGGCTTTCGAATCCATACCGATGACGGGTTCGCCCTGATTCGTCCCGATCACTACTCTCTCATCATCGGGGATCGCTCCGATAAGAGGGATGGACAGTATCTCTGTGACATCATCTACGGACATCATATCGCCTTTGCGGACCATATCCACACGGATACGGTTGATGATCAGGGCATTGCTGCGAAGCTTATTCTTCTCTAACAGTCCGATGATCCTGTCCGCATCCCGGATCGCTGAGACTTCAGGTGTCGTCACTACGATAGCCCGGTCTGCCCCGGCGATGGCATTCTGAAAACCCTGTTCGATTCCGGCAGGAGAATCAAGAATTACATAATCGAATTCTTCTTTAAGCTCCGATGTAAGCTTTTTCATCTGCCCGGGCGAAACTGCCGTCTTGTCTTTAGTCTGGGCAG
>CATLEM010000213.1 GCA_949916155.1 uncultured Dorea sp.
ATATTGAAGCTGCCAATATTCAATGGCATCCTGGTTTTTATGGCGCGGCAGAGCTTGAATTTCTATCAAATAAAGGCGACCTTGAATTCCAAAGGGAATTTAACTTAAGCAAAGAACCTATACGGATGGATCTGTTGATCATCAAGAAGCTTGCAGATGTCAGAATAGAGAATGAACTAGGACATATTTTTAAAAAATTTAATGTCGTGGAGTACAAAAATCCGGATGATGCATTATCTATAGACGACTACTATAAAACGGTTGGCTACGCCTGCTTGTATAAAGGACTGGGAGAGAGCGTAGACCAGATCCCGGCCGATGAACTGACGATTTCCATATTCCGGGAAAGCTATCCAAGGGAAATGTTCGAAGCGATGAAAAATTTGGGCTTGGAGATTAAGGAACGTTATCCGGGAATATATTATATTAGTGGAAAACAAGCGCTGTTTGACACACAGATTGTGGTGACAAAGCGGCTAGATAAGGAAACACACCGGACATTACGAATTTTATCAAAGCATGTGAAGGAAGAAGATGTCCGGGCATTTGTTGAAAGAGCTGCAAAGATGTCCGAACCAGGAGACAGAAACAATGTAGACGCGGTTTTGCAGGTCAGTGTTTCTGCAAACAAGGAGATATATGAGGCAATAAGGAGGTGCGATAAAGTTATGTGTGAAGCATTGAGAGAGCTTATGAAGGAAGACTTTGAAAAGCAAGAACGAGAAACAAAGCAGGAAACATTGCTGGAGGCAATTCGGAATTTGATGGAAACAATGAAATGCAGTGCGGATCAGGCAATGGCGGCATTAAAAATTCCAGACGCTGATAAGGGAAAGTATATTGCAAAATTATAAGCATTACTATGTAAAAATGTATGGGATAAATGGTAGAAGATAAAACGATTCCGTGAGGGGATTTTTCCCGATGCAGATAAAAAAGTGCGAGGATGTACGGCCAGTGGGAAAGATAGAAAAGATGAGATTTAGAAAATACCGGGGAGATATTATAGCTTCGGCATCCCAGATTTAAGGGACGGAATACAGATAGCGGATATATTCCGCCGCCATGTTCAGCCGCGGGGAATTTTTGACCACGCCGAGATATACGTCGCCGGTAAGACCGGCCCCCTTAAAAAGACCTCTCTGAGAGATGAGAAGTCCGTTGGATACAAGATTTGGCGCCAAGGTTTTTGCTGCTTCGGGATCTATATCCCGGAGCAGTTCTTCTATATCGCAGAGATATTCGTTTTGGGAAAATGCATCATACGCTTCTTTATTCATGAGCAGGATATCCAACTTTTCTTCATCGATGGAGGCCATGATTTTAATGCGGGAAGCGTAAGTGTATTCGTGGTTGGGGTCGTCCGGGTCCTCGGTGAGATATAATCCGGTGTACAGCTTAAGCTCCGTTTTTGAGGCGTCTGCGCCTGCGGAATCAATGAATCCGCTGCTCAGATCGCCCGTGAGCTGTTCCCCCGCGGATATGTTTACAAGGCCCACGTACAGCAGGGTTTCCTTTTTGGTCAGGTGGCCGTACAGCGTATAGCTGAGTATATATAAGGCGATCAGGCAGACAGCGATGGGCAGTTTGTAATAATCCCAGACATATTGCAGCTTCTGCTTTCCGCGAAGGCGTTTCCACTGTTCTTTTTTTGAGGATGAATTAACCTGCATGTTCATCTGTTTTCCCCTTTCTCCTGGCAGAGCAGCAGGATATTGGACAGCAGATAAGAGCAGAGCAGGGCGCATAAGCCTTCCCCGAAGATGACCGCCGGAGTAAAGACGCGGACGACGACAAGCAGCATAGCGAAGTAAATGACTGCCATCAATATCGTACAAAGCAGAAAGCGGATGCCGATAAACAGTGCGTTTTTGAACATAGCGCCGATCGTATTGTCAAACCGGGCAAGGAGCGGAAAGATATACATCAGGACAATAGCGTAGGCCGCTGCGGCGACACAGAAGACTGCGGTGCAAAGCGTCCAGAATACATTCTCAAACCGCATATGGTACAGCACGTAACCATCCACGCCAAGAAGGATCCCCAGAGCCAGAAGGATCAGCCAGATCTTCGTTCCCTGCTTCAGATTGTCCTTAAAGGAACGGAAAAATGCTTTCGTGATATTTCCTTCTTCGTTTTTCGCCATCTTTAATGTGACATAGAAAAGCGCGGTAGTAGATGCGCCGGCTGTCACCACCGGAATACAGCAGATGAACCACAGGATGTTCAGATAGACGCTGTATACGATTTTGTTAATGAACTGTAAAACTGGGCCGTCCAGATTAAATAAATTGCTCATGATATTTCCTCCTGAAATTATGAAAGTAAGTGCCTATGTCCCTGTAATGAGTTACTAAGTGTCATGTTTTCCTGACAAGTTCTTAAGTGTCCGTATCCCTGTATGTAGTTTAATCTCCCGTAGATTCCCGGTAGATCAGATCGGTCTCCGTATGCATTGTCCGGTAATTCAACGAAGGCTCGTTGATGCGGGACATCAGCAGGTTTACTGCGGAAAATCCCATGATCTGGCTGTGTATATGGATGGATGTCAGCGGGGGCGTGACGATCTTGGATTCGGGAGAATCGTCAAATCCGCACAGCCACACATCATCCGGTACAGTATAGCCGGATTTTTTTAATACCTGGAGGACGTCCAGGGCGACAAAATCATTGGCGCATATCAGCACTTCCGGCATACGGGAAAGCTTTTTAAAACTTTCGGTGAGATATTCCTGATAGTCTTCGGAAGCCGGATTGCGGATGCCTTCCTTATTCTTTATGATGCAGTATTCGTCCGGGCAGGGAAGATTTGTCATGTACATGGCGTTCCGGTAGGCCATGTACCGCTCAAAAAAGGACTGGCAGTGCATGTATTCCCCGACAAAACCGATGTGTGTTTTTCCTCTCCGGGCTATTTCTTCTACAAACTGGCAGATGCCGGTCTGGTTGTCCATGCACAGGATGTCTGCCTCAAGAGGCTCTTTTGTGCAGGTTACCGGCGCATCTACGAATAAGGTAGGAAGGCCAAGAGCGCAGAGCATCTTATCATATTCATAATGAAACATCTCGATGCAGATGATGCCGGCGGTCCGTTCCGGGGAAAAAGAGGCGGGGAGCTTTAAGTTGTCCTGTTCTTCCGCAAGTACCCGGTGCATCGTAAGTGTGTATCCCAGCCCGCCCAGCTCTTTCTGGAACTTATCCAGCATGACCGTCGCAAAATGATTTCCTCCTACAAAATTAGTTAAAAACAGAGCAATCTCGTTATTTCCTTTTGGAGAAGGAATGGAAAGCACGGAGCTTCCTGCGTTGGCGGCAGTTACATAGGAAAACTGCTTGTAGCCCATCTCCATTGCCTTTTTTAATACCTTATCCCTGGTAGCGTCGGCCAGAATGCCGGTATTGTTGATTGCCTTTGAGACTGTGTTGCGGGATATGCCAAGCTCGTCGGCGATATCCTGAATGGTGACTCTAGTACCCATCTGTACCTCCTTTTCTATGGATTTTACAAAATCCTGTTATAAATACCATTTTGATTTTACATTTTCTTTCATATTTATATCCATTCCTTTCGCTTTGCTCAGGCACAAAACGTTATGAAAATGTTTTCCTGAGCCTAATTTTTCGTTATAATTTTTCTTGTAGGGAACTCGGTATACTACAAATCACGGGGAGG
>CATLEM010000214.1 GCA_949916155.1 uncultured Dorea sp.
GGGTGTTTTTCAAGATACTGTTCCCGCTGCTTAAGCCGGCGATCGTTACATCCCTCGTACTTAAAGGCGTAAGCGTATACAACGAATACTATTCGTCTAACCTGTATCTGCAGAAGGCGGAGTTAAAGACGATATCGACAGCGCTTTATACGTTTACCGGCCCGTACGGGAATCAGTATAACTACATCTGCGCAGGCGTTATCATCACGATCATACCGATCCTGATCTTCTTCCTGATATTCCAGAAGCAGGTATACAGCGGTATGGCAAACGGCGCGGTGAAAGGCTAGTATTGATTACTCGGGAATTAATGCAACACCGTACTGGCAAAAACACATATGATCAGATGAGTCTCAGAAGAAGGCAGAGAAAATGATGAAGAAATGGATTGCGGATATCAGGGAAAAAACAAAGGATATGAGCAGGAGCCAGAAGATAGAATATATTCGGAACTATTACTGGTATCACATTTTGATCAGCTGTGTTCTTCTGGGGCTTTTTGTCCTTCTCATCTGGCATATCGGATGGGGAAGGGAAAAGACGGAGTTCTCCTGTGTGATCGTCAACCAGAAGACAGATTACGGAAGAGACCGCGGCCTTGCCCGGGAATTTGCCGCATATGCCGGACTTGAGGAAAAGAAGGTGTCCGTTGATTCGGACTATCAGATCTCTTACGGGGATAAAAAACTTGAAGGCGTGAACGAGAGTTCTTATGAGAAATTCTTTTTTAACTGGTCGGCAGGCGCGGCGGATGCCATGATCATGCCGGAGAGCTTTTATGATTACTGCATTTTGCAGGGCGGGGTGTTCACGGAAGATAAGATTCCCATAGAGACGACTCGGCTTCGGGATGTTTTTGAGGAGGAAGAAGGCGACCCGGTGGTCCTGGTGTTTGCGGCGGACAGCAGGCATAAGAAAGCGTGCGGCCTTTTTCTTGAGTATCTTTGCGGAAAGGAAGAATGACGATGAAGAAGATGAATATTGAGAATCCGTTTTTTGACTTTATGGGAAGAGTGGGAGATGTTATGCTGCTGAATCTTTTCTTCCTGATCTTTTCCCTGCCGGTAATTACGATGGGAGCATCCTTTGCAGCGCTTTACCAGTCCTTCGAAGATATGGAGAATGGAGAGTTCGTCTCTGCTTTCCGGAATTTCACCCGGGCATGGAAAAGGTATCTGAAGACCGGAATCGGCGCGGGAGCCGTGCTTTTTCTGACAGGAGCCCTTCTTCTGTTCGATCTTTCTTTCCTGGGAGGGATAAAAGGAAACGGGACATGGGGGATGGTCAGTATCGGCGTCGGATGCCTGACTGTGATCTGGGAGATGGTATTTGGCTATGTCTTTCCGGTGATGCTTACAGGAGAGAAACGCTTGAAAAAGCTTTTTGGCAGGAGTTTTCTTTTGGCAGTGCGAAATCTTCCGGTAACGATAGTCATGGCATTTCTCAACAGCGGGTTTATCATCTGTTTTGCCGCCGGAGGAGAACTGTTAGTTCTTGCCGCTCCTGTTTATCTGGTGTTTGGCTTCGGACTGACTGTGTATGCGGATACGCTCCTTTTAAAGCGGTGCAGCCGGAGAATACAAATAAATGCTTGACCTTTCAGGGACAAAGGTTGTATCATTTGGGAAATATAACAACAGAAAAAAAGGAGGATGGTCGATGAGTTACAGGGAAGCTTATGAAAAATGGTGTACGGACCCCTATTTTGATGAGGATACAAGAAAGGAACTTGCGGCGCTTAAAACTGATGAAAAGGAGATAGAAGACCGTTTTTACCGTCAGCTTGAATTTGGTACAGGAGGACTTAGAGGCGTGATCGGCGCGGGGACTAACCGGATGAATATCTATACGGTGCGCAAGGCGACACAGGGGCTGGCTAACTATATCGTCTCACAGGACGGACAGGCTAAAGGAGTGGCGATCGCTTTTGATTCCAGGCGGATGTCTCCGGAATTTGCAAGGGAGGCGGCGTTCTGTCTGAATGCAAATGGGATCCAGACATATCTGTTCGAGAGCCTGAGACCGACTCCGGAACTTTCGTTTGCAGTGAGGGAGCTTGGCTGTATTGCGGGTATCGTGATCACTGCCAGCCATAATCCAGGAGAATACAACGGCTATAAGGTTTACTGGGAAGACGGGGCGCAGATCACTCCGCCTCATGATAAAAATATTCTGGCGGAGGTCGGAAAGGTTACCGATTTCTCCCAGGTGAAGACGATGAAAGAGGACGAGGCAAGAATTGAAGGGCTGTTTCAGATCGTCGGGACTTCTTTTGATGAACGGTATCTGGAGAAGTTAAAGGAGCAGAGTATCCATCCGGAACTGATCAAGGCGGCGGCAAAGGATATGAAGATTGTATATACGCCTCTTCACGGAACGGGGAATATTCCGGTGAGACGTGTGCTTAAGGAACTGGGATTCGAGCATGTGTATGTAGTGGAGGAACAAAAGAGCCCGGACGGGAATTTTCCGACGGTAGCGTATCCGAATCCGGAGGATGCCAGGGCATGGAAGCTGGCTCTTGAACTTGCAGGAAAAGTAGATGCAGATATTGTGCTTGCCACTGATCCGGATGCAGACCGCCTCGGCGTCTATGTTAAGGATACAGAAAGCGGGGAATATGTAAGCTTTACCGGGAATATGTCGGGGATGCTGATCGCAGAGTATATTCTGAGGGAACGCACAAAGACCGGTACGATGCCTGAGCGTCCGGCGCTTGTGGAGACCATCGTGACAACTGATATGGCTAAGGCAATCGCTGCGGATTATCATACAGCGCTGATCGAAGTGCTGACCGGTTTTAAATATATCGGCGAGCAGATCAAGTGGTTTGAGGAAAAGAATACATATTCTTATGTTTTCGGGCTTGAGGAAAGCTACGGATGCCTCGCCGGAACATATGCAAGAGATAAAGATGCCTGTGTGGCAGTCATGATGCTGTGTGAAGCGGCCGCATATTATAAGCTCCAGAAAAAGACACTGTGGGATGCCATGGTTGACATGTATGAAAAATATGGTTATTACAAGGAAGGCCTCTCAACCCTGACCCTAAAAGGCATTGACGGGGCGAATAAGATCCAGGAGCTGATGAAGGAGCAGAGAGAGAATCCGCCGAAGGAACTCGGGGGCTTTAAAGTGCTTGCCGTGAGGGATTATAAGACGGACATAAGAAAAGATATGGAGACCGGAGAAGTAACGGCGACTGGACTTCCGGCTTCTGATGTACTCTACTTTGAGTTAGAGGACAGTGCATGGTGCTGTGTACGTCCTTCGGGGACTGAGCCGAAGATCAAGTTCTATTTTGGCGTAAAGGGAAATTCTCTTGATGATGCGGCGGAAAAACTCGAAAAACTGAAAAATGAGTTTGGTACGGGCGGAAATTAATTTCCGCCTTTTGTTATTTCTCCTTTGACAAGATACAGTGATAGGAATAGAATGATATTAATTAATATTGATTAATATTTAATTAATCAGTTCGAGGAGGAAGAACATGGCTAAAACAGTCAGGCTGGCTGATATAGGCAAGAGGCTGGGCGTCAGTACGGTTACTGTGTCGAAGGCGCTGTCGGGGCAAAAGGGAGTCAGCGATGAGATGCGTAAAAAAATCATACAGCTGGCGGATGAGATGGGATATGTGAAGAGTGTGCCGG
>CATLEM010000215.1 GCA_949916155.1 uncultured Dorea sp.
AACCCCAGTATGCCGATGAAGGTATTCCCCGTCATCAGCATCGCGAGTGCCATCGTAAGATACGTGACCGCAAATACTGCCAGGCTGCAGACAACCGACCAGAAAGTATACGTAAAGAACTCCCTGCTGAAATATCCGACTGCCGCTGTAATAATACACTTAACTACAGATACGATAACAAGCGGAACCGCAAAAAGCACGATATCATTAGTCATGATGATAAACAAGGTATCCCGTCTTCTTATGGGAAGGGAATGATAAAAATCAACTTCCGTCTTAGAGTGGAGATATCTGAAGCTGCTGATCGCCAGCAGCACTGCCGCTCCCATCGCCAAAAGCCCCATTCCGAACTCCGGCTGGGCAAGCGCCGTGATCTTATTCATGACCACTTCAAACTTGCTGTTTCTCTCCCCGCATGCATTCTGCACTTCCAGAAGAAATGCCAGCATAGACATGAAGAAAAAGAAGAACGTAACAATGATCATGCCTATCCGGTGTTTGATATTTTCCCGGCGCAGATTAATAGATGAGATTTTTGATGTCATATCCGACCACCTCCGTTTCACTGATAAAGATCTCTTCTAAGGACAGCGGCAGAACCTCGTAGTAAACCGGATTTAAGCCCTCCATCTTTTTCGCTATATCCTCCTCGCTCTCCCTGACTGTCATAGAGATCAGGCGTCCTTTCTGCTTAAGCTGCAGGATGCAGAACAGCTTGTACAGCGAAACATGGGCATCCTCCGGGAACACGCACTGTACTTTGTGCATATTGCACTTAAGATCCGTAAGCTCTTTTGACAGGAGCACGCCGCCTCTGTGCAGAAGGCCGATATGGTCGCAGATATCCTCAAGCTCCCTGAGATTGTGAGAGGCGATGACCGGGGTCAGCTCTCTCTCATCGATCTCCTTCGCAAAGATGCTCTTGATGCCCTGGCGCATCACCGGGTCAAGCCCGTCAAAGGTCTCATCGCAGAACAGATACGACACATTCGCGCACAGCCCGATCAATATGGAAAGCTGCTTTTTCATACCTTTTGAAAATGTCTGTATCTTCCTTGTACTGTCAAGTCCGAATTTCCCCAAAAGCTCATCGAATCTCGTGTAATCAAATCTCGTGTAATACCTTCCGTAAAATGTGGCCATATCCTTCGCTGTTGCGTTGGGGAAGAAAAACTGTTCATCAGAAATGTAAAAACACCGCCTTTTTACATCCGGATTATCCCACACATGCTGTCCGTCTATGAGGATCTCCCCTTCCTTCGGTTTTAAAATCCCTGCCATCATGCGCAGAAGGGTGCTCTTTCCCGCACCGTTGGTCCCGAGCATCCCGAATATGTACTGGGAACGGATCGCAAGGTCGATATCTTTCACCGCCTCAATCTTCTCGAATGATTTGCTGACTTTTTTTATCTCTATCATGCCGTAACCCCCTCCGCCGCTCTTTCTACACAATCGATAATCTCCTGCTTTTCAATCCCCTGCCTGAGGCAGTTCATCGTCTGTTCCTTAAGCCCTGCCAGCAGCTTCTCTTTCTGCCTGTTCATCAGTTCTTCATCCTTTTTCACAAAATTCCCCCTCCCCTTCACGGTATAGATGAATCCATCCTTCTCAAGCTCCATGTAAGCCCGCTGGATCGTGTTGGGATTGATCGACAGTTCAACCGCAAGGCTGCGGACCGAGGGAAGTTTCTCATCCGCTTCCATAACGCCGCTGATGATAAGCGTCTGGAAGCGTTCTGCAATCTGCTCGTAGATCGGACGTTTATCACTATAATCAACAATAATCATAGCGTCCTCCTTCCAATACAATATAGTGAACTAAGTGTATTAAGTATCTTAGTACACTTATTATATCACTGTACACTTATTTGTCAAGAAATTTTATGACATCCGGCCGAAAAAAGCCTAAAGGCAGATAAGCTGCGCGATCTTATCAAGACACCATTCCGCATCCTTTTTTCTGACGGACTCGAGGGTGACGATATCGAAGCTTCTGATCTCTTTTCCGTCCAGCATATAGAGATATTCCCCCATGCGCTGTCCACTCTTTACCGGAGCATTTGCCGAAGACTTGATCTTTTTCTCCACCGTCACTTCTTCATCTTTCCTAAGAAGTACCATAAGCTTCGCCTCTTTATCCTCCGGCTTCATATCAATACGCACCCTGCAGTCAAAGTTAAAATCATCGTCCGGGCTTACCCCGTCCTTTACCGGGATCTCCCCGCCGGGAAAGTCCTGCCGTACATCACGGTACTCGTAATTTTCTAGAGCATACTCCATAAGCTTTCTCGTGTCTTTCCACTTGTATCCTTTATTATTCGGCCAGCCGCACGCCAAAAGCGCCACGATAAATGTCCGCTCATCCCGTTTTAATGCGCCCACATAACAATACCCCGCCTTCGCCGTGAAGCCGGTCTTGCCGGAGAGCGCCCCCTCCATCATACCCAGAAATGCATTGTGGTTATTACAGGTAAACTGCCGTTTTCCGTCCGCAGAGGCAAACTCATAGCTTTGTGCCCTCGTGATCTTAAGAAACTCCTCTTTCTTCGGCGATTCCGTGATACAATATCTCATGATGCGCGCAAGGTCTGCCGCTGTCGTGGCATGTGCGCCGCCATCATCTTCTTTATCAAGCCCGTTCGGCGTGACAAAATGAGTATCCCCACAGCCAAGTTCCCTTGCTTTCTCGTTCATCATCGCCGCAAATCCTTCCACCGATCCGCCCACCGCCTCGGCAATGACCACCGCACTGTCATTGTGAGACTCAAGCATCAGGGAATATAAGATGTCCTTGATATAATATTCCTCTCCGCTTCTTACTCCCAGCCGGACCTTCGGCTGCCCTGCCGCCTTAGAAGAGACCTTCGCCTTCTGGCCTTTTTTCATATTTTCCAAGGTAAGAATACAGGTCATGATCTTCGTGGTACTTGCCATGGGACGAACCTTCCGCTCATCTTTTCCAAACAAAATACGCCCGCTGTCAGCATCGATAAGTACCGCCGACCGGGCGTAAAGTTCTTTCGGCTCGTTGTTGATCTCCCGGGATACTTCCTTCACAGCTTCCTTCGGCTGTCTGTCCCTCTCTTTCTGAAAACCGGGACCTGTGAGTATCATCGCCAGTATCTGTACTGTTATCAAAACTGCCAAACCTGTATGTAACTGTCTGTTTCTTTTCATGCACCGCACCGCATATTTTCCGTTACTGCAATATATGCGCGGAAACTTGCGTCTATGTATAGATTGCCTAAATATCCAGCTTAAGCTGTACCTCTTCCTCCGCTTCCGTCTTCAGATGTTCCACCTGCTCCGGGTTCATCACCGGCAGCTCGTCGACAGACTGGATACCGAATCTTCTTAAAAATTCCTCTGTCGTACCGAATAACAACGGTCTTCCCGGCGCGTCCATCCTTCCCACCTCACATACCAGATCATACTCTACCAGCTTATTTACCGCATGGTCTGATTTGACTCCCCGGATCTTTTCCACCTCAAGCTTCGTAACCGGCTGCTTGTAGGCAATGATCGAGAGAGTCTCTAAAAGAACATCCGTAAGGACATGCCTTTTCGGCTGTTTCGCGATCCGTATGAGATAGTCATACATCTCCTTTTTCG
>CATLEM010000216.1 GCA_949916155.1 uncultured Dorea sp.
GACAGAGAGGGTACTTATGGCTGGGGAAGGGCGATGAATTACCGCTGCTCCCACGGAAGCCGCGAAAAGGCGAATGAATATTTCGGTACGGAGACAGGTCTTTGGGGTATTACGGCGGGCGTTTACCTTGCGAGTATGGGTCCGCAGGGGATGTATGAACTTGGTGAGACGATCATCCAGAATCTGCAGTATCTTACGGTGCGTCTGAATGAGATCGAAGGAGTACGGGCAAATCCATTCGGCGGAAGTAATTTTCAGGAGGTTCTGGTTGATTTCGGGGAAACCGGGAAGAGTGCGGCGCAGGTGAATAAAGAGCTTCTGGGATACGGTATTTTCGGCGGCAAGGATGTAAGCGGAGACTTCCCGTGGGCCGGTCAGTGCGCCCTTTACTGCGTATCAGAGCTGACGTCTCAGGCGGAGATGGACGCGCTCGTAGATGCAGTTTCACAGATCACAGGCACGCCGCAGGCCGGAAAGGAGTGATACAGGTATGGGTTACGTGAAAAAGAACAGAGATTTCCATCAGGCGCGCTGGGATGAACCTTTTATTATGGAGATGGGCAATCCGGGTGAGCGGGGAGTGCTTATTCCGCAGGCATCGGATGAGGTAAAGAAGATAAGTGGAGGAGTTAAGGAGCTGGTCCCGGAAGGACTTAAGAGAAAGAAAAGGCCTGATCTGCCGGAGCTTTCGCAGATGCAGGTGCTGCGTCATTATATGAGACTTTCCCAGGAAACTATCGGAACGGACATTAATATAGATATCGGCCTTGGGACATGTACGATGAAGTACAGCCCGAAGATCCATGAACAGTTTGTACGTTCGGAGAAGATGCAGGAGATTCATCCGTATCAGGATGAAAGTACGGTGCAGGGAATCCTTGAGATCATGTATCAGGTTGAACAGTATCTGAAAGCGATCTCAGGCATGGATAAAGTGAGCCTTCAGCCGTCCGGCGGCAGCCAGGCTATTTTTGCAAATGTGCAGACGATCCGGGCGTATTTTGAAGAAAAGGGGGAGGCTTCTCAGCGGGACGAGATCATAACAACGATCCTTTCCCATCCGGCAAATCCCGGTACAGCCGCGACCCTGGGGTATAAGGTGATAACTTTATATCCGGATGAGAACGGTCTGCCGGATATCGAGGCGCTTAAGACGGCAGTGTCCGAACGGACGGCAGCGCTTATGATCACGAATCCGGAAGATACAGGGATATACAATGACCGCATCCGCCAGTTTGTGGATATTGTCCATGAGGCCGGAGGTTTATGTGTCTATGACCAGGCGAATTTAAACGGGGTGTTCGGCCTGACAAGGGCAAGAGATGCCGGATTTGATATGTGCCATTACAATCTGCACAAATCATTTTCTTCGCCGCACGGCTGTCAGGGGCCGGGGGCAGGCGCCCAGTGCGTGTCAGAAGCACTTTCAAAATATGTAGCGTCTCCGACGGTAGAGTTTGACGGGGAAAAATATTATCTGGATGACGACAGGCCGGAAAGCATTGGGAAGCTTCGGATGTTTTACGGGGTACCGCCGGTTCTTTTAAGGACCTATTCATATATCCGTACTCTTGGCGCGGACGGGATGAAACAGATTGCAGAGCTTTCTATATTGAATAATAATTATCTTATCAAGAAGCTTTTAGAGATCAAAGGACTTTCCATGCCTTTTGCGAAAGGGCGTTTTCGAATGGAGCAGGCCAGGCTCAGCTGGAAAGAACTTACGGAGGATACAGGGGTTACGACAGATGATATCTGCCGGAGGATTGTAGATTATGGCTTTCAGGATTATTTTACGAGCCATCATCCGAGGGTGCTGCCGGAGCCGTTTACACCGGAACCGGTAGAGACTTATTCAAAAGACGATATGGACGAGTATGCAGCGGCATTTGCAGCTATAGCCAGGGAAGCTTATGAAGCTCCGGAGCTTGTGAAGGGAGCGCCTTACAAAGCGGCGCTCGGAGCGCAGATTCAGGATGAATACTTGGCGGACTGGGATAAGTTTGCGACGACATGGAGAGCATATCAGAAATATATTGAAAGGACGAAAGAAAATGTTAGCAGTTGTGAAAGAACATAGCGGACCGGGATTTGCGGTAAAGGATGTACCTTATCCTGTGCTCAGGGAAGATGATGTGATCATTAGAGTAAGGTCTGCAGGGATTTGCGGGACGGACGGGCCTATACTTGCCGGGACGAGGGAAGTCCCCTGGCCGCTGATACCGGGACACGAATTTGCCGGGGATGTAGTGGAAGCGGGAAGCCGGGTAAAGAATCTGAAACCCGGGGACCGGGTTACACCCTGCATTGTCATTGGATGCGGTAACTGTGATATGTGTATCGAGGGAAAGGAAGTGCTCTGCGACAATCTTTCAGAGACGGGTATCCATGTTGACGGTGCTTTTGCGGAATATGTCCGTGTGCCGGCAAAGGTCTGCCGGAAGATGCGGGATACTACTACTTATGATCAGGGGGCTTCGGTAGATCCGATCGCTTCTGCATACCGTACTGTCAAAGCATCCCCCATCACATCCAAAGACGTGTGCGTCGTGTTCGGCCCGGGGCCTATCGGGCTGTATGCGGTGCAGCTTATTAAACTCAGAGGTGTAAAGCAGGTGATCTGCGTGGGGACAGATGCGGATAAGGATCGCCTTAGGCTGGCTCAGGAGCTTGGTGCTGACGCAGTGATCAATCTGTCTTCAGAAGATCCGGCAGAGAGAGTGCGGCAGATCACTGACGGCAGGATGGCGGATTATGTGCAGGACTGTGCCGGTGCGCCGGGCGTACCTGCTGCAGCGATGAATATGCTGAAAAAAGGAGGAACCTACGCAGTTACGGGACTTTATCACAGCATGCCCGAAGTAGATCTGGGGAAGGTGGTAAGGAGCGAGATTAAGATATATGGTACGATCTGCTATACGAGGCAGGAGTTTGAAGAATGTTTAAATTTTGTGGAAGATGGCAGAGTGAAAACGGAACCGCTGATCACTCATCATTTTCCTCTGGAGCAGATGGAGCAGGCTTATGCGGTAATGCAGTCAAAGCAGTGCATGAAGATAATCATGCATCCGTAGTGATCATGTGATTTTGTTCTTCAGCAGTAACGACACCTTAAAAATTTGTTCCTGATATTCAAATTTTGATATTCCGTTATATTGTTCAATGATATTAAGGACTGAGGAGATTCCGATCCCCTTACGTCCTTTTTTCTTTGAGGAAATGAAGACATTTCCGGATCTTTGAATCTCTCCCTCATAGCTGTTTTCGATGATGATAGTCAGAAGAGAGTTGGTGGTGGCCGATATTTTCACGGTGATAAAGCGGTCTTCGGAGACCATCCGCGCGCAGGCTTCCACCGCGTTTTCCAGGAGGTTGGAGACGATGGCGCACAGATCCATGTCGGGGAGGAGGGGCTCTTTTGGCAGGGATATGGAGACGGTGAAGGCAGAGCCTTTGCTCTCTGACAGCTCCCTGTAATACCCGATCAGGGAATTTAAGGCAAGGTTATCGCAGTAGATCTTTGCCGGGGGTGTCAGGGAGGAGCGGTATTCTTTGATGTAATCATTCAGCCCGTCGATATCCTCTGTCCGGATA
>CATLEM010000217.1 GCA_949916155.1 uncultured Dorea sp.
CACTTCAGATGGAAGATGCTTAAAACGGTTAGGTAAGAATTCAAAACCGTATTATCCGGATGAAATGAGTAATAAGTATGCTTCTATTCAAAGTCCTGACTTTTCAGGACAGATCATGGCAGATAGTACGGTAGAAGATATAAATGCATTGGAGATATATAATCTAAAGGAAAAATTGAAAATGCGTGATCCGAAATCTTCTTTACCTGAATTGGAAGATATGTCATTTTTAAGGGATTTGGGATTGATAAAAGAAGATGAAGGTGTTGACAAGCTTACGATTGCGGGATTGCTTTTTGTGGGTAAAGAGACAGCGATTAACCGGTTGTTGCCGCAGGCGGAAGTGATATATCTTCATTATTCAGCAGATAATACGGAAGAGTATGATTCCCGATTGGATTTAAAACAGCCGATAATATCTGTGATTGATCGTTTAGCTGAGAAGATACAAAATACTAATAAGATTGTAAATGTACAAGTGGGTCTGTTTCGGCTGGAGGTTGAGGACTTCTCAGAAAAGGTATTTCAAGAGGCGCTCTTGAATGCGTTATCGCACAGAGACTATCTGAATATAGGAGCAGTGTATGTAAAGCATTATCCGGACAGAATTGTGATTGAAAATCCGGGTGGATTTCCAGAGGGAGTGAATGAGAAAAATATAATCACACATCCGTCTACGCCAAGAAATAAACTGATTGCGGAGACATTACAAAGGCTAAAATATGTACAAAGAACGGGGCAAGGTGTTGATATCATCTTTCGTGAGATGATATCCTCAGGGAAACCTTATCCGCAATATCACACATACAATGAAGCAGTGTCATTGACTATTTTCAGCGCGATTGATGATGTAAATTTTGTGAAATTTATCGCCAGCGAGCAGGACAAGCTGCAAAAGATCCTGCCTTTGCCGGAATTAATGATATTGAGGCATTTAACAGACAACAAAAGAATTGCATTGTCAGAAGCACAGGAATTAACGCAGCTTTCGATATTAGAGACGCGAAAAAGTTGTAATGATTTAATAAAGAATGGATTGGTCGAGTTATCAGGTAAGGAGTATATGTTGACACCAAAGGTATACGAAGCAATTAAATCTGATGTGGAATATACACAGGATAAGACTATACAATTTATCAAAGCGAAAAGTAGGATATTAGAATATTTGGAACAAGAGAATTCTATTACTAATGAAAAAATACGTGAGTTATGCGGATTTACAAAACAGCAGGCACGAGCCGTTATAGATAAAATGCGTGCTGAAAACATATTGAAGCTGGAGGGAAAAGGTAAACTTAGCAGATATATTAAAGTTGATGATTGAGTTTTATACGAGTGGAAATAATTAAAAACTCGAAAGACACTCGAAAGACACTCGAAATTACCACGATTTCCACGACAGGAGGATAGACACATGAAGATCTTGATCGTTGAGGACGAGCCGGTGATCCGGCAGGAGCTTACGCTCCTCCTTGAAAATGCGTTGTATGAGGTAACAGCGTTAGAAAAATTTGAGGATGTGGCGGCGGATGTTTTGAGAGAAGCCCCGGATCTTGTGCTGCTGGACTTAAATCTCCCCGGGGAGTCGGGATTTGACATCTGCGGCAGGGTGAGAAAGACATCGGATGTGCCGGTGGTCTTCCTTACCAGCCGGACGGACGCTAAGGATGAGCTTGCCGGGATGCTAAGGGGCGGCGACGATTATATCACGAAGCCCTTTTACCCGCCCGTCCTTCTGGCGCGGATCGCGGCGGTGCTTAAGCGGGCGAAAAAAGGGGCGGAAGGCGCGCCGTCTTTGCTTCAATATAAAGACGCGCGGCTTGATGTAGCACGCGCAATGGTTTCCTATGGCGAAAGACGCGCGGATCTGACAAAGAATGAGATAAAGATCCTGCACTGTCTCTTCCTGAGACAGGGGGAGATCGTGCCCCGGGCGGATATGATCGAGTATCTGTGGGACAATCAGGTGTATATCGACGACAACAGCTTAAGCGTCAATATGACCCGCCTGAGAAATAAGCTGACTGCCATCGGCCTTCATGATTTTATCCAGACGAAACGGGGGATGGGGTACCGCATATGACGCTGGCAGAATATATAAAGGACAGGGCGCTGGTATTTATCCTGCAGATCTTCTGTATGCTGGCCCTTTTCGGGTTTCTTTGTGTTACGGGATATCCCGCAGATTTATGCGTCCTGATCGGGAGTGTCTGGGTATTGGCCGCAGGCACATATTTTGGGTTGGATTACTGGAAGAGGCGGAGATATTTTCTGGAAATATCGAGAATCTTAGAACGGCTGGATGAGCGTTATCTTTTGGGAGAGCTGATGCCGGATTCTGCGCGGCTTGAGGACAGGCTCTGCCGGGAGATGATCCGTCTTTCCAACAAATCATTTATCGAGAAGATCCGCGCTGCCGAGCAGGAGAAAAAAGAGTACCGCGAATTTGTCGAAAGCTGGGTTCATGAGATAAAGGCGCCTGTCACCGGGGTGTCTTTAATCTGTGAAAATCACAAAGATGAGAACACCAGACAGATCTGGCTGGAAAACAGAAAGATAGAAAATTATGTAGATATGGCACTTTACTATGCAAGGGCGGATGAAGTATACAAGGATTATATGATCCGGAAGACGGAGCTTTCTGAGATCGTTTCATCGGTGCTTTCGGCGAATAAATATTATCTGATCCAGAACGGCGTGCAGGCTGAGGTCAGCTGCAGCCATTTTGTCTACACGGATAAAAAATGGATCGCGTTTATCCTGAACCAGCTGATCTTGAACAGTGTAAAGTATAAAAAGGACGGCGGGGAGAAGCTTTTTATCCATACTGAGAAGCAGAGAAAGGCAGTGCAGCTTATTGTGGAGGATGATGGCGTAGGGATAAAAAAAGAGGAGCTGCCCAGGATCTTCGAGAAGGGATTCACCGGCAGCAATGGGCGCAGCACCCGGCGCGCTACGGGGATGGGATTATATCTCTGCAGGGAACTGTGCGGGAAATTAGGGATAGAGATATCTGTATCTTCCGAGGAGGATAAAGGCACCAGGGCGGTCCTTAAGTTCCCGGTGGGAGAATATTACGTGAGAGAAAAGGGAGATGGAGAACTTGAAAATATATCATAAGAAGAGGGGCATAGCATTGATTTTAGCTCTGACTATGTTTTTTTGTGCTGTCCCTGTGACGGAGGCTAAGGCAGCAAAGGGAAGATGGAAGGTGAAAAAAAGCGGGAGATATTATGTGAAGCCGGGCGGCGGATATGCCAGGGGATGCTATAAGATCAAAGGAAAATATTATGTGTTTTCCGCCAAAGGAAAGCTCTTTCGTCCTAAAAAAAATTCGCTGGTAAATGTCAGGGGCAGGACGTACGGTGTGAGCCCGGGAGGAATCGCGCTCACAGGATGGCACGTCGTTGGTGATCAGCTGTAT
>CATLEM010000218.1 GCA_949916155.1 uncultured Dorea sp.
CTGTAGAAGCGGCCATTCGTTATCCGGGGATGGTCAGAGGGATGATACTGGTTGAGCCGTCTCTTGGATATGAGGATGCGGAGAGAGAAAAGCTTATTCAGTGGAATGAGGAGCTGAACGGATATGTAAAGGCGGGAAGGATCAAAAATGCGCTGCCGGCATTTTCCCGGGTAACGGGGGCGGCTGAAACAAAGAAAAATGCAGCTTCGTTTAAGGAACTTAAGCAGACGTACCAGAATCTGTCCGCGTTTATGTACGGGGAGCTGAATGAGGTGCAAAGATACCTGCCGCCGGTCGGGGAACTGAGAAAGATATCTGTGCCGGTGATTGTCGCCGTGACAGAAAAAGGAAGAGAAAGTATCTTTGCCACATCCTCGGAGACCGGAGCAAGGATCATCGGGTGGCCGGTTGTAACACTGCCGGGGTATCACAATACAGCGAAAGATATGCCGGATGAGTTTGCGGAAAAGGTAAAGGAGATAATTGCAGAATACGGGTAAAACCAGTACCGCGGCCTGAGGAAAAGTGGTATAATCATCTATATCATTATGTCATTAAGGAGGATACGTTAAGATGATCATTTGTGCGAAATATCTCATGACCGGAGATGGAAAGACTGTTTTGGAGGACAGGGCGGTGCTGACAGGTGCGGACGGCAGGATCAAAAAGATCGCGGCGAAGGAGGAGCTTGCCGCATCGTTCCCGGATGAGGAAGTGAAGGATTACGGCGATGCTACCATACTTCCGGGACTCTGTGATATGCATGCCCACCTGGGATATTATTATTCCCAGCCGGACAGCTTTAATTACGGGACGCAGCTTATCATGCTCTATGCGCTGCAGCATGCCCAGGCAGCGTTCGAGCGGGGGATCACGTCGGTGCGGGATATGTGCTCTGCCCACGGTGTCTGCAAGAACTTAAAGCTTGCGGCAGAGAAGGGATTTGTGGTAGTGCCGAAGATCACCCACACGGACGCGGGGATGTGTATGACAGGCGGACATGCCTGGGATGAAGCAGAACAGGTGGACGGCCCGTGGGAGATCCGCAGGGAGATCCGCAGGCAGGTGCGCGACGGGGCAGACTGGGTAAAGATCCTTACCACGCATCGTTCCCATATCCCGGAGTTTACCCAGGAAGAGCTTGATGCGGCAGTTGACGAGTGCCACAGGAGAGGCATCAAGTGCGGAGTCCATGCGGGGACCAACCCGGGTATCCAGATGTGTATTGACGCGGGATTTGACACCATCGAGCACGCCACATTTATGACCGTTGACCATGCGAAGCAGATGGCAGAGAAAGGAATCGCGTGGACACCTACCATTATGGCGTACACGCTGCTCTATGATATCTGCAAAGAAAAAATAGAGAATAATGCCGGCGCGCCGGTAAACGACCCGGTGATGCAGAAGGAGATAAACGATTATCAGTATTTCGAACCGGCGTACAAGGCATATCGGGATAATTTCAAGGCATTTTACGATACAGGTGTGACGGTGATCGCCGGGACGGACATGGTGATGTACCAGTCGCCGTTTCTGCCGCTTCCGAGAGAGCTTGAATATATGGTAGAGTACGGGATCACACCGGTGCAGGCGATCCAGACGGCCACCTCGAATCCGGCGAAAGTGCTGGGTGTGGAAAAGGAAAGAGGGCTGATCAAGGAAGGGCTTGAGGCGGATATCCTTGTCGTGGGCGGAGATCTGAGCAAAGATATCAGGTGTCTGAATGACGTGAAGCTTGTGACCATGGACGGAAAGCGAGTGTTCGAGGACGGGATCCGGTACGTGGGGACAGGGAATATGTTCATGTAGAGGCGTCCTTTTATAGAAGGATTTATACGATGATTAACACAGATAAGCGTACAAAAAAGAGATTTTCCGGATCTGTATGTATTATCCTGCTTCTTGTGATCTGTCTTTCTGCCTGCGGGAAAGCTGGCGGAAACGGGCAGGCGGGAAACCCGAAAGATGCAGGAAATCCGGGGGATGAGTCCGGGGCGGCTCCGGGCAGTCCGCATAATGACGGCCGGCTGCCTAAGGGACAGGACGGGGACAGTGCTTTTAACAGTCCTTCGGATGAAAATGCCGGGAACGGGCAGGAAGGAAGCCGGGAATCCGGCGAGAAAAACAGCCTGAAAGCAGAGACGGCGGAAACTGCGGCCAGGGTGCTTGCCGCGCCTTCTGTCAACGGAAAGCTGTCTGTCAGGGGGACGGATCTTGTGGACAGCTTCGGAAATACCGTGCAGTTAAGAGGACTCAGCACCCACGGCCTTGCATGGTTTCCCCAGTATGTCAATGAGAAGCTTTTTGGAGAGCTTAGGAAAGAATGGGGCGTTAATGCCGTCCGCCTTGCCATGTACACGGCGGAATCCGGCGGTTACTGCACTGACGGCGATAAGGAGAAATTGAAGGAACTGGTGAAAAGCGGTGTTCAGTACGCGGCGAAGGCGGATCTGTATGTCATCGTCGACTGGCACATCTTATCGGACGGCAATCCGAACCAGTATAGAGAAGAGGCGGTTTCCTTTTTCAAAGAGATATCCGGAGAGCTGGCGGATGATGACCATGTGCTCTATGAGATCTGCAACGAGCCAAACAGCGGGACTTCCTGGGGCGAGATCAAGGCTTACGCGAGAGAAGTCATTCCGGTCATCCGCAAAAATGCTCCGGACGCGGTGATCTTAGTGGGGACGCCGAACTGGTCCCAGCAGGTTGACTTAGCAGCGGCAGATCCCATCACCGAGTACGGCAATCTGATGTACACGCTGCATTTTTACGCGGCAACCCATGCCGGCGCCCTGCAAAATACGATGGCGGAGGCTGTCGATGCCGGGCTTCCGGTATTTGTCTCGGAGTTTGGCATCTGCGATGCCGGCGGAAACGGGGAGATCGATAAGGAACAGGCTAAGATATGGGTGCAGCTTATGGACCGGCTGAAGATCAGCTATGTAGCGTGGAATCTGTCCAATAAGGAGGAGACTTCGGCGGTTCTTAAAAGCTCCGTGGATAAGGTGTCGGACTTTACGGCGGATGACTTAAGCGATTCCGGGGAATGGTTTTGCCGTGTCCTTGCGGCAGCGAAAGAAAAGGCGAGGGCGGCTGAAACCGCGGGGACGGTGGAAAGCGGCGCGGGAGATGCGGCAGAAGTAGCAGGAACAGCGGGAACCGACGGCAGTTTGGATGCATCCTTGCAGGGAAACAACCCGGCTGGGGGCATGAGAGTGAGCGCCAGGAACAACGGACTGGAAGTTACGGCTTCCCTTTCCGGGAGCTGGGAGTCAGAGGGACAGACATTTTACCAGTATGTGTTGTTTATTAAAAATGTATCCGGAAAGGAGATGACGAGCTGGAAGACGAAGGTGGAGT
>CATLEM010000219.1 GCA_949916155.1 uncultured Dorea sp.
GACACATGTTCTTTTTTTTCTGTCTCCTGTATATTAATATTAAAAAATAGAATGGAGGCTCGATCATGATAAAAAAACAGACTAATCAAGAACTGATAACCGCTTCTCTGCTGGATCTGCTTGAAAACAACAGACCTTTTAAATCCATCACTATCCGAGATATTGCTGACAACTGCGGGATCAGCAGAAGAACTTTTTACAATTTCTTTACAGACAAATATGATATTGTGATTCAGCTTTATCTCCATACTATACAGCATGAAATGCCAAAAGACATCATGGATTATTATTCCTTTCTTCTGGAAGCCTGCAAAGACATTGAGAAGTATAAACAATACTGGAAAAAATTTTTTAAGGATCCCACCTGTTACGCATATTTAGAATCAATCAGCTATAAGCAGCAATACCAGTGGTTTAATACAGAACAGGCAGATGCTTATGAAAAATCATTGCTTCGGTTTTACTGCCTTGGATTTTTCCGGACGATCAGCGACTGGATCCTAAACGGCTGTCAGACAGCCTCTGAGATTATCGCGGCCACATTATCCAATACTGCGCCAAATAATATAAACCTTATTTATCCAAAGGGTCTTGTCAGATGCTGACACAGCACAATACCGCATATATCTCTGCTGATTTTCAGGGGGAGCCTGTTTTTGACTCCCCCTTCTGATTTCAATCTGAAACAGTCATGCTTCTGTTCATATTTAATTAACGTCTTTCCGTATTCTCTTCAAAAACCATAGCGGTCTCCTCACCAGTCAGATCCCGAAGTGCGCCAAGCGCCAGAGCTTCCATCTCAAACTCTCCCGGGAACAGATAAACCGGAGCGATAAAACTAACACGCTCGATGATTCTGGATGTAATGTATCTCGAATTAGCCAAACCTCCTGTCAGCCCGATCGCATCAACCTGTCCCTTGAGCACCGAAGCATTTGATCCGATTTCTTTTGATATCCCATAGGCTAATGCATCCAGAACAAGTTCTGCTTTTGGATCGCCGGACAAAGCTTCCTTCTCAATCGCTATTGTATTGACAGTTCCAAAGTAACTATAAAGGCCTCCCTTGGAAATAAAGGTTTTGATGACCTCTTCTTTCGTTGCGCCGCTCTCAAAACAGTAGCAGATCAATTCGCGAATCGGCACCTGCCCGGGGCGGTCCACTGAAAACGGACCGTCTCCGTCAAGTCCGTTATTGACATCGATCACTCTGCCCTTCTGATGAGAGCCGACAGTGATTCCTCCGCCCAGATGTCCGATGATCAGATTACAGTCTTTATATTCTCTTCCGATCATCCTGGCTAGCCGTCTTGCTGTTGCTTTATGAGACAGCGGCTGCCATTTCGGCAAGCGCTCAATTCCATTAAATCCGCTGATTTTCGCAAGTTCTGTCATCTCATCCACACAGACCGGATCTGTAATATAGGCATTTACCCCAACCTCGTCAGCCAGTTTTTTTGCCAGTATGCCGCCAAGATTAGCGACATGCTCACTTGTAGGACATTTTAAATGTTCAACCATAGAGTCATTCACTTTGTAAGTTCCGCTTTTCGCACCTACCGTAAAGAATCCTCCTCTTCCTGCGACCGCATCAAACCCGCTTAAATCTATCCGTTCCTCTTTCAGCCTGTCCTGAATACACTGTAAACGATATTTATACTGATCATAAACAGCAGACGAAAAAGAGCCTATGATCTCCGGTGCGTGTAAAATTGAAAACTGCCGAACTTTTTCTTCATTTTCAAAGACAGCAATCTTAGTAGAATTTGATCCCGGGTTAATAACCAGAATCCGATAAATCTTCTGTGGTTCTGCTTGCCCGATCAACACAGTCATACCTCCTATTAATCTGTTATATCAAAATCCGTTCCTTGATTCTTTGCAGCAAACTGACAGGGACGCCTGCCTGTACCAGATATTGTTCCGCACTGCCGTATTGATTCCGGATAGTCTCAAGAAACATCACCATAGTTTTTGGAGATGTCGCAAAAAAGCTGCTTTTGTTATGATCCAGACTGTACCAGGTCAGGCAATAATCAGTTACAATCCATACATCCTCCGCTCTAAGCATATCTAAAAGCAAGGCTGCTATAACGCCTGTCCGGTCTTTTCCGGAAGCACAGTAAAAAAGTACCGCATCTTCCGATAATGCCAACGCAAAAAACACATCCCGGATCCAATTCTTTCCCTCTTTCAGGACCTCAGTATAAATCCGCAGCCAGTCAAAACTTTGCTTTTCCCCCATTTCTTTAATCAATGCGACACTATCCTGGTCATAGTATGGCAGCCGCACGTAATCCAGCCCATTTTGCCGTTTCTGATACCAGCCCGCCCGCTTTCGTTCCTCATCAATCCGAAAATCAAGAACAGTCTTAATCCCCCTGTGATTTAGAAAGGCTATTTCTTTTTCATCAAGATGTCCGGGCATTCCGGACCGGAA
Source organism: uncultured Dorea sp. (assembly GCA_949916155.1). Classification (GTDB taxonomy): domain Bacteria; phylum Bacillota; class Clostridia; order Lachnospirales; family Lachnospiraceae; genus MD308. The sequence continues at coordinate 2,441 of CATLEM010000219.1, forward strand.
ATATACTCCCTTCTTTGAGCGTTTGCCATCCCTGGTAAGAAATCCTCCTAAATCCCGGAAATTCGGGAACAGACAATCTTTTTCCTTTTTATTTTGCATCTTTTCTCCAAATAAGGAAAAGGGGCATGTATTTCACACACCCCTTCTCCCAGACTGATCAGCCTTCAAGAGCATCTAAAATCTTCGTCTCTGTATCCGTATGTGGTCTTGGTATTACATGTACAGCCTGTACTTCACCAACCTTGTTTCCCACAGCCGCTCCTGCATCTGTCGCCGCCTTTACGGCCCCGACATCTCCGCGTACCATGACTGTTATGATTCCGGAACCGACTTTTTCGCACTTTGTAAGCGTTACATTTGCAGATTTAACCATGGAATCACTTGCCGCTATTGCTGCGATCAGACCTTTTGTCTCTATAATTCCCAAAGCTTCCTGTGCCATAATTGTTCTCCTTTCGAATTTGAATTATATTTCTTTCTGAATATCATATGCCTGGTGGATCCCTGCCATTGCCTTACCGGCTTTCCTTGCATCTCCGATAACAAATAACTGAATAGCTTTGTTATCTTTTAACTGCTCTTCAAACGGATTGTATGACTTCGCTCCCATCGCCAGGACAACCGTATCAAAACCTCTCAATTCATCCACGGCTCCTGACACTATATCTTCATAAGCAACACCGTCGTCAAAAAATTCTGTTACTTTCGCCCCTGGGTACATCCGGACATTTTTTCTGTTCAGCCGTTTCATCAGGTGATCCCTGACATAGAGAAATACATCTCCTGCAATTTCCGGTTTAAATTCGATAACCGATACATCCGCTCCCTGATCGGATATGTAATCTGCTGTTTCT
>CATLEM010000220.1 GCA_949916155.1 uncultured Dorea sp.
GTGATCGTGCCTGTCTATAATGAGGAAAAGACGGTGCGCCGGCTTCTTGACGGGCTTCGGCAGATCAAAGACAAATGTGAGATCATCCTGGTGGACGGCGGAAGTACGGACAGGACACTGGAATACATTGATTCTGATTTTACGGTCCTTCATTCGGAGAAGGGAAGGGCGAAGCAGATGAATATGGGGGCGGAAAAAAGCACGGGGGATATTCTGTTTTTTCTCCACTGCGACAGTGAACTGCCGGAAAGGCCGTTAGAACAGATACGTTATGTCATGAAGGATCATAGGGCGGGATGTTTTGGGATCGCGTTCCATTCAAGGAATTTTTTTATGTTTACCTGCCGTGTGATCTCGAATCACAGGATCAAGGACAGGAACGTTGTGTTCGGCGATCAGGGGATATTCATTGACCGGAGCTTGTTTTTTGAGATGGGGATGTTCCCGGAGATCCCGATCATGGAGGATTATCAGTTTTCCCTTTGGTTAAAGGAAAGAGGGGAGAGGATAGGCATCACCCAAAAACGGATATACACTTCGGACAGAAGATTTCCGCCCGGCACTGTTCCAAAGCTTAAGGAGATGTGGAAGATGAACCGGCTCCGTAAGAGATTCCGGGACGGAGAAGATGTGGAAATGCTTGCCGGTATGTATGATGATGTGCGGTGACCGGTTAAGAAAAGCAGGAAAGGATACAGGATATGGACAGGATCAGAGGATTAACGGAATATATCAAAACTCCTTCTTACCGGGAGGCTATGGGGCTGCCGGGGGAGGTCTGTGAGGAATACAGGATCCTGGCGCAGGGGGAATACAATATTAACTATATCTTTACTCATCCGGTCAGTGGGAAAGAGTTTCTTTTGCGGGTAAACTGCGGAAGCCAGATGCATCTTGAGGATCAGATCGGGTATGAGTACCATGCCCTTGAGCTTTTATGGGATTCAGGGAGGACACCGAAAGTTTTTTTCGTGGATGGAAGCCTTGAAAAGCTGGATCACGGGGTGTTGGTGATGGAATATCTTCCGGGGAAAAGCTTAGATTACCGAAAGGATCTGGGGCTGGCGGCGCATTGCCTTTCGGATATCCACAGTGTCTCGGTGTCGGCAAAGGACGGGCTCTTAAGTCCGGAGAACCCGCTTAAGGCGATCCTTGAGGAGTGCGAGGCGATGGTGAAGGTCTATATGGATTCTCCTCTGGGAGATAAGGAGACGAAAAGTGTTATCCGGAATCTCCTGGACAGGGGCTGGGAGAGACTTAAGCGGACGGAGAACCAAAGGGGTTATCGGTGCTGCATCAATACGGAGCTTAACTCTACGAACTTCCTGATCAATGGGGAGGGAAAAGAAAATTACCTGATTGACTGGGAAAAACCGTTATATGGGGACCCGGCGCAGGATCTGGGGCATTTTCTTGCTCCGACGACGACGTTCTGGAAGACGGATGTCATCCTTTCCCCGGAGGAAATGGAAAAGTTTTTGAATGATTATATAAGAGCTGCGGACGGAAGGTTTCCGGTGGAGGGGCTTAAGGAGAGGGTCGGTACGTTTATTCCCATCACCTGCTTAAGAGGGGTGACTTGGTGCGCCATGGCGTGGGTACAGTACCAGCAGCCGGATAAGCTGATATTTAATGAATCTACAGATAAAAAACTTAATGCGTATCTGTCTCATGACTTTCTTGAGATGCTGTCCCGGGATTATTTTTAGAGAAATTCCTCCTGTGAGCTGCAGCTGTACAGGTGAAAAATACAGATGAGAGGTAAGGAGCTATGAATAAGAAAAAAAGGAACCGGGCTGGGAAAGCGGCGGTGGTGCTCGCTGCCTTAGCGGCGGTTCTTATCTACTATTTTGTTCCGGCAGTGAACCGGACGATGAACACGGTGCTGGCGGCCTTTGCCAGCGGGGATTTTACGGTGGTGAGGGATTTTGTAGAGTCTTACGGGGCTTATGCGGCGGCGGTGTCATTTTTACTGATGATACTGCAGTCGATTGCGGCGCCTTTGCCGGCGTTTCTTTTGACATTTGCCAATGCAAATCTGTTCGGCTGGTGGAAGGGGGCACTCCTTTCCTGGTCAAGTGCTATGGCGGGTGCGGCAGTCTGCTTTTATATCGCGAGGATATTGGGGCGTGATGCGGCGGAAAAGCTTACGAGCCGGGCAGGGCTTAAGCAGATTGATGAATTTTTTGAGAGGCACGGGAGGATGAGCATTCTGATTGCCAGGCTTTTGCCGTTTATCTCTTTTGATATCGTGAGCTATGCGGCGGGGCTTACTTCCATGTCGTTTTGGAGTTTCTTTGTCGCTACGGGAATCGGGCAGCTCCCGGCGACCATCATCTATTCCTATGTAGGCAGTATGCTGACAGGAGGGGCAAAACTGTTTGTAACAGGGCTTCTTCTTCTGTTTGCCATATCAGCTTTGATTGTTTTATTAAAGCAATTATATAATGAAAGACGAAAAAAGGAGGGCAAGTAAATGAACACGTATTACAATCCGGAGGATCTGGCGAAATTCGGTACCATGGGCGAGGAGGCACCTAAGCTTTGGGAGACTTTCATGCAGTATTACGGCTCTGTATTCGCGGAGGGCGCGCTGACGGCGAGAGAGAAGTCTCTGATCGCGCTGGCGGTGGCAACTGCGGTCCAGTGTCCGTACTGCATTGATTCTTATACCCAGGACTGCCTGTCAAAAGGCGTTGACGAGGAGCAGATGACGGAGGCCGTGCATGTGGCGGCGGCCATCCGGGGCGGTGCGTCGCTGGTTCACGGGGTGCAGATGAAAAATATTGTAAAGAAACTGGAGCTTTAAGTATGGATGCGAGAGAAGAATTCAAGAAATTAACACCGGTTCCGGAAGTCTGGGATTCTGTTGATGACAAGGAACTTTTGATGACGGATAAGATGTCGGTGCTGCAGATCAATGTGGGAAGGCTCTGCAATCTTGCCTGCAAGCACTGCCATATGGAGGCGGGGCCGAACCGCACGGAAGTAATGGAAAAGGATGTCCTGGAGGCATGTCTTAAGCTCTATGAAGAGTGGGGCTTTCAGACCATTGACATCACAGGCGGCGCGCCGGAGATGAATCCGCATTTCCGCTGGTTTGTAAAAGAGGCGGTGAAGGTGTGCAGCGATGTGATGGTGCGGAGCAACCTTACCATCATGCTGGAGGAAGGGTATGAGGATCTCCCGGAATTTTACGCGGCCAACAAGGTGACGGTCATCTGTTCCCTGCCGCATTATAAAGCGAGAAACTCGAATAAACAGCGGGGAGAAGGCACTTTTGAGAAATC
>CATLEM010000221.1 GCA_949916155.1 uncultured Dorea sp.
AATTTCCAAAAGAGACTCCTTCTTCTTCGCCTCAGCCGTCTTGACCGCATCATCAATAATCTCGCGGGCTCTTGTCTCTGCGTTGCCGATCTTCGATTCTGCATTGCTCTTCAGACGGGAAACCGTGACAAAATGGCTGATCACTGCCGCTGCTATGATAAGCACTATTGCAATAGCAATAATGAACCCATTACTTAGCACAGGAGCACCTCCTTATTTAGTTTTCATTGTACAAATACAACAGTTAAATTTTATACTGTTTTGTCATAGATGTCAAGCATTTCAGAGACGCTAAATATATCCTCGCGCTTAAAACCTTTTCTGGCCAGGTAGCCGAATATCTTCTGCGTCTCCTTTTTGTCCGCTTTCCGGGGGTCATAATCTTTCTTTTTCAGTATCGCAGCAATGGCTTTTTTTGCGTCATCTTCGTCATATGATTCCTCAAACGCCTGCTCGATCTCCTCTGTACTGATCCCTTTATGCAGAAGACTGGCATAGATCTCTGCTCTGCTTTTTTTATTCTTCCTGCTGTCGATAAACAGCCGGGCATAGTTCCCGTCGTCAACATAACCGAAAGACTTCACGTAAGAGACCGCTTCCTCAAGGATATCCTCCGGATACCCGTCCCCCTCAAGCTTCTGCCGAAGCTGCTGCTCCGTACGCCCCATATCATTCAGAAGGTGCAGGGCACGAAGCTTCGCCCTCTTTTCAACGACTTCCTTTCTGATCTTGTGGAAAAGCGTTTCATCAAGCTTTGCTCCGGCAGCGATCCGGTAACGGGAAATCTCCTTTCTGTACAGAATAAATGCATATTCTCCATCTATGTATACTTTCGATTTTGCTTTCGTCACTTCCTCAACATTTGTGACAATCATCTGTCTTCTCCAATTACTGATCTTCTTTTACTGCCCTTTTTCTCGCGGCTTTCACCGGCTCTTTTTCGCTCCCAGCTTCCTCCGAAGATTTGGCTCCCCGGACGCCAGCCTCTGCAGCAGCCTCATCACCGGCGCTGCCGTCAAACCGGAAATGCTCTCTTATCTTCTTTTCTAAATCGCTCATGACCTCCGGATGCTCTGCCAGATAACTCTTGGCGTTCTCACGTCCCTGGCCGATCTTGTCGCCGTTGTAGGCATACCATGCACCGCTTTTATTCACAAGGTCAAGTTTCTGCGCCAGATCAAGGATATCTCCTTCTTTGGATATCCCTTTTCCGAACATGATATCAAATTCCGCTTCTTTAAAAGGCGGTGCGATCTTATTCTTAACGATCTTGATCCTCGTACGGTTCCCGGTCATCTCACCGCCCTGCTTCAGTGTTTCGATCCGCCTTACGTCCATACGTACAGATGCATAGAATTTAAGTGCACGCCCTCCTGTAGTCGTCTCCGGATTCCCGAACATCACTCCCACCTTCTCACGGAGCTGGTTGATAAAGATAACGATACAGTTAGACTTGCTGATCACAGGAGTCAGCTTCCTGAGCGCCTGTGACATCAGTCTTGCCTGCAGGCCCACATGGGAATCTCCCATATCCCCTTCTATCTCCTGGCGTGGAACCAAAGCCGCCACTGAATCGATAACAACGATATCCATAGCTCCGGAACGGACCATGGTCTCTGCAATCTCCAAAGCCTGATCTCCGCTGTCCGGCTGCGAGATATAAAGCTCATTGATATCTACGCCGATATTCCCTGCATACACCGGATCCAGCGCATGCTCCGCATCAATAAATCCGGCGATGCCGCCTCTTTTCTGAACCTCCGCAATCATATGAAGCGCTACTGTCGTCTTACCGCTGGACTCCGGTCCGTACACCTCCACAACTCTCCCCTTCGGCACTCCGCCCATACCCAGGGCGATATCAAGACTCAGACACCCTGTGGGAACCGTCTCTACAGCAACCTGCGCCGCCGGATCACCCAGCTTCATCACCGTACCTTTTCCAAAATCCTTCTCTAATTTTGCAATAGCCGCATCCAATGCTTTCCGCTTATTTTCATTACCTGCCATAATCATTCTCCTTCTGATTTCCGAACGAATGTTCGCTGTATGGTTTATATACTAGTATAAATTTTTTTAATTGTCAATAGAAAATTACATGAAAAAATACAAATAATTTCCGCCTCCATACGCATCCCCCCTTTTCGTTCTTTTTAGGAACTGTTAACAATTAACCCTTCCCTACTATCTGCTGGATATCTGTTTTGAAAAAAACATAGAAAATCAGACTGCCTTTCGGCTTTTGATCTGTTTGACCCTGTCTCTGCCGGCAGAAACGCCGGCAGGACTGATAGATTTAAGATAACATAATCCCTGGCTGTGCGCAAGATATTTATCAAAATGACATCGGGTTTGATTTCGGATTCAGAGTATTTTTTCTCCCCTTACCGCTGCCGTCCGACCGCCATCTGAAATTCACGCACAAAAGCAGCATGATCCCGGCAAGCGACGCAAGTTTTCCCGCCCTCATCCCCGGCGCATGGTAGCGGATTTCCACCTTATGCTCCCCTTTTTTGATCCTGCAGCCTAAAAATGCCGTGTTCACCCTCTCTGTGTTCACCTCATTTCCATCTACGAAGATCTTAAAGCCTTTATCATACGGGAACGTCGTAACAAGATATCCGTCTGTTCTGACATCCGTCCTGCCTGAGATCACATTTCCCTTCGTCTTTTCCTTATCAGGAAAAAATGCCGACTGATACAGGTTTTCTGCCTCTTTTTCCGACGGAAGCGTACCGAGAAAACACTGCACGTCAGATATCTGGTAGCATCCCTCTTCAAAGACCAGCTTCGCCTTAGTTTTTCCTTCCTCAATCGGCAGCGCATAAGTAAAATGCTCATTCTCATTATAATAAATGTGTTTTCTGGACGTTAATTTATTCCGCTCATCTTCTAGCCAGATTGCGACATCTTTAGAAGGCCTGCGGTTTTTAACGCAGAAACGCAGGAATAACACCCGCTCTCTGCCCGAAGATTCCTTGATCCCTTCCGCAGGAACATCTATACTGACTGTCCTGCTTCTGCAGGAATCGATCTCACAGGGAAGACTGACCGAAACCGGCATACATTCTGCACCCCGGCAGAGATTATCCCGCCTGTCCGCCTTCTGTTCTGCCTGCATCGTTTCTTCGTCTTCCCGCTCTCCTGTCCCGTCCCCGACAACCGCATAGCTGAGAAGTTTAAGCTGGTTTTCCGGAAAGTCGAGCTTTTCATACGCTTTCTTATCCATCACACGGTCTGTTGCATACACAACCGGAGAAGCCGCCCTGTTT
>CATLEM010000222.1 GCA_949916155.1 uncultured Dorea sp.
CGACAGCTTATATAGAATATCATGCCGGCGCTCTTTTGTCAACACCTTTTTTGATATTTTTTGTTTTTCTTTCCCAGGCGCAGATGCTGAAGCTTATCCTGCTGCTTTCCTGTTCCGGAAACCTGCTACGTCCGCCGCAGCGAAGACTATATTAACAGCTTTTCCCGCTCCTGTCAACACCTTTTTTTCATCTTTTTTGCTGTTTTTCTACATTATTTTTATGGGTACTATATTTTGTGTTTTATTCCTTTTGCGGACACTAAATACTAACATATAATTCCAGTCAAGCCGCAGGACATATAACAAAAAATCCGGATACATCATCCGGATTTTTCATAAGTTCTGTAAAACAAAACGGAGAAGGAGGGATTTGAACCCTCGCGCCGCTATCAACGACCTACTCCCTTTCCAGGGGAGCCCCTTCGGCCAGCTTGGGTACTTCTCCAAAATACATGCCCGATCTTTTCGCTTATGAACGGAGAGGGTGGGATTCGAACCCACGCGCCCTTGCGGACAAACGGTTTTCAAGACCGCCTCGTTATGACCACTTCGATACCTCTCCATATTAAATATATCTCTGTTGTCCAAATCACACCTCAACAGTGAATTATATTTTACCACACAAAAAAATGTCCGTCAACATTATTTTTCCATTTTTTTCAGAAATCCTTTTGCGATCTCCAAATCCTCAGGTGTGGTAATCTTGATATTTTCATAGGAAGCCTCAAACAGCTTCACCGGCAGCTTCATCATCTGTTCAACTACCATAGCGTCATCTGTCACTTCTATACATTGTTCCCTCATCAGTCTGTTATATGCTTCGGTGATCAGAGAAATTTCAAAAATCTGCGGCGTCTGCACTGTCCAGACAAATCTGCGCTTCGGCGTCTGCACTGCAAATGCGTCTTCATCCACTATTTTAACCGTATCCTTACTGGGCATACCTGCAACACAGGCGCGGTATTTCACGGCCGTCTCGTATCCCCGTCTCAATATTCCCTCGTCCACGAACATTCTTGCGCCGTCATGAATAAAGACATAGCCGCCGTCTGCGGCTCTCTTGACTTTTCCGTCGCGTATCGCCTTAAGCCCCTGCCACACAGAATCGTATCTTTCAGCGCCGCCTGCGACGATCGCCGCCACCTTTGTAAAATGGTACTTTTCTATGATCTGCTCTTTGACAAACTGCTCCTGCCCGCCCCCGACAACGAGGACAATATCGTCAATGATCTCTGAAAGCTGAAAAGCTCTCAATGTATAATAGATCACCGGCTTTCCTTCCAGTTCGATATATTGTTTCTGTACGGCAGATCCCATCCTCTTTCCTTCTCCTGCCGAAAGAACGATAGCTGTACAATGTTTTCCCGGTTTATTCATATCTCTCACCTAACTTTAGATTCGGCACTGCATTCAGATCCCATCCATGCCTTACACCTGCCATATATTCATAATAAGCAGCAACCCCGATCATCGCTGCATTATCCGTACAATAGACCGGCGACGGATAATAAAGCTTCACACCCCGCTCCGCGCAGGCAGAACTCATCGTCCGGCGCAGCGCGCTGTTGGAAGCGACCCCTCCGGCGATAGCGAACTTATCCGCCCCGTATTCTTCTGCCGCATACATGGCATTTGCCACAAGAACATCAGTCACTGCCTTTTGGAATGAAGCCGCGACATCCGCCCGGGAATATTCCTCCCCCTTCATCTTACATCCATTGATATAATTGAGCACCGCTGACTTGACGCCGCTGAAGCTGAAATCATAAGGAGCATCCTCCACATGTGCCCGCGGAAAAAAGATTGCTTCCGGATCTCCCTCTCCTGAGACCTTATCAATCTTCGGACCGCCGGGATAGCCCAGCCCGATAGCCCTGGCCACCTTATCAAATGCCTCCCCCGCCGCATCATCTCTTGTACGCCCGATGATATCAAATTTTCCGTAATCCTTTACCCGCACAAGATGAGTATGTCCTCCTGATACAACGAGCGAGAGAAAGGGCGGCTCTAAATCCGGATGCTCAATAAAATTAGCTGCGATATGCCCCTCGATATGATGCACCCCGATAAGCGCTTTTTTCGCCGCATATGCGATCGCCTTGGCCTCTGCCACACCTACGAGCAATGCTCCCACAAGCCCCGGACCGTAAGTAACGCCGATAGCGTCAATATCCGAGAGCGCTGTCTGCGCATCGCTAAGCGCCGCTTCGATGACCTGATTGATCTTTTCGATATGTTTCCTTGACGCGATCTCCGGCACCACCCCGCCGTACAGAGTATGGAGTGCAATCTGGGATGATATCACGTTAGAGAGCACTTCTCTCCCGTTTTTCACCACCGCTGCTGCCGTCTCATCGCAGGAGCTTTCAATGGCAAGTATTAAAACATCTTTCCGTTCTTCCATTATTCTATCCCTTTTCTGTTTCATATAACGATTTATCCGCAGCAGACCTTAATCTTTAAAAACAAGCTCGGCAGAGCGTTTATCTTTTGCCGCCACCGCCCTGGGGAATATCCGGCGCACCTCGTCCATATATTCCTCCGGATGATTCAGAGACGGACTGTAGTGGGTCAGCCACATCTCGCCCACGTCAGCTTCCTTCGCAAGCTGCGCTGCTTCATAAAACGTCATATGCTTATATTCCTTAGCTTTCTTCTGCTTATCTTTCTCTCCGTACATCCCCTCGCACACAAAAAGGTCTGAACCGGCAGCGTTCGCTCTTATCGAATCTGTCGGCCTTGTATCTGTGCAATAGGTCACCTTGATCCCTTTTCTGGCCGGTCCAAGCACCATATCCGGCGTATACGTATTGCCATCCGCCTCCACCGTCCCGCCCTTCTGAAGCACCCCCCAGAACCTCTGGGGAATCTGTGCCGCATTGGCACGCTCTACATCGAATCTTCCCGCACGGTCTATCTCGAGCGTATACCCGTAGCAGATCACATTATGATTTACACGAAATGCTTTCAGCCGGTAGCCGTTGATCTCAAATGTCTGCTCATGCTCCGTAATCTCTATATATTTTATCGAAAACGGAAGTTCCGGCGCTATCACCCGCAGAGAATCCGCCACCCGCTTTAACCCTTTGGGGCCGATCAGGGTCAGCGGTTTTGTCCTGTCCGCATTTCCCATCGTAAGGAGCATCCCCGGAAGTCCGCTGATGTGATCTCCATGATAATGGGTAAAGCAGATCACATCAATCGGCTTAAAGCTCCATCCCTTCTCCCGGATGGCGATCTGCGTCCCTTCGCCGCAGTCGA
>CATLEM010000223.1 GCA_949916155.1 uncultured Dorea sp.
ATACAGCCTGTATCCAATGGCAATTCACAACTGAAAATGCCAGGACTAAGCTGGTGTCACTCTATCCTAAATTTGGTCCCATAGAGGAAAAATAATTTAGCTATATATAATGCAGACGATACACTAGGGAGGAATGATTATGGATTTAACAAGTTTAACTGCATCCGGCATGGGCGGCATTGACGCCGCCGGACTGCTGATCAATATTATGTGGACGATGATCGGAGCATTTCTTGTGTACTTTATGCAGGCGGGCTTCGCCATGTGCGAGGCCGGATTTACAAGAGCCAAAAACACCGGGAATATTCTGATGAAAAATATGATGGATTTCGTTCTAGGAAGCCTGTTCTTTTTCCTGTTCGGATTTGCCGTCATGCACGGAACAGACTGGAACGGGATCATCGGTATAAAAGGATTTCTGACGCCTTCCGCTCTGGCGGATGCCGACGGATTATTCAACGGGCTCCCGATCGGCGTCTTCATGATCTTTCATACCGTATTCTGCGCGACTGCCGCGACCATCGTGTCCGGCTCTATGGCGGAACGGACAAAATTCTCCGCCTATCTGGCCTACAGCGCGGCGATCAGTATCTTCATCTACCCCGTATCCGGGCACTGGATCTGGGGCGGCGGATTCTTATCCCAGCTTGGCTTCCACGATTTTGCCGGTTCTGCCGCCGTACATATGGTAGGGGGGATCTGCGCGCTGGTAGGCGCTAAAATCTTAGGTCCCCGTATTGGGAAATACGGAAAAGACGGCCGGGCAAGAGCCATCCCGGGGCATAATCTTCCCATAGCGGCTCTTGGCGTATTTATCCTGTGGTTCTGCTGGTTCGGATTCAACTGCGGCTCCACCACCGCCGCTACCACAAGCCTCGGACACATCGCCATGACGACAAACCTTGCCGCAGCCGCTGCCACTCTGCTAGCCATGATCGTCACATGGGTGCGTTACGGAAAGCCGGACGTCTCCATGACCTTCAACGGCTCCCTCGCCGGCCTGGTAGCAATCACTGCCGGATGCGACGTGGTAAATGAATGGGAAGCGATCCTTATCGGCTCTGTTGCCGGTGTTCTGGTGGTATTTGCCGTAGAATTTTTCGATCAGAAGGCAAAAATCGACGATCCCGTCGGCGCCGTCAGCGTGCACGGAGTCTGCGGCATGGCAGGTACGATCCTTACAGGAATCTTTGGGGAAGGCTGCAGTTTTACGACGCAGCTCTTAGGCGTAGCCGTCACGGCTCTCTATGTATTCATCATGGCGTTCCTTGTATTTACGGTCATCAATAAGACCATCGGACTCCGCGTCTCAAGGGAAGAAGAAATCGACGGACTTGACGTACACGAACACGGTTCGTCCGCTTATGCAGATTTTAATTTCAGGATTTAAGCTTTCAAAGCTTAACACTGCTTAATGTACAGCAAAAGAAACACCGGCGCTTCTGCCGTGTCCGGTGTTTCTTTTGTTCTTTCATTGCCAAAGGCAGCTCCTGATATCCGCCGGGGTAAGCAGGATGTAAAATTCACCCTGCATATCAGCTTTCGCAATACATTTAAAATTTAGAATTTTTGTAATTATACGGAATGCTTGTCCCCGCAATAACATCTTCAATCTTTTCTAAAATAAGCCAGTCATCCATGTTTCCCTGATGTTCAAAAACAAGAGGTGAGATTTCTTCGACATTTTCAAATTCCACCAGGCAAAGGCACTTTTTATGCCACCGTACCTTCTGCTTGTCCGATAAGTTTAGTTTACTCTGATGGTCTGCGAGAATTTTTGTAATTTCTTCATCGGACAGCTTCACAAAATTCTGCACTTCTTTTACAACAGCGGCTGCCGTTACCCTGGCGCTCCCTTTTTCCATGAAATAAAGACGTTCACCCTCAAACACTCTGCTGTGGGGGATTTTTCTTCCTGCCGCTCCGCGCACGATCATTGTCTTAGTTCCTGCCAGAACTTTATCTAATACTTTTTCACCTTTTTTGCCTGCGTTATCACAATAAACTAAATGAACCATCTTTATTCCTCCTCTGTAATGGGTATCCATATTTGGCTTAAATAGCCGCTGTCATATGCATTCCCGCTGCTGTACCATTCTAGTTCCGGGCACCTTGCATGCTGAAACGGGTATTTGACAAGCCATTCTTCATTAAGATATTGCCAGCCTTTCTGTATTGCTCCCGGAACAGGACCTTTACAGTCGAAAATCGCCCATGTAGCATCTGGAATATGGATCTCAGTAAAGCCTTGCAACAATTCCTGGTCAGATATCGTCATAATAGAGTATGAAATCTCATTTAACTGTTCATCATATGAGCCAAACACCCCAAATATCCCTTTGGGGTTTGCTGTATCTATGGAAATCAGTTCCGAAAAAATACCGCTTCGCTGACATTCATTCCAAAATTCCGGTATTTTCTTAAAATGAAGATTATTTTCGCAAGACACAAGGGTACTCTTTCCCACTAACCGGAAACCGGCTTTTTGTTCAAGTCTCCATGAATATTCACGGCATTCTGATATCTGCATTTTCGGAACAGCTTTTAAAACAGCCTCCTGACTGCGCGCCTCTCTCGGCGATACTCCGTGAAAAAGCTGAAACGCTTTTGTAAATGATGTAGGAGAATCGTAGCCATATTTGTAGCTGATATCAATCACTTTTAAATCAGTACTTTTCAGATCATACCCGGCTAAAGTCAACTTTCTTGAGCGGATATATTCGGCAAAACTGATGCCATTCATGTATGAAAATACCTTTTGAAAAAAGCCAAAAGAACATTCCGCAATTTTAGAGATTTCTTCCTTGTTAATTGATTCCTCTTTTCGCTGCAAATGATTTTCGACATAGTCAATAATGATTTGCAGTTTTTCATTCCATTCCATGTCTCTTTCCTTTCGGTCTGACTGATATTATTTTAGCAAATGTTCTCCGGCAATTCCTCTTATTTTCAGTTCTGTATAGATAGCATCATACACTTATATTGTCCAGATGCAGACCGGGCGGTATCCTTTTCCTGCCTTTGCTTTTCTTCCTTCATCCATTTTCACAAACCTCCAATATCTTCCCGGCCGCCCCTCTCGCCCCACTGCATCTTCGAAACCCATCTGCAATCCTTTTTGCATTCTCCGTGTAGGCTGCATCCTCTAACACACCGTTCACCGCCTTCAGCACGCTCTTTGCATCTCTACGTTTTAACATTCTTCCTGCCCCAAGCTGCTCTGCTCTTCTGGCCACTCC
>CATLEM010000224.1 GCA_949916155.1 uncultured Dorea sp.
GACGATGAAGGGCGGTATATGACAGGCAGAGAAGGCCGCGGGAACAGCAAAGCACCGGGGAAAGAGAACGATGCGATGAAAGAGATTGCCGAAGAGATCGTCGAGGAGCTTGACAGAAAGGCCGGAGAATCCGGGGAGAAGAAAAAATAGCGAATGGAACGGTTCACAGAGCAGTGGAAGCAGAAAATAAAGATAAAATTAAAAGGAGGATGGGATTATGCCGATTCGTGTACAGAATGATCTGCCGGTAAAGGAGATACTGGAAAGTGAGAATATATTTGTGATGGATGAACACCGCGCGGCGCATCAGGATATCCGTCCGATAAAGATCGGGCTTTTGAATCTGATGCCGCTTAAGGAGGAGACGGAGCTTCAGATCCTGCGTTCCCTTTCCAATACGCCGATCCAGGTCGATGTGACATTTGTGACAGTGTCGGGGCATGTGTCGAAAAATACGCCTACCAGTCATCTGAATAAATTTTATGAGAAATTCAGCGATATAAAGAAGAGCAAATTCGACGGCTTTATCATCACCGGGGCGCCGGTGGAGCAGATGCCTTTTGAGGAAGTGGATTACTGGGAGGAGCTTGCAGAGATCATGGAGTGGACGAAAAATCATGTAACTTCCACCATCCATCTGTGCTGGGGAGCGCAGGCGGGGCTTTACTATCACTATGGGATCGATAAAGTGCAGCTTGATAAGAAAATGTTCGGGGTGTTTTGGCATAAGGTAATGAATCGGAAGATTCCTCTTGTGCGGGGATTCGATGATGTTTTTCTTGCGCCCCATTCCCGCCATACGGAGGTTCCTATGGATAAGATCCGGGCGGATGAGCGCCTGATGGTCCTTGCAGAGTCTGATGAGGCGGGGCTGTTTCTTGCCATGGCCCAGGACGGGCGTCAGATCTTCGTGATGGGCCATCCGGAGTATGACCGGGTGACGCTGGACGGCGAGTATAAACGGGACTTGTCAAAGGGGCTTCCCATAGAGGTGCCGAAGAACTATTACAAGGATGATGATTCGGAGAATAGACCGCTCCTTACGTGGAGGGCGCATGCTAATAACTTATACACGAACTGGCTCAATTACTACGTGTATCAGGTTACTCCTTATGATCTGGAGGGGACCCCGTTCTGATGCCCTTTTAAATAATCAGAATCTTGCTGACTTTTCATGCGGAAAACCAGAGGTTATAATGTTCAATTTTCAGAAAATTTAATCAGATTTAAAGAAAAGTTTTTAACGGATTGACAATGAAAAACCGTATACGTTTGTGCATATTGTATATTATCCCGGATAAAGAAAATGCAGACGCGGACAAAGAAGGAATAATTACTGAAATATTGCCTGTAAAAACTGGATAGTTACAGGATTAACAATATTCAAGTTCAAGAAAAATCTTTACACTATAGTAATTATGACGAATAGTGCGTCAATTTAATAACAATGATTGATGTTCGGGGAAAATTAAGATACAATAAAAGGGATAAAGTAGATAGTGCACGTACAAACAAGTCAGGAAGAAGAGAAAGGGGAACAATATGTTAGAAGCTATTAATTCATTTGTTACGACAGTCAACGGAATCGTATGGGGCTGGGGTATGATCATACTGTTGCTGGGAACACACGTATTTTTGACGATCAGAACAGGTTTTATTCAGAAGCACACAGTAGGAAGAGGCATTAAGCTGTCTGTAACAAAAGATCCGGACGCAGAAGGCGAAGTATCAAACTTCGGAGCACTTACAACAGCTTTGGCGGCGACGATCGGAACAGGTAACATTATCGGTGTAGGTACTGCGATCGCTTTGGGCGGTCCGGGAGCGGTGCTTTGGTGCTGGCTTACCGGTGTATTTGGAATCGCTACCAAGTATGCGGAGTCTTACATAGCCGTAAAATACAGAGTTAAGACAGAGGACGGACGCATGCAGGGCGGTGCGATGTACGCGCTGGAGAGAGGGCTTAACATGAAGTGGCTGGGCATGATCTTCGCGGTGCTTGCCGGATTCGCTTCATTTGGTATCGGCTGTGCGACACAGGTAAATGCTATTGCCACCGTATGTAAGCAGAACTTCGGGATTCCGCTGTGGCTTGTGGGTGTTATTGTCGCAATTCTTACCGCGATTGTAATCTTCGGCGGAATTAAGTCTATTGCAAGCGTATGTGAAAAGCTTGTTCCGTTTATGGCGGTATTCTATGTGCTTGGATGTATCATCATTCTTGGCATGAACTATGATTTTATCATTCCGGCGCTCGGCACGATCTGTAAGCTGGCGTTTACTCCGGGAGCAGCAGCAGGCGGTCTTGTAGGAACAGGGATCAGGATGGCTATCCAGTACGGTGTTGCCAGAGGTCTGTTCTCTAATGAGTCCGGTCTTGGTTCTGCGCCGATCGCAGCGGCAGCGGCACAGACAAGGAACCCGGTTCGACAGGCACTTGTTTCTTCTACAGGAACATTCTGGGATACTGTTGTTGTATGTGCGATGACAGGTCTTGTACTTGTTACAACTATCATGAAGAACCCGAGTATCAATGCTGACCAGATAGATAACGGCGGCGTTCTTACTTCGCTGGCATTCGGGCAGATTCCTGTGATCGGGCCGGTCATTCTTACACTTGGTATTATTTCATTTGCATATTCGACAATTCTTGGATGGGCATATTACGGCGAGCGCTGTGTAGAGTATTTTGCAGGAAAGAAAGGACTTATCCCGTATCGTATTCTCTATATCGCGGTTGCGGTCATCGCCCCGGTAGCAGCTCTTGACCTCGTATGGCTCATCGCAGATACGCTGAACGCGCTGATGGCGATACCGAACCTGATCGCGGTGCTTCTGTTGTCCAATGTCATGGTTAAGGATACGAAGAAATATATCAACGATCTGGATGCAAAGGACGACACTCCGGTGCCGGTGATCAAAGAATAGTTATATGGTTTTGTACAGAAAAAAGGACCGGAAGGTCCTTTTTTATTTGCCGGCATAGACGGTATTTCCGGTAAAAACTGTATTGGGGAAGAATGTTGAGGAGAATTTCGTGTATACTGATAACATTGACGGAGAAAAACAGGAGTGTTAAGATGAAAAAATGAAGAGATAAAGGAGGAACATGATATGGCAAAGAGGATTGCAAGGTTTGAAAAGGTGAGCCTCGGACAGTTCAGGGAGGGCTTTTTTGATTGTTTT
>CATLEM010000225.1 GCA_949916155.1 uncultured Dorea sp.
GCTGTCTATATAAGCCTCCACCATCTGTACCGTCTCAGAAAAACTCATCCCGCTCTCCTCGCATTCCGCGATCTTAAGCGCGATCAGCGTCTCCCCGATGGATGCCGAGCAGGAATTAAACACGTAGATATCCTTCTGCCCGTACTCTTCTATATAAAGATTCTTCCCAAGCTGCGCACTGTTGTAAGAACCGCTGAGTTCCGCCGAAAGCGTCACTGCGTAGACATGCTCTTCCTCTCCGCAGTACAGCTCCATATACCGTTCCGGCGACGGACAGGAAGATTTGGGGCATTCCGGCGATTCCTTCACTCTTCTTAAAAAATCTGCCTGGTCAAATGTCTCATCATCCACAATATGATGTCCTGCCACCTCAATACTCAGGGACGCTGTTGTAAAATGTCCCGACTCCTTCATGCTGCTGCTCAGCTCTCCGCAGCTATCAACAACAACTTTATAACTCATATCCGTCCTCCCGACACGCCCATATCAGCCTGCTTTTGGCATGTCATTCATTTCTATAATACGTAGTTTTAAATACTACTTAATCATCATAGCATATTTATACCGGAAAGAAAAGTATTTTATTCACTAAATTGGATTCTTCTTGAGACTCCCAGGGCAATGCCCATCTCCGCCATCAAAAACAGGATAGATGTACCCCCGTAGCTGATAAAAGGCAGAGTGATCCCTGTCGTCGGGATCAGGTTTATCACAACCGCCACATTTAAGATTACCTGCAGAGCAATATGTACAAAAATACCCGTCACTACCAGAGAGCCGTAAAGGTCCGGTGCGTTCTGGGCAATAAATAAAAGCCGGTAGAGAAGCATACCGAACGAAAGCAGGATAACGATGGCGCCGAATACGCCCAGTTCCTCACAGATGACCGAAAGGATCATATCATTCTGCACTTCGGGAATGATCATCTTCTGCGCACTGTTGCCCAGTCCTTTTCCGAAAAATCCGCCGGAACCAATAGCGTAGAGCGCCTGCATGACCTGAAACCCCCCCTCCGATGCGTGAGATTCCGGATCGAGCCATACCAGGATCCTGCGAAGCCGGAAGCTTTCCATATTCGAAAGTTTCGCTGCCAGAATCTGCACAGCAATGACAAGCAGGACCAACCCTCCAACCGCTGCCCCGATAAACGGTGCCGTCTTCGGATGTACTACAAATACCATCACGCAGGAAATCCCCATAACGATGATCGCTGTACTTAAATTGTCCGTCAAAAAATAAACGCATGCCGCAGATATCCCGCCCCACACCAGCACTTTCAGCACTCCCTCAAGAGTCGCGATCTGTTTTCCTATCTTACAGATCAGAAGCGGGATAAAGAGGATCACCGCTATCTTTGCAAGCTCCGCCGGCTGAAATTGCTGTCCTGCCGGCAGCCTGATCCAGCGCCTGGCACCGTTCACCTTTTTCCCCAGAGGTGTCTGTACAAGTGCCATCAGAAAAAGCGACACAAAATACAGCCTTTTCGCTATCTTCGTGTACCACCGGTAATCAATCTTCGAGATGACATACACTCCTGTAAAACCGCCTGCACAGAATATCAGCTGTCTTTTAAAATAGTACATACTGTCACCATAGCTTGTCAGCGCGCTGTAGGCGCTGGTGCTGTACAGCATGACCAGGCCGAAGCATACTAAAAAGATCAGTATCGCCACCAGGCTGTAATCATAATACCTGATCTTCTCCGGCCGCCTGTTTCTTTTCTCCCTTGTCTTTTTGTCTGCCATATCATCTACACTCCCATCCTCAGGAACTGTTCAGAATTTCCGGACAGTTCCTTACTATTATACTTGGATGTGCGCATAAAAACAACCTTCACTTTCATTTCCCCGCGCGCACATCTTCCGACAAATTTCATACAATAATATTGCAAATGTTTTGAAAGGAGAATCACATATGCCAAATTATCGTTATCAGTCATCCGACTATATGAACATGCGGCGCGGAAACTGCCGGGGCCCGGTATCACAGTCTCCCTGCAAACCGGCCTGCGAAGCTCCATGCCCGGAAACACCTGCTCCGGTATGCTGCAATGACAAGGGAAGCTATGATGAGCTTCGGGGAATGCCAATAGCCATGGCATACGTTCCATGGCAGGAGTGGTGTTCGCTTTATGAGGCCGACAAAGGTTTCTGCCGCGGCACTATTTTTGAAGAGCTTGACAAACCATTTCGTGGAACAGGAGGGTGCTGCAGATGAGTGAACAGAAACCTTGCCGAAGCGAATTACTGGAATGGATCAATATCGTAAGCTTTGCTGTCGATGACGTAAAGCTGTTCCTAGACACACATCCATGCAGTGCGGAAGCGTTGGAGTATTTTGAAGAATTTAAAAAACAGCGTATTCAGGCCCTCAAAGAATACGCAAAATATTACGGTCCATTAACCGTTGATACCGCCAGCCCGTGCAGCGACCACTGGACGTGGATCCATGAGCCGTGGCCGTGGCAGAAAGGAGGATGCTAGTTTATGTGGAATTATGAAAAAAGATTACAGTATCCGGTGAACATCACACAGACAAATCCTAAGATCGCCCAGGTGATCATCAGCCAGTTCGGCGGGCCGGACGGAGAACTGGCCGCTTCCATGCGGTATCTGTCACAAAGATATACTATGCCTTATAACGAAGTAACCGGGATATTAACTGATATAGGTACGGAAGAATTAGCCCACATGGAGATCATCTGCGCCATCATCCACCAGCTTACCAGGGACCTTACCCCGGAACAGTTAGAAAAATCCGGTTTCGACAAATACTACGTAGACCACACGCTCGCCCTCTGGCCGCAATCTGCAGGCGGCGCCCCCTGGACGGCAACCTATTTCCAGTCCAAAGGGGACCCGATTACAGATTTGCATGAAGACATGGCAGCAGATGGTACGATTTTGTAAATACAACATTTGGAGTCAAAAATTCCAATGTATTTCAACAGGTACTTCCTTAGTTACAGGGTCTTTTTTGCCGACCAGTATATAATCAATCAGCTTTTCGACCGTTTCTCTGTCTAAGTGTGGGGGATTTGTATATTGCTCAATCAACTGACGTCTGTTGTCACCAGCCTGTATTTTCCTTTCGATAATATCAAGCTGCTTCTGCATATCTGCCACCAGTTTTTCAAGCCTGTCTTTTTCTTCCTGGAAGTCTTTGGATAA
>CATLEM010000226.1 GCA_949916155.1 uncultured Dorea sp.
GCTTCGAAGAGCGCATGCCTGAGTCCCTGAGCGGCGGCCAGCAGCAGCGTATCGCCATCGCCCGCGCGATCGTCAACGAACCGAAGGTGCTTCTCCTTGACGAGCCGCTGGGCGCCCTTGACCTGAAACTCAGGCAGGATATGCAGTATGAGCTGATCCGGCTGAAAAATGAGCTCGGCATCACCTTTGTCTATGTCACCCACGACCAGGAGGAGGCACTGACGATGTCGGACACCATCGTGGTCATGAATCAGGGTAATATCCAGCAGATCGGCACGCCGGAGGATATCTACAATGAGCCGCAGAATGCTTTCGTTGCAGATTTTATCGGAGAGAGCAATATTTTTTCAGCAATTATGGTGGAAGATAAGCTGGTAAAGATCCAAGGCGTGGAATTTCCCTGCGTTGATACCGGGTTCGGAAAGAAAAAGCCAGTGGATGCCGTCATCCGGCCGGAGGATGTGGATCTGGTAAAGCCCAAGAAAGGACTTATGCAGGGAATCGTCACTTCCCTTATATTCAAAGGAGTACACTATGAGATGGATGTCATGGCCAACGGCTATGAATGGCTGGTCCACAGCACGGATATGTTTCCTGTAGGGACAGAAGTGGGGATAAGGGTAGATCCTTTCGATATCCAGATCATGAAAAAACCAGAATCAGAAGATGCGGAGGCTGTGTCAATTGAAGAATAAAGACAGAAAAATCAAACGCCTGCTTGCCGGGCCATATATCATCTGGGCGGCGGGATTTATCATCATCCCTCTTCTCATGATCTTTTACTACGGGCTGACCGACAAAGAAGGGAACTTTACCTTTTATAACCTTGCGCGGATCACGACCCCTGAGAACTTAAAGGCTCTCGGACTGGCACTGCTTTTGTCTGCCATAAGCACTGTCATCTGCCTTATCCTGGCCTACCCCCTCTGTATGATCCTTTCCAACCTCGGGGTCAACCAGTCAAGCTTTATCGTACTTATTTTCATCCTCCCTATGTGGATGAATTCTCTGCTGCGGACACTCGCATGGCAGAATCTTTTAGAAAGAAACGGCATCATCAACATCATCCTGGATTTTTTTCACCTGCCGGCGCTGGAGATCATCAACACTCCCTATGCCATTGTCCTCGGTATGGTGTACGATTTTTTGCCCTTTATGGTACTGCCGATCTACAATGTGCTGTCCAAGATCGACAGTGACATCATCGCTGCCGCAAGAGATCTGGGCGCCAACAGCGTGCAGACCTTCCTGCGCATCATCCTGCCCTTATCCGTCCCGGGGATAATCAGCGGCGTTACGATGGTGTTCGTCCCGGCACTTACGACGTTTGTCATCTCTGATCTTCTCGGGGGAAGCAAGATCCTCCTTATCGGGAATGTGATCGAGCAGGAATTTAAACAGGGGAGCAACTGGAATGCAGGAAGCGGTATGTCTCTTGTCCTTATGATATTTATCATCCTCAGCATGGCGCTCATAGCCAAATACGATAAAGACGGGGAGGGAACTGCATTTTGATCAAAAAATTTTTTCAGAGATTCTATCTCGTATTCATTATCATATTGTTGTACGCTCCCATCATCACTCTGATGGCGCTCTCCTTTAATTCTTCCAAGAGCCGTGCAAAATGGGGCGGTTTTACGTCAAAATGGTACATCCGTCTCTTTCAGGACGATCAGATCATGACGGCGCTTTATACTACACTGGAGATTGCGCTTTTATCCGCGCTGATCGCAACCCTGCTCGGAACTGCCGGAGCCATCGGCATCCATGCTTTCCGCCGCAAATACCGGACGCTTATGATGGGGATAACGAATGTTCCCATGCTCAATGCAGATATCGTAACGGGAATCTCACTGATGCTTCTGTTTGTCGCATTTCGTTTTTCCCTTGGATTCTCCACGATCCTTGTCGCACATATCACATTTAACATTCCCTATGTGATCCTCAGTGTCATGCCCCGGCTGAAAAAGACTAACGTCAGTGTCTACGAAGCAGCCCTGGACCTTGGAGCTTCACCCCTTTACGCCTTTTTCAAGGTCGTGTTCCCGGATATATTACCGGGCGTATCTTCCGGATTCCTTCTGGCGTTCACCATGTCTCTGGACGACTTTGTGATCACCCATTTTACCAAGGGCCCCGGCGTAGATACACTGTCGACGAAGATCTACAGCGAAGTAAGGAAAGGAATCCGGCCTGAAATCTATGCATTGTCTACCATTATGTTTTTGTCCGTCCTTCTCCTTCTGATCCTCGTCAATATCGCACCGGACGAGAAGGAGGATCAAAAGAGAATCCTTTCCGCCGCCACTGCAAGGCGGCATAAAGCCAGCCGCTTTCTGCTGCGCAAGGTAGTTCCTGTCATGATGGTCGCTGTTATAACCATCGGCGGTATCTTCTACAGCACAAAGATGGATTCAGCTAACGGTGACAATCAAGTCATCGTCTACAACTGGGGAGAATATATAGACCCGGAGATTATCGAGATGTTCGAGGATGAGACCGGGATCAATGTCATATATGAGGAATATGAGACAAATGAGATCATGTATCCGAAAATCCAGTCCGGAGCTATCGCCTACGATGTAGTGTGCCCCTCCGACTATATGATTGAACGTATGATTGAAAATGATCTGCTCGCAGAGATAAACTTTGACAATATTCCCAATCTGAAACACATCGGGGATATCTATATGGAACAGTCCAGACAGTTTGACCCGGAAAACAAATATTCTGTTCCTTATCTGTGGGGTACTGTCGGAATCCTGTATAATAAGACGATGGTGGACGAACCGATCGACAGCTGGGCCGTCCTCTGGGACGAAAAATACAAAGACAGTATCCTGATGCAGGACAGCGTGCGCGATGCCTTTGGTGTAACTCTGAAATATCTCGGATATTCTCTGAATTCCACAGACCTCGACGAGCTTACCGCTGCCCAGAAGCTCCTGATCAAACAAAAGCCCCTTGTACAGGCTTATGTTGTCGACCAGGTCCGCGATAAGATGATCGGGAATGAAGCCGCCATCGGAGTGATCTACTCCGGCGAAGCTATCTATACACAGCTTGAGAACCCGGATCTTGAATACGTTATCCCGAAAGAGGGCTCCAACATATGGATCGATTCTCTTGTCATTCCGAAAAATGCAAAACACAAGGAGAAT
>CATLEM010000227.1 GCA_949916155.1 uncultured Dorea sp.
GCCTGAGGTTGAGGCGGCTGCGATCACATTTGCAACAAAGAAGCTGGTAGTGGCCTCCGACCATCAAAAGAACCTTCTCCCCAAACTTCAGAAAATATGTGCTTCGATAGAATCAGAGGTTATTGTAGTTCCGAAGGAGGTAAAAGAAGCAAAGAAAAAAGAAAAGCAAGGATTTTTTGAAGGAAATAAAACTGATATTTTAGGAATTGGTTCTGGAGCAGTTCTTTTTATCGCCGGTATTATCGCGGAAAATATGGAAACAGCTCCGTTAGTGAATCAGATCGTATTTATTCTTGCTTATCTGATCCTTGGATCTGAGATTATATGGAAAGCGCTTAAAAATCTGAGAAACGGGCGGGTTTTTGACGAGAATTTTTTGATGAGCATAGCGACGGCTGCAGCATTTGTGATCGGAGATTTTGCAGAAGCAGTAGGAGTGATGCTTTTCTACCGGGTAGGCGAATTTTTTGAGGATGCGGCTGTGGAGAGAAGCCGTGCGCAGATCATGGAAGCGGTGGACCTGCGCCCTGAGGTGGTGAATCTTGTTGACGGCGAAGAAGTGAAAGAGATTCCGGCAGATGAGGCGAAGGCGGGAGATGTGATTATGATACGGCCGGGAGACAGGATTCCGCTGGATGGCATCGTACTGCACGGAGAGAGCAGAATAGACACATCTCCGGTGACAGGCGAGCCGGTTCCTGTGCGGGTAGGTGAAGGGATGGATGTTATCTCCGGGTGCGTGAATGAGCAGGGCGTATTAAAGGTAAAGGTTTTAAAGCCGCTGAGCGAATCAATGGTAACCAGAATCCTTGATTCAGTGGAGAATGCTGCAGCAAGTAAACCGAAGATCGACCGTTTTATTACAAGGTTTGCCAGAATATATACACCGATCGTTGTGTCAGCGGCTGTATTTACAGCAGTCATACCATCATTAGTGAGCGGAAACTGGAATCGTTGGATCTATACCGCTATCACATTTCTGGTAATAAGCTGCCCGTGTGCGCTGGTGCTTAGTGTACCGCTGGCATTCTTTTCCGGAATCGGAGCCGGATCCAAAAAGGGAATTTTGTTTAAAGGCGGTCTGGCGATTGAAGCGTTAAAGGATATTAAGACGGTTGTCATGGATAAGACAGGAACAGTTACAAAAGGGAATTTTGCCGTTGAGAAAGTCGTGACGGTCCGCAGACTGACGGAAAAGCAGATCCTATCGATAGCGGCAGACTGTGAGATGGATTCCTCGCACCCGATCGGCAGCAGTATTGTTAAGGAAGCAGAGAAAAGAGGACTGGAGCTTGTAAGGCCAAAGGAGGTACAGGAGATATCCGGGAAAGGAATTATAGCTGTTTTTCCCGAAGGAGAAGTGCTTTGCGGGAATATGGCGTTGATGGAATCAGGCGGGATAAATTTGGAGGGGTTTCACCGGGAAGAGGGCGGAACCGAAGTTTTGATCGCAGTAGGAGGAAAATTAGAAGGTTATCTGATCATCAATGATATTATTAAAGAAGATGCAGCCAAGGCTGTGGAGAATATGAAGCGTTCAGGGCTTTTTACGGTGATGCTTACCGGAGATGCAGGACAGAATGCATATGCTGTTGCGGACAAGATCGGTATTGACGAGGTGCATGCACAGCTTTTGCCCCAGGATAAGCTTTCGCGGCTCAGAGATATCCGCAGGAAGCATGGCGCAGTCATGTTTGTGGGCGACGGAATCAATGATGCTCCGGTGCTTGCAGGAGCAGATGTAGGGGCTGCCATGGGAAGCGGCGCGGATGCAGCGATCGAGGCGGCAGATGTAGTGTTTATGGCATCTTCGGTGCAGGCGATCGTGGATTCTGTAAAAATAGCTGAAACTACCGGACAGGCGGCTATGCAGAATGTCATATTTGCGCTGGCGGTTAAACTGCTGGTGATGATTTTGGGTTTTGCAGGGTATGCGAATATGTGGATGGCAGTGTTTGCGGATACGGGCGTGGCAATGCTCTGTGTGCTGAATTCTGTCCGTATTCTCTACAAAAAATGACAAATTAAAAAATAATTACGTTTTTATTAACTTTGTGCCAAGTGGTTGAAATAGATTTGACCATTTGGCATAATTAATATGATACGGTGTCAGAGTCAAAATGCCTTTGAAACGGGTATCTGATGAAAGGGAAGGATATATGGGGAAGACAGAGATTGAATGCTGTGAGGTTATATGTGTTCATAATGATATGATACAGAAGGTAAAGGATCTGATGCCGAGAGAGGAACTGCTGAAAGATCTTGCGGATTTTTATAAGGTGTTTGGGGATGCCACCCGGATAAAGATATTGTGTGTATTGCTTCAGGAAGAAGTGTGCGTCTGTGACCTGGCGGAACTTCTCGGGATGACTCAGTCGGCAATCTCGCATCAGCTCCGCGTGCTGAAGCAGATGAAGCTGGTAAAGAACCGGCGGGACGGCAAGACAGTATATTATTCACTGGCAGACAGGCATATACAGAATATCATCAGTCAGGGAATGGAGCATATTCAGGAATAATTTGAATATAGATACAAAAAAGGAAAGTATTATGACGGCGCAGTTGAAAAAGATAAGTATTATTTATAGTTTGGGTGTAATGATATATATATGCGGAGTGATATGGACATTTCGCATGACTGTGACAGATTGGGCAAAGTTTCTGGTGTTTCTTGCAGCTTACCTTGTCATAGGCTTTGATTCTTTTAAGAAGGTAAGCGAGAAGCTGATGGAGAAAAAGATTCCTACGGAGCATATTCTGATCATTCTTGCCACAGTAGGAGCCTTTGGTATCGGGAAATATATCGAGGGCGTGTTTGTTATGCTGCTTTTTGATCTTGGGCTGATTTTTGAAGAATTTGCGACAGACAGTGCGAAGCGCTCCATTGCGGAGATGATCGATATACGTCCGGAATATGCTACCCGCAAGACTCTTGGCGAGGAGATACAGGTGGATCCGGGAGAGCTTAAGCTTTATAATATCATAGTGGTCAAGCCGGGAGAACGGATTCCGGTTGATGCAGTAGTATTGAGCGGGGTGACGACGATTGATACGAAAGCTCTGACAGGAGAGGCGATGCCGCAGCTGGCGAGGCCGGGGGACCGGATATACAGCGGGTGTATCAACCTGAGCGGGGTGATAGAAGCAAAAGTCATTAAG
>CATLEM010000228.1 GCA_949916155.1 uncultured Dorea sp.
CAGCAGATGATCTTTTTCTCCTCCCTGTCCCTCCTGGCCTTTTCCTTCTTCCCTCTGCCCAAACTTACACCTCTTTCGCTGCTTGATAAAAACGTTGCAATATAAATATATGAATGATATAATAGCAAATGCATATTTTAAGGAGGTTTTAACATGTCTGAGACACAAAAACAGATCTCTGCTCCGGAAAACAAGATGGGCGTTATGCCCGTTCCGAAGCTTTTAATCACTATGTCCCTGCCCATGATGCTGTCCATGCTTGTGCAGGCTCTATATAATATTGTTGACAGTATGTTCGTAGCAAAGCTGAGCGAAGATGCGCTGACCGCCGTATCACTGGCCTTTCCGGCACAGACGCTGATGATCTCCATATCCGGCGGAACCGGAGTCGGCATCAATGCCCTGCTCTCCAGGAACTTGGGAGAAAAGGATTTTGAGGGTGCTGACCGCGCGGCAAAGAACGGTGTATTCCTCGCCTTCGTAAGCTGTATCATCTTCGCTGTCGCCGGCGGTTTCGGCTCGAAGCTTTTCTTCTCCCTGCAGACTGACAATCCGGTGATCATCCGTTACGGCACACAGTATTTGCGGATCATCACCATCATGTCTGTAGGTATCTTCCTGCAGATCACTTTAGAGAGGCTTATGCAGTCCACCGGCAAGACCTTTTACAACATGGTCACCCAGGGAACCGGTGCGATCATCAATATTATCTTAGATCCGATCATGATCTTCGGACTGTTCGGATTCCCGCGGCTTGAGGTAGCCGGAGCGGCTGTGGCTACGATCACCGGACAGCTTGTGGCGGTGTGCATGTCCTTTTATTTTAATCAGACGAGAAACAAGGAGATCAATATCAGCTTTAAGGGATTTAAGCCCCACAAAAAAACGATCGCCGTCATATACAAGGTCGGTGTTCCGTCTATCATCATGCAGTCCATCGGCTCTGTCATGACTTTCGGCTTCAACAAGATTCTGCTGATGTTCTCTTCCACAGCAGCCGCTGTATTCGGAGTATACTTTAAGCTTCAGAGCTTTATCTTTATGCCGGTGTTCGGGCTGAATAACGGGATGATCCCGATCATCGCATACAATTACGGCGCCAGAAAGCGCAGGCGCATCACCCGGACGATCCGGCTGAGCGTCGCCATATCCATGTCCATCATGGCGGTGGGAACAGTCATATTCCTGACCTGTCCGAAACTCCTTTTATCGTCCCTGTTCAATGCGTCGGACAATATGCTGGCTATCGGTGTCCCGGCTCTTAAGATCATCAGCCTTCACTTCCTATTGGCCGGATACAGTATTATCATAAGCTCCACCTTCCAGGCTTTGGGAAACGGCGTCTACAGCCTGATCGTATCGGCGGCAAGACAGCTCTTTGTCATCCTGCCTGTCGCATACATATTTGCAAAGCTGGCCGGACTTTCGGCAGTATGGTGGTCCTTCCCCATCGCCGAGCTTGTATCCGTGCTGCTGTGTACACTGCTGTTCACACGGATCTACAGACAAAAGATAAAAGGGTTGGGAAACTAATGTTTTCCCGACCCTTTTACACTCCATCCGAATTTTCCCTTTGATGTTCCCAACGAGAAATACTCTCCATGAGAATAGGCGACAAGCCCGGTTGAGTTAAGCTCGAATTTACCGTCTTTTTTCATATAGGCCTCATCCGCCTGCACTGCCAGAACCTCAGCTAGAAACATATGGTGGGAACCAAGCTCCTTTACTTCCGTCACCTTACATTCAATATTCACCGGAGATTCCTCGATGACCGGCGCATAGGCAAGCTTCTGTGCCTTACCTCTCGTTAAGTGCATCTCCTTCCACTTATCTGTATCCCTTCCGGAACGCACACCGCACCAGTCCGTGGCTCTGGCAAGCTTCTCTGTCGTCAGGTTCACCACAAACTCCCCGCTCTCACGGATCATATGATAGGAGTACCTCTCCGGCCTTACGGAAACATATAACATCGCAGGATCCGAACACACCGTGCCCGTCCATGCCACGGTGATAATATTGTCTTCGCCCTTTGTATCCGCTGTACTTACCATCACTGCCGGGAGCGGATACAGCATATTGCCCGGCTTCCATATCTGTTTTCCCATAATTTAACCTCTCCGTCTGAATTATTTGTTTGATCTTCTTTTATTCTTCCTATACTTTTGCCGCTATGTTTCTCGACAAAAAAGCTTTTATCTCTTTACTGCTGAAGCGACGCTACCAGTGTAGGAATAAGCTGCTTCTTTCTGGATACAACGCCTTTAAGGATGATCCGGTCTGTATCCTCCGGCAGGTCAAAGGCGCTGATCATGCTCGCTCTTGCCCCGTGCCCGCAGCATAAAAGCTCTGTAGATTCGTTGAGGATATCCGTCAGCATAAAATAGATCATCTCCATCTTTCCGCCCTCTAGTGCTTTTGGAAGATAAGGCTTAAGCATCTCTCTGATCTCTGACAGTTCTTCTTTATTCATGGAATTAATCTGTCCCACTCCAAACACGGTATCGCTGACGGTAAACTGTTTGAAATCCTGGAACAGGATATCCTCAGCGCTCTTGCCCTTAAGGCTGCTGCCTGCATTGAACATCTCCATGGATATCTCTTCCATTTTTATCTTCGCAATCTTCGCCAGCTTCTTTGCTGTCTTCTCATCCACCGCCGTACAGGTAGGCGACCGGAACAAAAGGGTATCCGAGATGATCGCACAGCACAAAAGCCCCGCGATAGCCGGCGGTATATCTACCCCTGCCTCCTCATACATCTGGGTGATGATCGTCGCCGTACAGCCTACCGGCTGATTCCGGAAAAACACCGGTCCCATAGTCTCGATATTTCCCAGTCTGTGATGATCGATGATCTCTACGATATCCGCTTCCTCTATCCCGTCTACCGCCTGTGATTTCTCATTATGATCCACTAAGATCACCTGTTTCTTTTTCACATTCAGGAAACGCCGTCTGGAGATAAATCCCCGGAATCTCCCGTGCCGGTCAAGGATCGGGAAATCACGGAATTTATTTTTCGTCATCAGTTCCCGGATATCATCCACATAATCATTCATACTGAATGTAACAAGAGGCCCCTTGCTCATAAAATGCTTGACCGGTATGCT
>CATLEM010000229.1 GCA_949916155.1 uncultured Dorea sp.
CCCCCCCCCCCCGAACTTAAAAAGTATTAAAGATTAATTTATAAATTAATCTAAAAATGGCACTATATTATACAAAATATATAAAAAATCGACATAAAAATGTATTTAATCAAACGAAAATATGCAGATTGACTAGTAAAAGTTGAAAATTACTTAAGAAAGTATTAAAATTAAATTAACTTAAAAAGAGTTAAATAAAAGAATGGAGGTAGGAAAAATGAAAAAGAAACTAGTTAGTCTTGCATTGGTGACAGCCATGACTTTATCTCTGGCAGCATGCGGCGGTAAAGATGGAGGAGGAGAGGCTGTGGAAGCGAATGTCCCTTCCATGGACAAGCTTAACGGAGAGGATTATAAAGATCTGAAAGCAGATATTAAAGTCCTGACAAACCGGACAGACATTGTAGATACCGTGTATAAGGGATATGCCGACCAGTTCATGGAAAAATATCCGAATATCAAGGTTTCCTATGAGGGTATCACGGATTATGAAGAATCGTTGACTCTCCGCCTGACAAACGGCGACTGGGGCGATATTTGCTTTATCCCCTCAACAGTGGAAAAAAGTGAGATGGGCGAGTATTTTACTCCGCTTGGCGATTATGCGGCGCTGAATGAAAGATACAACTTTGTTACAGAAAAGACTTATGACGACACCGTTTACGGTATCCCCAACGGCGGTACTGCAGGCGGAGTTGCGTATAACAAGAAAGTATGGAAAGAAGCGGGCATTACAGAGCTTCCGAAAACTCCGGATGAATTTCTTGCGGATCTTAAGCTGATCAAAGAAAAGACAAAGGCCGTTCCGCTCTATACGAATTTTGCGGCAGGCTGGACGATGGGCGCGTGGAACGACTACGTAGGTATTGCGTCCAACGCAGATCCGGATTATAAGAACAACAAGCTCCTTCACCAGAAGGATCCGTTTACAAAAAATGATGAGATGAGCGGACCGTATGCAGTCTTTTACACCTTATACGAGGCGGTTGCCAATAAGCTTGTAGAGGAAGATCCGGCATCCAGCGACTGGGAGTCTTCAAAACCAATGATCAATAACGGTGAGATCGCGACGATGGTGCTCGGTTCCTGGTGCGTACAGCAGTTTAAGGAAGCCGGCGAGCATCCGGACGATATCGGATACTTCCCGTTCCCGGTTACAGTAGGAGGAAAACAGGCGGCGGCATCCGGCGGTAACTATGCTTATGCGATCAACAACAAGGCAAGTGAGGACAACCAGATCGCATCTGCGATATATATGAAGTGGCTGTTGGAGGAATCTACCATGTTTGCGGACGAGGGAAGTATCCCGGCGCTTAAAGGGGAACCGCTTCCTGCCTCACTCTCAGAATTCCAGGGTGTTGAGCTTTTATCCGATAACCCGCCGCAGAAAGGCGAGGAAAGCCTGTATGACGATATCCGCAATATGAGCGAGGTATTGAGCGGTGACTATCCGGTGAGCGAGGTTTTAGAAGCTGCGCTCTATGACAGTAAAAAATTAGACGACCTGATGGCTGAGTGGAACCAGAAATGGACTGAGGCGCAGGAGAGTTTTGGCGTGGAAGTGAAATAAGACTTGCACCGGAAAGGAGAATACAATGGAGAAACAATCCTTTGGCAAATGGTTTGGCAGCAGAAAGGTCCAGAGAAGGCTGGTCATCTTTACTTTCCTGTTTGTGCCGCTTTTACTTCTTGCGGTCTTTACCTACGTACCTTTTTTGAAGATGATCCAGTTCAGCTTCTATAATATGAAATATCTGGGTGCAAGGACATTTGTGGGACTGAAAAACTACGCAGAAGTATTTGAGCGCAAAGAGATATTCGGCTCTCTGTTCAACAGCCTTTACTACATGGCCGGCGGAGTCGTGCAGCTTGCACTGGCACTCTTTTTCGCGACCATGATGGTATTTAAGGTAAAGGGAGAATCCGTATTTAAGGGAGCGCTGTTCTTCCCTTACCTGATCTGCGGTATCGCGGTTGGTTTTATCTTTAAGTTCTTCTATCAGAGAGGAGCGGTACTGGATACATTTTTACAGGCATTGGGAATGAATGCGGACGGTATACCGCTGTGGCTGCAGGATCAGAGTATCAATAACATCTCACTGGCGGCGACTTCCGTGTGGAGGTACACTGGGCAGAATGTCGTCCTGTTCTTAGGGGCGATGATGTCGGTGGATACAGATCTTTATGAAGCGGCGTCCTTAGACGGGGCAAACCGCTGGCAGCAGTTCCGTTACATCATCCTGCCGAGCATCAAGTCGATCATCGTACTGAACATCATCCTTTGTGTCAGCGGCTGTCTGAGCGCATTTGAGCCGCCGTATGTTATCACGAACGGTACGATGGGGACTGGTACATATTTTGTCATCATGAACCGTATCGCTCATGAGAATCAGAAAGTCGGACTTGCAAGCGCTATGGCGATCGTCCTTCTGGTGCTGATCATCATCTGTACGATCGGGCAGAAGCTGTTCTTTAAGTATGCCTTTGACGACGGCACATCAGATGAGTCCAAGGCAGCGGTGCGCAAGAGGAAAAAAGAAGCAAAGCGGCAGAAAGCATTGCAGGCAAAAGGAGGTGCGGTATAGATGAAAACGAAGAAAAGCATATCATCACTGATCTTTTCGGTCATTAAATACCTGTCACTGATCATCGCCTCGATCGTATCGCTTGCTCCGGTATGCGTATGTATCTTTACGGCATTTAAGACAAATGAGGAGTATGCGGCGACATCTGTTCTGGACGTGCCGGAATCTTTCGGGTATTTTGAGAACTTCCGGATTGCGGTTGAAAAGGCCAATATGCTGCGCGGGTTTATGAATACGGCAATCGTGCTTGTGGTGGTGCTGACAGTTTCCGTGTTTACCGGGTCGATGTTAGCTTACGTCATCAACCGGTTCCGTTTTCCGGGAAGAGGGCTTATTGAAAACCTGTTTTTATTCGCGTCGCTCCTTCCGGGGATTGCCATGCAGGTAACGATCTACGAGATCATGTATTCCTTCGGACTGATCAACCATCTGTACGGCTACATGATCGTGCTGATGG
>CATLEM010000230.1 GCA_949916155.1 uncultured Dorea sp.
CTTTTTTACAGCATTGTGCAACAAGGCATTCTGCTCCAAAGGGCCGTCCTCCCGTTCCCGCACACCCATTACAAGTGCCGCCTAATTCACAGTTTGTACAATCAATTCCACAGATAGATTTCATTCTATTTTCCTCCGCAAATTCTCTTTTTTTACAACTTCTTTATCGGGAAAAACATATATCCTTTCCCGGTCTGAGGGCACGTAAAATCATGGACAGCTCCTACTAATGCAATGTCATGCTCCTGCAGATATTGTATTACTTCCGGAAAAACGCCGTCATTTTCACGTTCCACGTAGATATACTCATAGGCGGGAATCACCCATTTTGTCCAGCCACCGGGAGCTTCTGCCCCATCGTTGCATTCCACCCCTGCAAGATAAAACCCTTGATTGAAGTCTTCCCAAGGCTGGAAGGACCGGGAGAAATCAGACATTACACCCCATATTCCGATGATGTTCCCGTTTTCGTCTTTCTTTACCAGATGCGAAACTTCTCCAAAATGGGAATTGGCATCGTCCCATAGCTTTTGAATAAAGCCAGCGCCGTCTGTTGTTGCCCCCTCCTTTCCGATTACAACAAAGGACTCTTTTTTGCATTTAAAGCAATGTCCCGTGCAGCGCCGGATGCGGATTGAGAAGATGTTCCCACCTCCGTCATGATGGACATAATACCTACGGAACCGCTGAGTTCCTTCACACTCACATTTCCACGTATCATCTGTATTATGCTGAGCCACATTTGTTGCACAAAGTCCAGAGTCTGATAGCCGATGAAACGCAAATTCGTCAAAAAATCTGCTGGAACTTGCTTTTCTGATTAGTTGAATCCGATATTGTACTGATTCGGCTCTTCTTTTTGGTTGCCGGAATCTGAATTCTTCTGTTCATCCTCGCCGTCATCAACGGGTTCGCTGATGGGCGGTGTGTATGTTTCACCGTCCACCCACTCCGGAACAAGCTCCTGTGCTCCCTGCTTCAACCCGGTCTGGGTCTGTTTTCCGCTCTGATCGTCATTCTTATCGCCGGAGTTATTTCCGCAGGCGGCAAAAGATAAGATCATGACTGCGGCCAAACCACAAATTAACAATCTTTTCATGTTGGACTCCTCCGTTTCATTTAATTGATTATGGATATATTGGCGTCGCCCCTGATGATAGAAGCTACAACCTTTATTATCTCTTCCTGCTGCATCTGCCAACTCACAACCTTATACCGAATTCCATCCGACTGGAACTCGGCAGTATAAAGATCCGGAGCATCTTCTGATATGTGCTGGACTCCGAATGTTACATCTGTTCCGCTGATATCCGTCGTCTGTCGGTTTGCTTCTGGTTCCAGATACAAACATGTCGCAAGTTCTCCTACTTTGACTGCTTGTATGGAAATTCCTTTTACATAGCCAGTTTCCTTAAACAGCTCCGGAGAGCCATCCTCATAGTAGCCCGTATAGAATTCCAACGTTACCAGGTCGGATACAACCGTTCCATCCTTCGTATAAACTGGTTCTGCATGTTCATTATACGATGAGGCTGTTAACCCGGGCGGAACATATGCCGGCTGCAAATCTTTTCCGTAATGCGCAGATATATCTGCCGCATTCCAGCCACGCACATCATATACATCTGGGTCATACCCGACATCGTTCTCGCCAATGCCATCGATGGTGTTATTGTGTATCAGATCCATATCCAGCCAAAAAGCGTCAGACTCATCCGGCGCCATCTCAATCGGCCCAGGAGGCAGTGTGACTGGCGGCGCAGTTTCTTTCAAAGAGGAATTTCCAATTACCATACCAATCAATAACACAAAGCAGGCAGCGACACCGATATATTTGCTTACGAAGAATGGCCTGGATTTTTTTATCTGTTTTGTCTCGGCTTCTTGAATAAACTTCTCATCGACAAAACTCATGCCAACCATCAGATCTTTTCCATTCATACGGTTACGCCCTCCTTCCTTAAAAATTCCTTCAAATCATTTCTTGTACGGAACAAAGTCGTTTTCACTTTGCTTTCGCCTATACCGTACCTTTCTGAGATGCTACGGACAGAATCGGTATACCAATAGCGCCGCATGAATATCAGCCGCTTTTCCTCTGTCAGACTGGAAAGGAATTTGTTTATAAGCTGTCCAATCTCCTCGCCGGTTCTGTCTTCGTCTATCTCAGAAGAAGGATCCGGAATACACAGCTCCATTTCACTTGTCAGTGCAACCAGCTCGGCGCTTCTTTTTTTCGCATTCTTCCAGTCCAGTTTCCCGAACGAAAGATACCGGCATATTTTCGCGATATAGGCAAAGAAATAATCGGGCTTTTTCGGCGGAATGGTATTCCATGTTTCAAGGAATGTATCATTCACACTTTCTTCCGCATCCAAACGACTGTTTAATATTTTCATCGCCAGGCGATGGAGTTTTGCACCGTACTTTATCTCAGTTTCCTTGATTGCCGCCTCACTACGCTTCCAAAACAGCTGTACGATTTCCCGATCCTCCATTGAAGCCTCCTTTCTTCCATGGTAGAGATAATCTCTCTCGCCCTTTAAGTGGGATTTTATATCCCGTCGGTTACATTCTCACATAAAATTTTTCCAACTGTGCGGTTGCAATCCGATGACAGACCGGAATGCAATTTATTGCAATGACAGTCCGTCATCGGATTAGCAACCCATCCTCCAAATGAGTAAAACACGGCTGCATTAGCAGACGTGAGAGCGCGTAAGCGCGAGTTTTACGAATGTATGGATGGGTTGGATAATCTTTGGATTATCCAACCGCACAGCTGGAAATTTTTTGAATCGAATTACGAAAGTCGGGGAGCCATTTCGGATTCCCGCCTGATTATACTCTGTACAGGTTGCTCTTTCGGCATCATCCTTATTGCAGTCTATTATTCCACAATCTATTGTACCAAGCCGCTAGCGCGGCGGCTAGTTCCAGGTACGTAAAACCACAACTTTTTTTCAAAAAAAGGTAGCAGTTTTTAAGTTTATGATGTATTGTTAAGTTACCAAGCCAAACAACCCCA
>CATLEM010000231.1 GCA_949916155.1 uncultured Dorea sp.
CATATACGCCGCTTTTGCATTAAAATAAGCCGCACCGCACATCCCCTTGCTGCCTGCAGCCACCAGCACCCTGCCGTAGGTTCCCTTGTGGGAGTCTTCCCTCCTTACCGGAAGAAGACGCCGGTAATCCACATCCTCAAGCTCAGCCGGAGTCTCTATGTCCTCCGCGAAAGACTTCCCGCTGATCCCGATATCCGCCACAATCACTTCCCCGGCCAGTTCTTTCCCCGGATATACTGCCATACCGAACTTTTTCTCCTGAAAAGTCACGGTAATGTCCGCCCGAAACGCCGTTCCAAGGATCCCCCCTGTATCCGCAGACACCCCGGACGGAATATCCACAGCGAATTTAACTGCTTCTGACCGGTTCATCTCTTCTAAGACACGCAGACGGTCCCCTTCTATCTTACGGCTTAAGCCCACGCCGAAAAGGGCATCTACAATAACACTATATTCTCCTGCCTCAAATTCTTTGCCAACAATTCCCCCTGTCTTTTCAAAAAGCCGGAGCTGCTCTTTACATTCTTCGCTTAAGCGCTCTCGGTCTCCGATAAGCACTGCGCTCACCTGGTATCCGTCAAGCTTAAGCATCCTTGCAACCGCCAGTCCGTCTCCTCCGTTGTTGCCCGTTCCGCATACCACGCATGTGTGGGACAGATCCGTCTCCCGCTCTTTCAGTACGCTGACGCAGGCAGCAGCGGCCCTTTCCATAAGCTCCAATGACGGTACCCCAAGTGTCCGGATCGTTCTTTGATCCGCCGCCTTCATCTGCTGCGCGTCCGGTAAATATCTCATCTTCTCTCCCCTCCTGTACACACAAAAGAACGTGTAAAGGCAAGCCTGCTCTCTGCGCGGCTGTCCTTACACGTCTTTTTGGCTATGATTCCTTATGCTCCTGACGATATCTGCTGATGTTGTACGATAACTGCATCAGGCTTTCCGACAAATGCACATTTTCCACGATAATATTCGGCGGCAGATTTAAGTCCGTATGAGCAAAATTCCAAATCGCGCACACGCCGTTATCCACCAGGAGATTAGCCACCTCGATCGCCTTCTCCTTCGGGATCGTGAGCGCTGCGATCTCCACTTTATTGCTTTGGACAAAGTTCTTAAGCTCATCCATCATACGGATAGGCACGCCTCGTATAGAGACGCCCTGTAGCCTCGGATTGACATCAAATATGCCTTTCAAGATAAATCCCCTGTTCTCAAAAGCAGCATAATTGGCAAGCGCCTGTCCAAGATTGCCGGCGCCGATAATGATCATGTTGTGATCCTCTTCAAGACCAAGGATCTTTCCGATCTCTGTATATAGATATTTCACATTATAGCCGTAACCTTGTTGTCCAAATCCCCCAAAATTGTTAAGATCCTGCCGAATCTGGGAAGCTGTGACTTTCATCTTCTTACTCAGGTCGTTGGATGAAATACGCTCCATACCATTTTCAAGCAATTCCCCCAAGTATCTGTAGTATCGCGGCAGTCTTCGAATGACAGCCTGAGAAATCCCTCTTTCTTCCACTGATGTTCACCTTCCATTTCTTTCATAAAAATATTATAGTAAATTGTCATTCCAAAGTCAAACTTTTTGGTTGTGTTTTCTTTCATTTTCGCTATAATAGTAGAAGCAACATCCGTAAAACAGGGAAAACCGCAGAGGCTTAAAGTTTTCTTAAGCCTGCCGGAACCTATGATACAGCAGGAGGAAACCATGATATTAGCATGCCAGAAGATCAGCAAATCGTTCGGTGAAGAGGTGATCGTCACCGACGGTTCATTCCATATAGAAGACCATGAAAAGTGCGCCCTTGTGGGCATCAACGGCGCAGGAAAGTCCACGATCTTAAAGATGATCGTGGGAGAACTTCCCCTTGACGCCGGGAACATCTCCCTCACAAAGGGAAGGACTTTGGGCTATCTTGCCCAGCACCAGGAGATGTCCGGCCAAAATTCCATCTACCAGGAGGTTAAGTCAGCAAGGGCGGAGCTCCTTGAGACGGAGCGGCGTTTGCGCCAGATCGAGATGGAGATGAAGCACCTTTCCGGAGAGCGGCTTTCAAGCCTTATGGAGACGTATAACCGCCTGACGGCAGAGTTTGAACAGGCCAACGGCTACGCCTATGAAAGCGAAGTCACCGGCGTGCTCAAAGGCCTGGGATTTGCGGAGGATGAGTTTTCCAAACCGGTTGGGACACTGTCCGGCGGACAGAAGACCCGCGTGTCTTTGGGAAAGCTCCTTCTCACAAAGCCGGACATCCTGCTCCTTGATGAGCCAACCAACCATTTAGACCTAAACTCCATCGCCTGGCTGGAGACATATCTTTTAAATTATCCGGGGGCAGTCCTGATCGTCTCCCACGACCGGTATTTTTTAAACCGGGTGGTCACAAAGATCATCGAGATTGAGAACGGGAAACTGATGACCTATTCCGGCAACTATACCCAGTACGCGGAGAAAAAAAAGATGCTCCGGGATGCCATGCTCAAAGAATACCTAAACCAGCAGCAGGAGATCAGACATCAGGAGGCAGTCATCGAAAAGCTGCGCTCCTTCAACCGGGAAAAGTCCATCAAGCGGGCGGAGAGCCGGGAAAAGATGCTGGAAAAGATAAAGCCGGCGGAAAAACCGACGGAGCTTCACGCCGAGATCCATCTAAAACTTGAACCCTCCTGCACAAGCGGCAGCGACGTACTGTCCGTAGAACATCTCGGCAAGTCCTTTCCTCCCCACACTTTATTTTCTGATGTAAGCTTTGAGATCAAACGGGGGGAACATGTGGCAGTGATCGGGGATAACGGCACAGGCAAGACTACCCTGCTGAAGATCCTGAACCGCGTCCTCCCGGCGGACACCGGGCAGTTTACCCTGGGGACGAATGTACAGATCGGCTACTATGACCAGGAGCACCATGTCCTTCACATGGAAAA
>CATLEM010000232.1 GCA_949916155.1 uncultured Dorea sp.
AAAGAGAAACAGGAAAAGGAATGGGACGAGGCGCAGATTGCGGAATATGAGGCGGTAGGCGTCACGATGGTGGATGAAAAGACCTATTATTATCAAGGACAGCTGGTCAATATCTTTCTGGATATCCGAAAGGAAGGCTCTTTCTGTACGCTGAACATGAACCCGGCTGGGACGGTCAATATCAAAATCACCCGGGATGCGAACGACGATATCACAGGCGTCGCCTATATGACCGAGGCAGAAGTGGATTCTATCTATGGCACATAATATGAGCCAATCATTGAACAAAACCGCTGGAACGATGTTCAGAAGATTTTGGAGAGCAGACCGTCCGTTATCGGGTAATCTTCAAGAGAATGTCCTGATTCTGGTTGAAAATACGGATAATCGACTCATCAAAGATGCTCAGACCTGCAGAAACCAAAACAGACAGCACGAGATTCACTGCCATGCCAACGCGGAAATAGTCATGGATCTCTTTTGTATCTAATGTGCTGAATAATGCTGCGGGGGAAAACCATAATCCGTGACCTTGCACTTGCCCCAGGCTGTTATGAGTCCATACTGCATTTTTTCAGGGCATCTTCCGGTTAGACGGAGGCACATAAGGAAGTATTATAAAAAGTTCCATTCAACCGGCGTGGCGCAGATCACGCCGGTTCTGTTGTTTCTTTCTCTCCCTTCCGGTGATTCTTACGTCCAGACTTCCTTCGCCATTTTGAAAGCCGCCCATGCTTTCGGCCATCCTGCGTAAAATGCCGCGTGAGTTAGAATCTCCGCAATTTCCTCTCTGGTAATTCCGTTATTTTTTGCGCTCATCAAATGATACTGGAACGAAGAATCCACCAGCCCCTGAGCCATTAACGACACTATCGTCACAAGTGAGCGATCCCTTAAAGAGAGTTTTTCCTCCCTGCTCCATACCTCTCCAAATAACACATCATCGTTTAACTGTGCGAATTTTGGAGCAAAATTCCCAAGTTGATCTCTGCCTGCTGTCTGCTTTACCATAATCTAATCCTCCTTTTTTTGCTTATGTCTGTACCTGCGTTATATTTTCTGGTTTCCGGTAGACCATACATGGCTTTCTTTCGCAGAAGCCTGCGTATTCTGCGCCATAACGCCCACCAGCTTATGCGGAACATAAGGCTCCTCCAAATAGGAAAGCTCCTCCGCTGACAATTCCAGTTCTGTCGCTTTTGCCGCTCCTTCAATATGATGGAGCTTCGTTGCTCCCACTACCGGAGAGATTACTTTGGTCAAAAGCCATGCAAGAGCAATCTCCGTCATAGAAACGCCTTTGTCCTCCGCAAGTTTCACCACTCTGTCAATAATCACGCTATCCTGCCCGGCGGCAGCGTCATATTTCAGCCGTGCATAACTGTCCTCCTGCAAACGCTTAGAGGTTTCACCGGGGAGCCGCGAAAGCCTGCCTCCGGCCAGCGCACTGTACGGCGTCATGGCGATATTGTCCTCCCGGCAGAGCTTTGCCATTTCCCGTTCTTCTTCTCTGAAAATTAGATTGTAGTGCCCCTGTACGGATACAAATTTTGCAAATCCTTCTTTTTCCGCCAATGCATTTGCCTTTGCAAGCTGATAAGCAAAACAGTTAGAAATACCAATATAGCGGACTTTTCCAGCTTTTACCACGTTATTCAGACCTTCCATAATGTCATAGAGCGGCGTTTCATAATCCCACATGTGATAAATATATAAATCCACATAATCTATACCAAGATTGGCAAGGCTCCGGTTTATCATCCGTTCAATGTGCTGCTGTCCGGTAATCCCGGCCCGGATGTCATCCTGAGTGCGGGGAAGAAATTTTGTCGCCACCACCACATCCTCACGCTTTGCATACTCCCAAAGCGCCCTGCCAAGATACTGCTCACTGGTTCCGCTTTGGTAAGCGATTGCCGTATCAAAGAAATTAACACCCAAGTCCAGCCCGTGTCGGATGATCTCACGAGAATGTTCCTCGTCAATCGTCCATGAGTGCTGACCGTTATTTGCGTCGCCAAATCCCATACACCCCATACAGATGCGGGAAACAGTCAAATCAGAATTTCCAAGTTTTATATATTGCATTGCATCGCCTCCTGCTCGTGTTCAATTCCGTTTCCCGTATTTCCACACGCTGCCAGCGCAAACATCAACAGACACGCCACCATAACTGCAAATAATTTTTTCTTCATCATCTATTTCCTCCTTTTATTTGATTCCCGAAGATTCCCGAATCTTGTGACGAAGATAATCCATTCGATTCAACTGCATTTCTCTGAAATGAATTTCATCAAGAGTAGCGCTGCGCCTTTTATTCAACATATCAAGCCTTTGCGCCTCGGTACTTTCTCCTTTCAGCAACAGCCGCATATAGCTTTCTACTTCGTCATTCAGAAAACCGATGTCATGCAGCGTCATAATCATACTCAGCCGTTCTATATCCTGATCGTCATACTGCCATGCGCCCATGATCTTTTTTACAGCGCCGCATAATCCCCAGCTCTCATATTCACGGAGAATATCAAGGGGAATATTGTAACATGTGCTTGCTTCATCAATCGTCATTCGTAAGCTCCTTTCCACAAATAATAAAAAATGTAGGTGTCCTCCTTGAACACCTACATTTTAATTTAATTTTCAAGGAATGTCTAATGCCTACATCAAATCTCTTATAATGCCTAAAAAGCATTTTTAAGAAACCTCATAAATTGGGAAGCGGCCGCTCCAAGCGTCTGATTCTTTTTCCAGACTAAAACCGAACCTGTTTCTAATGTTGGAGCAAGCGGAATAAAACATAAATCCTCATAAAAAGAGGCACCAAGATCAAAACACAGCGCAACGCCAACTCCACGTTCTATCATAGACGCAGCGTTTAGAATCAAATTATAGGTAGCTGCAATTTGAAGTCCC
>CATLEM010000233.1 GCA_949916155.1 uncultured Dorea sp.
TGAAGCTTTACTCCAAGAGTAAAGATAAGAATGACGATCACGATCAGCCCCAGGCCTCCGAAAAAGACAATTTTCTGAATATTTTTTTCTATAAATCCTTCCACCTTTCCCAGAAGGCCGGCATTTTTTTCTTTTTCATCGTCACCGCTCTCCGGCTCAAATCTCTGGTAAGTATTCTCCTCGGCGTCATAACGGTAATAATCATTCTCACCATTGCTGTTCATGGCATAGAGCACATAATATCCTTCATCACCGGCTTTCTGCCATACCGGAAATGTCTTGTCATCCAACGTCAGTTCCGCCTCCTTGTATTCAGAAGGAAGGCTGACTGCAGAAGTATCGCTCAGAAGAATAATGGAAGTCTTGTCAGAGATCACCAGTTCCTCGTAAGGGGAGAACGTGGCATTTTCTGCATTAAACAGGTAAAAGCTCCCCGTATCCCCATTCATCAGATACCCCAGAGTCACACCGCTGTCAGCATTCATCACCATCTTCCGTTCCTGTCCGTCCAGCGAGACCTTTGTGCTTTTATACCCGTCA
The DNA here is from genome assembly GCA_949916155.1 of uncultured Dorea sp. Classification (GTDB taxonomy): domain Bacteria; phylum Bacillota; class Clostridia; order Lachnospirales; family Lachnospiraceae; genus MD308. The sequence goes on from CATLEM010000233.1 coordinate 541, forward strand.
GGAATATCTCCCTTCGGGAATTTATCCGTCAGTATATATGATGTTCCGCCGACTTCAACCTGTATATCCTCAGCAGAAGAAGAACCTCCTTCTTCTTTGCTTTTTTTCTTCTTTTTTATCTTAGAAGGATCGCCTGCAGCAATCTTGATCGTAGAATTCCCCTCTTCCAAAGTAAGCTCACTGCCATCGCCGGAAGCAATTGTCGCCCCGGAGATTGTGATCTGCGTACTTCCTTCTTTAAGCGCCTGGAATTTCAGCATGAAGACCTGTTCCGCCGAACCGCCGCTGCCTGTACAGGTTACGCTGCCGTCCTCCTTGGATTCAGCGCTGTCGCCGGATTCAAAGCTCAGCGATTCGCTGTCATAACTCAGTTGTACCTCTACATTTCCTAAAGAGGCGCCTGTCGAACGGACAGCACATTTCACCTCTACAATATCCCCCACCTTCGTCTCCGGATCCGAGAAGGATATCTTCCCGTCCGCCGCACTGACATCTGTAGAAAAACACGGCACTAACAGACAAAGCGCCAACAACACACTGCTGATTTTCTTCATTATTCTCATGCTCTTACCTTCTTTTTTCTTCATCTTCTCATTCCTCCAAGAATTCTGCATCTGCGGTATCTACATATGGTCTTCCCGTATCTTCGTCTCCCTCTGTCTCTTCTTTATATGATTCCCCTTCTTCTTTGCCGTCCGTATTCTCTTCACCGTCCTCCTGCTGCTCTGTATCAAACTCCGCCGGCCTGACAACACCGGTTTCATTCATAAGCTCCTCTGAAATCATCTGAACAGTATCAGACACATCCTCCTTTTTCTGATTCGGATACAGAAATTCATGGAGCTCTTTCACATTTTCTGCAAGTCCCTGCGCCACAACCACATCTCCCGCTTCCGGATAGGTGATCCCGTCCGCTTTCTCGAAAGGAAAGCCTTCGCTGTCACCGAGGCTGTATTCCATCAGCGCAGATGCCAGCCCGATTATCTTCTTCAGGCTGAAACTTGTGGATACCTGCGGGAATACGGTATCGATAATTTCATTGATCGTCGCAATATCTGTCGCCGTGATCTTTTCAAACAGCTTCTTGATCACAGTACGCTGGCGTTCCGTACGCTTGTAATCTCCGCCCTCTAATTTACGAAGCCTTGAATAAGTGACCGCCTGCGGACCATCCAGTGTATAGGTACCGCCGCTTTCAAGTTTATTAGCCTTTTTCCCCGCCGCCTTCGCCGTCTCACCGATATATTTATTCATCATCTTTGCTTCGGCATCCGTCACGGTAATCTCGATCCCGCCCATCAGATCAACCACATCCGACATCGCTTTAAAGTCCACTGTGGCATAATCCTCAATGTCCAAGTCGAGATTCTTATTCAGCATATTGATCGCTTCCTCCGGGCCGCCGACAAAATAGGCATTATTGGCTTTCCGGTAAGTATCATTCATCTGTTTCAGAAGTGTGTCGCGGTATATGGAGGCCATACGGATATCCTTGCTCTCATTGTCGATCGCCACAACGATAATCGTGTCTGCATGAGTTCCCTCTTCCAACTGCCCCTCTCTGGAATCTCCGCCGAAAAGAGCGATCGTCGTATACCCCTCAAGCATTATCCCCTCATTTACCTCAATATCATCCTTATTTATATTCACAAACTGGAACTTATCATATTTCGCCATGACATATGCCATTCCGATCAGCATAAGTAAAATAATCGTTTCAAAAAAGAGGATGACTGCCCGTAATCTTTTTTTACGTCTTCGCTTCTTTCTGGCCTTCGCGGCTCTGACTGCCGCCAATTCCTTTCTTTTCGCCATAGTAAGCCTCTCTTTAGTATAGTCCTTATACAATTTTTAATCTAACACTATCCTATACTACTATATTCTCTCAAAAAGTTCAACACCTATTCGACAGTAACTGATTTCGCCAGATTCCTCGGTTTGTCGACATCGCATCCCCTTCCCACCGCTATATAATAGCCGAAAAGCTGAAGCGGTATGATCGCAAGCGAATTTGTAAAATATTTGTTCGTCTCCGGAATATAGATCACATAATCCGCCGCACGTTCTACTTCTGTATTCCCTTCATTGGTAACAGCCAGCACAAACGCGCCCCTTGTGCTCACCTCTACCATATTGCTGAGCGTCTTTTTATACAGCTCCTTCTGCGTCAGGACCGCAGCAACCAGCGTCCCGTCTTCGATCAGGGAGATCGTCCCATGCTTTAACTCACCGGCAGCATATGCCTCTGAATGGATGTAAGATATCTCTTTAAGCTTAAGAGAACCTTCCAGAGAGATCGCGTAGTCGACACCGCGGCCGATGAAAAATACATCCCTTGCTGCAAGATAGCGGTTTGCGAAACGCTGGA
>CATLEM010000234.1 GCA_949916155.1 uncultured Dorea sp.
GATCACGATCCGGAACAGTACGTAGTAGATCACAGCAACTACCACGCCGATTGCCGGCAGGAGCAGCGGATTTACCGCGAACGGAGCCTTGAAGCTCAGGATCCAGTCGATCAGACCTGCACTGAAGTTGAAGCCCGCACGAGCCGGAAGCAGGGATACCACTGCCAGAGAGATACCTGTCAATACCGCATGCATCAGATACAGAACCGGTGCAAGGAACATGAAGGAGAATTCCAACGGTTCCGTAACGCCGTTAAAGAAGGATGCCAGCGCCGCGGAGAATAACAGACCTGCCGCGATCTTCTTCTTGCTGTCCTTTGCTGTATGATACATTGCCAGTGCCGCTGCCGGAAGACCAAACATCATAACCGGGAAGAAGCCGGACATATACATACCTGTCTGTCCGATCACACCGCCTTCGATGCTTCCCCAGAACTTGCCGATGTCGTTGATGCCCGCCACGTCAAACCAGAATACGGAGTTCAGCGCGTGGTGCAGACCGAACGGGATCAGCAGTCTGTTGAAGAAGCCGTACAGACCTGCTCCGACCGCGCCCAGGTTCATGATAAATTCACCGAATGCGATCAATGCATTGTAAATGATCGGCCATACGAAGAACAAGATCAGTGAAGCAAAGATGGAAGCTGCCGACGTTACGATGGACACACAGCGCTTGCCGCTGAAGAATGAAAACGCGTCCGGAAGCTTCGTGCTCTTGAACTTATTGTAGCATGATGCCGCGATCAAGCCGCACATGATACCGATAAACTGTGTCTGAGTCTTGGAAAATGCCGGATCGACTTCCTCTACCGCTACCTTGGTCAGCATCGAGATCACGCCCGGTGACAGGATCGTCGTAACCATCAGCCAGGATACGAGACCTGCAAGACCTGCTGTTCCGTCATTGTCATCCGCCATACCTACCGCGACACCGATCGCGAACAGGATTGCCATCTGGTCAATCAATACACCGCCGGCTTTCAGCAGGAATGCCGCAATCACACTGTTTGCGCCCCAGCCTGTCGGGTCGATCCAGTAACCAAACCCCTGCAGGATCGCCGCTACCGGGAGACACGCTACCGGGAGCATCAAGGATTTTCCTAATCTCTGTAAATACTTCATACATTATCCTCCTTCTACCTCATATTCCTTATGAAATCCCTTTATCTATTTTATACCGGCATTTCCGCCGGCAAAAATACCATGCCTCTGTCCTCTTCTGGACAGTTCTTATATTAATTCTTCTTGATCACAAGAATGTCGTCTCCCGGATTCACATCCTTTCCGGAAAGCCCTTCCACATCTGCGTATGCATCCGTATTGCAGATCAGCATGGGCGTCACCGTATCGTATCCGGCTGCTTGAATCTTTTCCAGATCCATTTCCAGGAGAAGGTCTCCTTTTTTCACCTTATCCCCGGCCTTCACATGGCCCGTAAAGCCTTCGCCCTTCATTGTAACGGTGTCCAGCCCCACATGGATCAAAATCTCCGCCCCGAAATCAGCATTCATACTCACCGCATGCAGCGTCTCGAATACCATCGCGATCTCGCCGTCTGCCGGAGCAAATACCTTTCCCTCAGCCGGAACGACTGCCACGCCTTTTCCCAGCAGCCCGTCGCTGAACGTGGGGTCATTGACCTCCTGCAGAGGAACTGCTTTTCCTTTTACAGGCGCCCCAAGTGTAAATGTCTCTGTTTTCTTCTTCAAAAAATCAAACATCTTTTTCCTCCTCTTCTTCTGACATTGTAACCCTCCGGATATGGATGGACAGGTACATGACCTCCTCACCGGATATTTTACTGCCTGTTGCCTTTTCTATATATTCTGCCACCATCTCACTGCAGATATATTCTTTCGGATATTTTTTCCGCATCATGAACTCAAGCTCCTGCTCCTCGTCCGAAAGCAGTTCTTTTCTGTAGATACGCTGCAGTAAAAACTTGACATGTGTAACAAACCGCTCATAATGGAGGGAATCCTCGTCCAGCTCAATGTTCATTTCTGCTTTCACGATATCCAGGATTTCTTTCAAAAGGTTCGGAAATTTCAGGGCGTCCCGAATATCCGTACCATATTCCGCATTGACAAAATGTAGCGCGATAAATCCCGCTTCATCCTCTGGAAGGTGGATCCCCAGCTTCAATCCGATCAGCTGCACTGCATACTGCCCGAGCTGAAACTCCTGCGGGTAAAAACGCTTAATCTCCCACAGCAGCGCGTTTTTCGGCTGAATTTTCTGCATATACCTTTCCAGTGTAAAATTAATGTGGTCCGTAAGTGTGACATAAATGCTCTGGTTAAGCTTCAGCTTTAAATTGTTCTTCGCGTAGGAAATGATATCGTTGGATATTTCCACATGCTCCATCGGCATATTGGCAAGCAGCTCTTTCAGCTTTTTCGCCACGCTCGCGCTTTTAATCTCAAAGACCTTTTCGATCTTGGACTCCGGCACTTTCTTTCCCGGCTTCGTGCCGAACCCAATCCCGCGCCCCATGATCACCAGCTCTGTCCCCGTATCGTCATAGGACGAAATAATATTGTTATTTATAATCTTTTCAATAATCATGCGCTCCTTGCTCCCCCTTGTAAAACCACCAAGCAAAAACAGACCACGGCTCTGAACCTTTCTATGAATTTGAATAGACCACAGATGCTCTCAGGAAACAAAAAAACCAGATTTTATAAAACGCCCTGAAATCCTCGTTTATAAAATCTGGTTTTGCCTGCCAAACAGTAACAATCCATCTGCTGTCTATGTTTAATTTCTTAGTCTATTATAACACCTTTGTGCAGAATGTCAATCTTTTTTTATTTTTTATTTATCTTTTGGTTATTTTTGCTTTATTTTTTAATTATTCTTTTTATATTTTCTTAATGCTTTGTGCAATTATCACAAATTTTCAT
>CATLEM010000235.1 GCA_949916155.1 uncultured Dorea sp.
TATTTTCTGCCCGGTTCGTTCATATAGTTAAGGAGAGAAAAGATGCTCGCAGATAAAAAGTATTTTTTGTTCGATATAGATGGGACACTCGGGGTGGATGATACTCTGTATGAGGGGAGCGCAGAGCTGATCAGCTACATTGAGACGATCGGCGGACGTGCATTTTACATTACCAACAATTCGGTGAAGAGCCGGAAGGACTATGTTAAGAAGTTTGAACGGTGGGGGATAAAGACAGAGGAGAGTCAGTTTATGACAGCCTCCTACGCGGCCTGCCGGTATCTGGAAAAGCATTACAGAGGAAAGAAATTATTTGTACTCGGGACGCCCTCTTTTGCTGAGGAGGTCAGAAGCTTTGGGCTTACAGTGACGGAGAAGGCAGAAGATGGGGTGGAATGTGTAGTGGTTGGATTTGACCGGACGCTTTCTTATGAAAAGGTAGAGGCGGCGTGTGAACTGCTGTTTTGCTCTGAGGTGGATTTTATCGCGACCAATCCTGACCTGCGCTGCCCGACGGCTTTCGGGTTTGTGCCTGACTGCGGGGGGATCTGCGCTATGCTGGCGGCGGCGGTCGGCAGAACACCCCGTTATATAGGGAAGCCGGATGCAAAGATCGTGTCGCTTTGTACAAAACAGGTCTGTGCAGAATCTGGGGAAGTGCTGGTAGTGGGAGACCGTCTGTATACGGATATAGCCTGCGGGATCAATGCAGGAGTGGAGACTGCTTTAGTATACACCGGGGAAGCGAAGCCGGAGGATCTGGAAGCTTCAGAATTTTGTCCGGATCATACATTTGATGATATCAATGAGCTTTATCAGGAATTTCGAAAAAGCAGAGGAGAAGCATAATATGTATTTGAAAACGTTACTGACAGCGGCGGTTTTGACAGCGGCAGCTTTTTGTGCGGAGGTCTGGCGGGAGCTTCATTATTTCCGTGTAGTGACTTACAAGCTGACGTCAAACAAGCTTGACGGGATAGAAGAGGGCATGAAGATCATCTTTTTGAGCGATCTTCATAATCAGTCATACGGGAAAGGGAACAAGCGCCTGCTTAGCCGTATCAGGGAGGAGAAACCTGCCCTCATTCTGATCGGAGGGGATATGCTTGTGAGTAAACGGGACAGATCTTATCAGACCGCTCTTGAGTTTGTGACAGAGCTTTCAAAGACCGCCCCGGTTTACTATGCCAACGGGAATCATGAACAGCGGATGAAGGAGAGGCCGGAGGCGTACCGGGCTTCTTTTGCTGAATATAAAAAATTGCTGGAAGAGGCAGGGGTGCATTTTCTGGAAAATGCTTCCCAAGAGCTTCTCTGCAAAATAGGCAGGATAAGGATCACCGGGCTTGAGATCCCCAGGGAGTGTTACGGCCATTTCAAAAAGAAGCCCATGCCAAAGAGAGCGGTCGAAGACCGGATAGGAAAGGTGAAGGGGACGGATTACGAGATCCTGCTGGCCCATAATCCGGCGTATATGAAGGAATATCTTGACTGGGGAGCTGATCTTGTGCTGTCGGGGCATCTCCATGGGGGGATTGTGCGCTTTCCGGGCGGAGTGGGAGCGATCTCGCCGGCATTTGCGCTGTTTCCGAAGTATTCGGGTGATCACTACCGGGAAGGAGATAAGGATATCGTAGTCAGTAAAGGTCTGGGAGTGCATACGGTCTGTGTCCGCCTTTTTAATCCGGCGGAGGTGGTTGTGCTTGAACTTTCCGGCGCCTGAATATTACTGTTCACTCTGTTCCCTGTGTGAACGGTAATCCCCGGGCTTTTATGCTCATGCCGGGATGATTTTTCTGTTGAGAAATTCTAAGAAATCCTGTATAATGGACAGGCTATAACTTTATCCCTGCTTTGCCGTGCGTAAACGCATCGTGCAGGGAGGCTGACTGTGAGGAAGACAGATGGGAATTCCTGTGAAATTACCGGTATTTGAAGGGCCTTTGGACCTTCTTTTACATTTGATCGATAAAAATAAGATAGACATTTATGATATTCCGATCGTTGAGATCACGAACCAGTATATGGAATATATTGAAGCGATGGAAAGAGAGGATCTGAATATCATGAGTGAATTTCTCGTCATGGCAGCAACGCTTCTGGATATCAAGTGCCGGATGCTTCTGCCGAAAGAAGTGAACGGGGACGGGGAAGAAGAGGATCCAAGGCAGGAGCTTGTTGAACAGCTTTTGGAGTATAAGATGTATAAGATGATGTCTTATGAGCTTAGAGACCGTCAGATCGACGGGGCGCAGACATTTTTAAAAAGCCCTACAATTCCGGAGGAAGTGCTCGGGTATGTGGAGCCTGTGGATCTTGACAAGCTTTTAGGGGACCTGACGCTGGCGAAGCTCAACAGCGTGTTCAGGGATGTCATAAAGCGCCAGGAGGATAAGATAGACCCGGTAAGAAGTAAGTTCGGCAGGCTTGAGAAGGAAGAGGTGACACTTCCGGACAAGCTTGATTATGTGACAGAGTATGCCAGAGAGCATAAGCAGTTCAGTTTCAGAGAGCTTCTTGCCAAGCAGAGCTCAAGAACCCAGATCGTGGTGACTTTTCTGGCTATCCTGCAGCTGATGAAAGAGGGTACGATATTCATCGAGCAGGAGCAGCCCTTTGACGACATCATGATCGGTTCGAATGTACTTTCATAGACAGGTACTGAATAAGACAGGGAAGAGGGAGGAAAAACGTGGAGATTAACAGACTGGAAGGCGTGATAGAGGCGATTTTATTTGCTGTGGGCGATTCGGTGGAGCTTGGCAGGATCGCCGCGGCGATTGAGCATGATGAGGAGACGACGAGAAAGATCATCCACCGGATGATGGATAAATATGCTGCGGCAGACCGGGGGATACGGATCATGGAGCTGGAGGATTCCTTCCAG
>CATLEM010000236.1 GCA_949916155.1 uncultured Dorea sp.
ATTATCACCTCAACTCTAAAAAAATAACAAAAAAGTCCTTTTTCATTGTTTAAACGATGGGTCTTAAGAAAGCATTTAGCAACTGCGACTGCTTTCCTTTATCAGCCATACCAAACGTTTCTAAACTTGTGTAAAATCTATCTCCAAATCTCCGCCATAGATTTCCACCGGGACCTTATCTAAGAATGTATATTCCTTCATATCTCCGTGTTCAAAATCATACACCTGGATCCGGCTCTTTTCCGTGTCCACGATCCAATACTCCCTCACACCGTAAGTACGGTATTTAAACAGTTTTATCGCATAATCCATCCGTCTCGAACCCGGTGAAACAATCTCCGCCACGAAGTCCGGCCCGCCATGACAACCCTTATCATCAACCTTATTTTCATCGCATACTATGATAAGATCTGGCTCAACATAAGTATCCTTCTCATTCAAATATACCGAAAACGGAGACAGGAACACTTCACAATCCCCCTTTTTCTCTTTAATGTAAGAGTAAATCGTAAAATGTAAAAAGCTAAGCATCCTCTGATGTGTGGCTGTCGGCGATCCCATCATGTACATCTTTCCGTCTATCAGCTCCGCCCGCTCGCCGTCCGGCAGCGCTTCTATATCTTCCATCGTATACCGTCTCTTCTCACTTTCCATCGCAAGATTCCCCCAACATGATACAAGTTCTCTGTCAATAATCTCATTATAGCATCTCCTCCTGTCATTGTGTATCCGTATTTACTTATTTCACTGTCATCAAAAGAATTTCCCGGCTGAAATGCCTTTGAAATTAGATATACTGCCGATCCTGAATATTTGAATAAAACATCGGCGATTTTGATGTGTTCTTATCATACAGCATAAATGCAAAAAAGTCAAAAGTATTTGCGTCCAATACCTTGCATCTGATCCGGAGCCGGGATAAAGACAGAGCCCCCATTTACGGCATGCTTCTTCCGCCCATACCATTCATGCCCCGGCTGTGCTCCCGGCCGGCGATCAGATTTCTCCCTGTTATTTGTCACTTTCCCGCGGAATTCACTCTGCGAGGACGGCTGGGAAGATTTCCCGTTCGTAATACTGACGCTGGCGCTTCTGCCCAAGCTACATTTTCTGATAGATTTCACCACGCTCAAGAAGCCCTGTAAGTTTCTGATTTTGCGGGGAAAGGGCACTGATTTCCGCCTCAAGTGACTGCACCTGGTTTTCCAGTATTTTCAGGGCTGTAGAGCAGGCCTGATACATTTGTTTATAATCATTCCCTTCTGTCGGGGCAGCATTCGGATCCTTTTTCGGCCGTCCCCTTTTTTCCTTTGTAGAAATGATCTCGCCAGTTTCGGGGTCAACCCGGCCAAGATATTTCCTTTTTGGACGGGACTGCTTTCTGACAGGATCCCATTCCGAAACAGATTCATACGCATACGTAATTGTTTGGTTAGGTCGTGACCTGTAACCATAAAAAAAGGATATCCTCTCCGGACATCCTTTTCCTCCATTATTTTGTTACTACTACCGTACAGGTTACTTTTTTCTTTCCTGCCTTTACCATAATTTTTGTCTTTCCTGCCTTTTTCCCCTTGATCACGCCTTTGCCGCTTACTATTGCGACCTTTTTATTTGTGGTGGAATATTTTGCCTTGTCGGGGCTTGTGATCGGCTGGATTGAGGGCGACAGCTTATAGGTCCGGCCTTTTCGGATCTTAATCTTCTTTGGCACCTGTTTTATAGCGCTGGTCTTAACTTTACCCTTCTGCACTTTGACTTTAATTGTCTTAACTACTCCTGCCGCTGTCCTGATGGTGATACGGGCTGTCCCGGTCTTCTTTCCTGCTTTGATGGTACAGCTTCCGTCTGCCCTCCCGGACACCGCCGCGACCTTCTTGTCACTTGTAGTCCATGATGATACAGAATCCCCCTCTGCAAGCTTTACATAAAGCTTTTTCGTGGACTGCTTTGTCTTCAATGGAAAGGAAGATGCATTTGCCGTTATTGATGCCGGCAGTTTCTCCCCTACTGTGCAGGTACGCGTCTGCGTTGCCGGTGCATGTACCGTCGCCGCTCCTGCATCCTTCCACTGTCCGGAATGGTCCGCGAACGGGAAAGTCTCCCAATTACGCGAATGAGCGCAACGGGTACACTGTTCCCATCCCTCGCCCTGTTTTTTACAGGTAGACTTATATGAAAGCTTTATATAATCATGTCCGCCATATTCTTTCTCGCAGACTTTAGAGAAATCAGGGATCAGCTTAACTTCTTTCGTAATTCCTCCCTTCTGGATCACACAGGTCATGGCTAATTAGAGGTAATCAAAAGAGAAAAGGAAAAGCACAATCCAGACGGAACCGGCGATACCGTCAAGAAATATTTGTGGTTTTACAAGATAGGTGCTATAATTGGGAACAGCAAGTCCCAGCATGGGGAGAAAGGCAGGACTATATATGTACATAAGCTATAAACCGTTATGGCATACGCTGATAGAGCGTAATATGCGAAAAGAGGACTTGCGGCTTGCCGCCGGTCTTACCACGAATATGATTGCTAACATGGGAAAAGGAAAGCATATCAGTATGGAAACTCTGACAAAGATTTGTGAAACCCTGGACTGCGAAATTGCAGATGTAATTGAACTGGTAAAAGACTAATACGTGGCTAAAAGCCGCAAAAATAGCGATAGACACCGATGTCCAGTGCGAAATTAATGGCATTTCTCGCTTTGTGTCGTGTTCTTCAGCACCAGAAAAAGGTAGTCTGTAATAACTTCTCGGAATCTCAATGAATGAGTTTCCAACCGAAAATTGACAACTGAATATCGTGCAGGAAAAGAAATTTGAGAAAAATGGACATAAACATTGGACATAGCGGGTACTATGCCTTGAAAAA
>CATLEM010000237.1 GCA_949916155.1 uncultured Dorea sp.
GCTTTATAGAGGGCCAGAAGGCAGCGTCACAGGATCAGGCGGTGATTTCCAAAGAGGGGATGGATTATATCAGGGAGCAGCTGTCAGATCTGAGTTCCGGCATGTCGCCGGAAATAGAGGATGGCACGACCTTAACTCAGCTTACAGGTTCAAATATGTCATTGATGGACGGCCTTTGCAAGACCTACATAACGCTGCGTTTGGATTCCATTGATAAGGATGGGATAAGCAGGAATTTTCACATGGAGATGGAGTTCCAATACCGGCAGGAGCTTGAAGGCAGGAATAAGGAAGACTGGGACAGCCATGCGGAGAGTTTGGTAAACGCCTATGCGTCTGCGTATAAGAAGATTATAGAAGGATATGCGGGCGGAAACGGAGAGGTGTGGGTAGAGGATACCAGTACCGGAGAGGAGTTCAGCGGCGTTGAACTGGAAATAGACGGACAGCCGGTGCGTTACCGGAGGCTTACAAAGGAGGAGTGTCTTAAGAATCTGGATCAGACCTTTGATAAGCTGGTAAGGGAAAAGGCAGAGGAGTTTGCAAAAGAAGCTAAAGCCAAAGAACTTGCCGATGCGAAAGCAGAAGAGAAGAAAGAATCGGATTCCGAGAAGGCGCTTCGGGCTTTTGAGAAAATGATCAACGGTCTTGTAGACGAAGTGAGAGCGCTCTTAGACCGGGTAATGCAGAAGCTGAACGCTCTGCTGGGAGCGGAGGAGAAGGACATTGATTTTGAAGGCAGGATGGAAATAGAAGCCCACAATCACAGGATGGAGACTGTCACAAGAGGAAAGCAGCAGTCACAGTATGCGAATTACAGGAAGATCAGCCAGATGGCTTCGGATATGCAGACGCTTTTGGGAAATGTAAGGGCGTAGAAGGCCTGAGTAAGAAAAATGATTGACAGGATAGAAAGGAGCGCTTATACTGAAAAATGTAATTTGAATCTATTACAGGTAACTAGCCGACCGCGCACAGAAAGGAGGACGATCATGAAACAAAGCAATATGGTAACTAATTATGTAACAGTTAATTACAGAGGCCGGATTGTCCTTAGGACGGTTTGCAGATAACAGATAGACCGATAGTTCAGGGTTATTTTCTAATCCGTTTATAGAGGCACAGTATTGCGTTTTTAAATGTTGTACTGGGATAATCTGGCATCTCTGATTTCAGGGGTGCTTTTTTGCGCATATTGCAGAAAAAGCGTCCGAACAGGGAAAGGATTATTATGAAAGTTGTAAACGGAGTCTATACTTCCGCAAAAATATTCACAGATACAATAGAAGAGTATGCTTTGGCACAGATTCAGATGCTTTGCGATCAGGAGGCGTTTTCCGGATGCAGGGTCCGGGTTATGCCGGACGTTCATCCGGGAAAAGTTGGGACGATCGGTTTTACATCGACAGTGAAAGACCGCATCCTGCCGAACGTGGTGGGGATTGATATTGGATGCGGGCTGCTGGCCGCAAAGCTGAAAGAGAAAAAAATAGATGGAAGGAAGCTGGATACGGTAATCAGAGACCGTGTTCCAGCAGGCAGCCGGATCAGAAAGACGGAGCATCGGTTTATCGAGGAAATCTGGCTTTCGGATTTGAAATGCTATCGTCATATCAGCGGGAAGAAAGCCGGATTAAGTCTTGGAACCCTTGGAGGCGGGAATCATTTCATTGAAGTTGACAGAGATGAAGAAGGTTTCCTGTATGCAGTCATTCATTCCGGCAGCCGCCATCTGGGAAAAGAGGTCACGGAGTATTATCTGAAGGAAGGACAGAAACATCTAAAGAAAAAAGGAATACAAGCGCCATATGAACTGATTTATCTGGAAGGTACGCTGATGGAGGATTATATCCATGATTTACAGATTGTACAGGAATATGCCAAATTGAACCGGGCGGCTGTTCTGGACGAGCTTGTAAAGGGGATGAAATGGAAAACGGAAGATACCATTTCATCTGTGCATAATTATATTGAGGACGGAAAAGATGAAAGGATTCTCCGGAAGGGCGCAATATCAGCAAGGGCGGGAGAATCGTTGATTGTCCCGGTTAATATGCGGGATGGGATCTTGCTTGGCGAAGGTCTTGGAAATGCGGATTGGAATTACTCCGGTCCTCATGGAGCCGGGAGGATTATGAAGCGTGAGGACGTGAAGCAGAAGTTTACCGTATCCCAGTTCAAATCAGAGATGAAAGGCATCTACTGCACCTGTGTGGATAAGGATACGCTGGACGAAGCGCCTTTCGCATACCGGGGGATTGAGGAGATAACAAAGCAGATTGCAGATACCATGGAAATACAGAAGGTTCTGAAGCCGGTCTATTGCTTTAAGGCCGGAAGGAGGTAATGGATTATGGCGAAATACAGGGAAGTACCCTGCAGATATTATGTGGCCTTTGGAGAGTGTAAAAAAGGCAGGGAGGCCTGCCATAAGGGGTACTGCCAGCACTGCGGCAAGTATGAGCCGCGGGCGAAGGTGAGAAGTATCAATAGAAAGAAACAGTATAATAGGGAACGGGTTGGGATATAAAATCCGGTGTACAGAGGCAGGCGGATGGGTTATTATGAAATCATTGGATGAATGAGGGGAAAATGTGGCGGCGGATATGGATGATATGGCGGCTGTGCTTGCGGTTCATCATTTGATTTACGGAGGGAGAGGTATAAGATGTTGGATCTGAGCTGCGCAAGGCAGGAATTTGACAAATATTTAGAGCAGTTTGACAGGGAAGATGATAAGATTAAATTGAAGGTCGTTCATACGGAAGGGGTTAT
>CATLEM010000238.1 GCA_949916155.1 uncultured Dorea sp.
TTCTTCTTTCCGATATTCCTGATTAGCGCAATACTTATTATAATTTGTCACCAATTTTCGCAGAAAATTGATGACCTGCTTGCGCTTCAGCGCAATACTTATTATAACAAGATTTAAAAGTTTTTCAAGTTGTTTTCCCGGCGTTGTTGATTTCCCGCTCATTAAAGCAAAGGCTTTTGATGGTATTCCTTACCGCCAAAAGCCTTTTTACTGTTTCGTACTTTATTCTATATCAAAAACATCGATCGTTAATTACAGTTCCTAACCTCCACAAGATAACACTCATCATGACAGCTTCTTCCCTGATTCATGAGCAGCAATGGAAATTCATCATAATATTTCATATGGTTCTCACGGAGGATCTGTCCGATATTCTGTCTTTCCGGCGGGATCACCCGCTGCTTTACCCAGCGCAGGCTCCATTCTTTCCCGATCCGGCGCTGTCCCTTTTTTATAAAATCTGCTATGATCAGAGGCGCTTCCACACTTTTTACATCATCCGGTATTTCAATCTGGTACTCCCTCTTCATCTCATCGTATAACAAATATGCAACGGTTTTATCATGATAAAATCTATTCTTCACCGCAAATCTGTACATATCTTTCCCACCTCTTCCATAACATATTCCAGATTTTTTCCAGATGCTCCGCATGCAGTACGCCATCCAGACCGCTTAACAGCTTCTCTCTGTCATGCTCCCGCAGTCTCCCGTCAAACCAATGCAATCCCTTTGGGATAAAACGGAGATTATACTCCGAAGACTTTGAGCCTATAAAGTTATTCACTGCCTTATCTTCCAGAATGTCATATTTCCGTATACTTTCTATATTTCCGTAGCAGGAAAACAGCAGGGAAATTCCCTGGTCAAACAGCGGTGCCGGACGCGCCTGATCTTCTCCATCTATCAAGATCTCGATATTTGCTCCGTGGCGGTCCCGATTGCAGATCAAGTAGTCTATCGTCAGCATTTGATACAAATAGGCTGACCAGCCCATCCTGATAAAAAAATCCAGCGGACTCTCTGCTTGCTGTCTGTGCAGATCATAAAAGACCTCAAATGGCATCTTCCGTTCATCTTCTTTCCGGAAATTCTTTGACCTGGTTATATACGTATCCATTTCTTTTCCATCGATACAGATCAGAGCATGCAGCAATTGGTAATGTAAATGCGGTATCTGCAATATCTCCAAAAGTCTTGACACAATGAGTTCATTGATACATTCGTGCCCGAATACACCTCTGTAGCTGTCATAATTGGACAATTTATAATAGAATCTCTGTCCGTTTTGTTCTTCATATGCTTTTAAAAAACATCCGGGAGTTCCCGGAGATAATTTTGTATCAGACCAGTTTAAATACCTGAAATCCTGAATTTCCCGTATAAAATCTTCCATATCCTCACCATCTCTGCATATAAAGTTAAGGCTTCCGTCAATATTTTACGTTACAGTTACCTATTATAAACGATTTTTGTTTATTTGTCACTTATTGATCTGTCCGTCCCGTGCCGTATCACGCCTTCCCAGTTACATGTCACACCTTGACCAGGCGTGACATGTAACCCTTCCCAACGCTTCCACAGACCTTCATTTTATCCATCACATACATTTTCACCTCTTCCCGTCCCTGCGCGTTATACTTCTTCGGGTCAAAGGTATCCGGATTTTCTTTCAATACTTTTTTTACGCCCTTTGAAAACGCGATCCGCAGGTCTGTCGCGTAGTTGACCTTACAGATCCCCCTGCGGATGCATTCCTTCACCGCCTCGTTAGGAACTCCCGATGTACCGTGCAGGACAAGTGGGATGCTGACTACTTTACGGATCTCGCTGAGCCGTTCCACATCCAGCTTTGGAATCCCTTTATAGACTCCGTGGGCGGTGCCGATCGCCACGGCCAGAAAATCTACCCCTGTAGCTTCCACAAATTCCTTCGCCTGCTGCGGATCCGCCCTTCCGGGCATCCAGCAATACTGTTTTGTTGTAACTAATGGCATAATGAGCCTCCTTCTATTTTCGTAATCTTTACTTGATCGACCAGTTTTGCGTAAACATCCGGGTCAAAATACCCGGCGCTTGGGGACATCGCATTCGCGGAAGCGACCGCCACCGCGAACTGCAGCGATTTCTCCGGTTCATAATTCCGGAAGAGCGCAACTGAAAGCGCCCCACACCGATCATCAGGCCGGAGCGGATGGCCTTCCCTACTTTTACCCCAATACATACACTGATCACCGCGATCACGATCGGCAGCATGACAGATGCTCCCATATCAATCACATACTGGATCGCGTCAGAAATTGCTTTCAGTATTTTTTTCCTCCTACTTTACTCTCCCTGCAGCACCTTCAGGATCGCTGACTCTGTCTTCACCATACCGACTCCGGATATAAAGGGCATGCCTGTGATCACCGGGATTCCGTAATCTCTCTTTACCTTGGAGGTAGGCACGATCAGAACTGCCCCGGAAAGGTTGGATTCGATCTCCGAGATCCGGATCTGGCAGATCTCCACGTCGATCCCGTTCTGTTTGCAAAGCTCCACTACCTGATTTGCCGCGATTGTTGAAGTTGCTACTGCTCCGCCGCATGCTACGATCACTTTCTTTTTCATAATGAATTCTCCTTTTCTTTTATAATCTTGATCATCGTTTCTTCGTCTTGTGCTTCTGCGATCTGTTCCAATACTGCCTTATCCTGAATAATGGACAGGATCCTCTGCAGTTCTTCCATGTGCGCCTTCGGTTCTACCACTGCCAGCATGAAT
>CATLEM010000239.1 GCA_949916155.1 uncultured Dorea sp.
ATCGTGAATCTGCGGATATTTAGTGATCAGCTCCCTGGACATCAGGGCGATATCCCTGGCCGTGGTGAGATGGCCGTCCGTGTCCAGGCCGTTGCAGTTTACAAAGTGGGTGTTCTCCATGCCAAGCCCCTTAGCGCGCTCGTTCATCTTTGCCACGAATTCTTCCTCGCTGCCGGCGATAAATTCCGCCATTGCCACACAGGCATCATTGGCGCTTGCCACGGAGATGCACTTGATCATCGTATCCACCGTCTGCATCTCTCCCGGCTCCAAAAACACCTGCGAACCGCCCATGGAGGCCGCGTACTCCGAAGTCGTCACTTCATCCTCAAGCTTTATCTTCCCTGCATCCAGGGCATCGAAGATCAGCAAAAGCGTCATCACTTTTGTAACGCTGGCCGGAGGTCTTTTTTTGTCCGCATCCTTCTCAAAAATTACCTGTCCGGTAGAGGTTTCTATTAAAATAGCAGAAGGCGCTGACACGGAATCCTTCCCGTCAGCCTTTTCCTCCTGCTGCTTCTTGTGATCTTTTTCCTTCTGCTCTTTCTGCTTTTCTTCCTTTTGTTTTTCTGCGCTTTGTCCTTCCTGTCCCTCCTGCCCCTGTTTTCCTGTATTTTGTCCTTCCTGTCCTTCCTGTTCCTGCTTTTCCTTGCCTTCCTTTGCAGTATTCTCCATTATCCCTTTTCCTGCTATCTCTTTGTACTGGATCAGTCTTTCATAATCATCACCGATGCCGGTATCAGAGGCAGCAGCCGGAAGCGGGACACACATTCCCAGAACTGCACTCAAAGACATACAGATTACTCTCTGCAGCAAATGTTTCATTGATAACGCTCCATCATATACTATTATTAATAATGTAAGCGCCCGAACCGGGAAATATGCCTGAAATTATCACTTTCAGCTCTTCACTCTCTCCCTTTCCGGATGCTCTCCCGACCATCCCACCGGAGGCATCGCCCCGATCCGGTACATATCTTCCGGTGATAATTCAAAAGAGAAAATCTCCTGATTCTGCCGCATCCGCTCCTCAGAGGACGACTTAGGAAGCGGGATGATACCTCTCTGGAGCGCGTACCGCAGGCAGACCTGCGCCGGGGACACGCTGTATCTCCTGGCAAGCTCCGTGATCAGACTGTCCTCAAGAACCCTGCCCCGTCCGATAGGACTCCACGCCTGCACCAGAATATCATGTTCCCCGCAGTATCTGACCACCGTCTCCTGGGTATGCCCGGGATGGAATTCGATCTGGTTCACCGCCGGCCGAACGCGGCAGTTCTTCAGAAGATTCTCTATATGGTGGGGCAGGAAATTGCTGAGGCCAACAGCCCGCACCTTCCCCTCATCGTAAAGCTCCTCAAGCGCCCGCCATGTCTCGATATCCAGTGTCTTCCATTCCCTGTAGTCCGGCGACGGCTGCGGCCAGTGTATGAGGTAAAGATCCAGATACTCCGTCCCAAGCACCTCAAGACTCCGCGAGAGTGCGGCCTTCGCCGCGCCATACCCCATCTCCTCCTTCCACAGCTTAGACGTGATGAAAAATTCTTCTCTTGGAATCCCGCTTTCTCTCACTGCCTGCCCAAGGAACTTTTCCGTCCCGTAGAAGGACGCCGTGTCAAAATAGCGGTAACCGCACGCGATCGCCAACTTAAGGATCTCCACATTGTCCCCTGCAGCCGCCTTGTATGTGCCGAACGCAACGCACGGGATCTTTACGCCATTATTTAATGTATATGTATCATAAATGCTTTTAAATTTCGTATTTTTCATATCTGCAATCCGCCTTTCCTGTCATTCGCTTATCCGCTCTCCGGCAGCTTTTATCCATTTTATCTATGCTCCGCCGACTTTCTGCCCATCAATATCTCAGCTTTATATTGGATAAGGACACTTCTGCCTCATAGCCCTTCGTGAACAGCATGTATTCCATCCCGCTCTTTGCCAGATCGATATGGTTCTGGGGCGCGATCACGATCTCCTCCACGGGCAGATTTCTCTCGCTCAGCGGAATCTCGATATACGGCAGCATAAACCCGTCCTTGGCGCGGAAATAAACCTTCGTGTCCTTCTGCTTTTTGAAGATAAACCGGTACTCCTGCTCCTGGGAAAATCCGCCGTGCTTAAAAAACATGGCATAGACATCCGCCGTTCGCTGGAATTTCCTGCATGCTTTTAAGTAAGTGCTATCCTGCCGGTCCTTCTTTCCCATCTCCAGCACCTCGCAAAGAGGCATCCGAAGGAGATTAGGAAGATAATTACAGATGTTTCTCCGGATAAGCTGCTTTTGCTTCTTCTCATCGTAAACTACAAGCCCATGGTAAGCGATCTCCGCCGCCTCCTCAATCCTGGCGATGATCTCATCGCTCCGAAACCCGAAATTGTAGCCGGTCTTACTGCCGAACTCCGACCACATCGTAATGCTGTCCCGGCATTTCGAGAAAGAGAGCACGAAATATTCCCGGTTCTTCTCCCTTCTGGCGTAGATGGAATCCGCAAGGAACATCTCCTTTAACGCCGCACTCTTTATATTCTCCCCGCACACCTCGTCGATGATCCCGTAGATATGGGAAAACTCATTGGGGTCATTGAGGAAATCGCTCTTTGTCGCCCAAAAGCAGTTGTGGTTTATGATGCCGTTGATCCCATTGCT
>CATLEM010000240.1 GCA_949916155.1 uncultured Dorea sp.
GAAATCCTCCCTGTCCTCATCAGGTATCTGCCTGTCTGTGTCTTCTGAAGCGCTTTCTCTCGTCTCAGCCTGTCCCGGAAGTCTTCGATATCCTCTTTTTCATCTATATCACGGTGCTGCCTTCCAAACCCTGCCGTCAGTCCCGCCTTTTCCAGCCTGACGACCGTATCAGCCAGCACACTTCCCTGGCCATAGGTCTGCTTTTCGAATACTTCTTTTCTCGCTGATCTCATGCCGACCAGATAATAACCGCCGTCAGCAGCGGGACCAAACACGATATCCCTGTCCTCTAGGATTCTAAATGCCTCATGAATATCTCTGCGGCTCACATCCGGGACATCCGTTCCGATCAGCACACAGCCTTCATATCCTTTTTTTAATACCTGTTCAATGGCATGGAACATCCTCTGCCCAAGTTCCTCCCCTTTCTGCGGAAAATAAGCGGCCCTGCTTCCGAATATTTCTGAAAGCACATGCCCCTTGCCGTCCGGAGTATAGCACACGAACACATCTGCCTTTACCCTTTTGCACATCCTGGCGATGTCCTTAAGAAAGCAGATGTGAAGCCTTGCGCACTGTTCCGGTGAAAAATACGGCATCAGCCGTGTCTTCGTCTGTCCCGGAACCGGAACTCTCGTAAATATGATCAGCGCTTTTTTCTTCATCCTTCTTCCCTTTCCGGCATACGATATCTGCGGCAAGACACAGGCAAACCATTACAGATGCTTTGTCTTCATGCGGTTGATCAGAGACTTCGCCGTGTCCGGCTTTTCATTCGTACCTAATATCTCCGGCAGGATATGGCGTACCTGTCTGCACCCGTTCCGTGTCAGATTACCGACACAGGAACCGCAGTACGTATACACCGCTCCCGGATAATCCTTTAATCCGGCGGCAAATGCTCTCGAAAGCTCCGGCTCGAGCACTCCTGCATTTCCCCCCAGGCCGCAGCACTGGATATTCTCTGCCTGCCCGCACTCATTTTCCAGGAAAAATGCAATATCCGTCATCCATTCTTCCTTTTCCCGGTCCGGACACGGCTTAAACAGGAGACCCCCTCCTTTTATCCTGCATCCCAGCCCCAGTTCCTTAAGCTTTTCATATATATTCACCACTTTTGCAGATATCCGCCCGCTCAGATAGCCATAGCAGTTCGGGCACAATGTGATAACCTCTGTCACACCTTCTTTGCAGAGACGCCGGTCTATCGTCTCTGTGATCACCTTTTCCTGATTCTCCATACCAATATCCGCTATCGGTTTCCCGCAACATTCATAGACTGTCCCAATCCCTGCTTCCTCACGGAGAAGACTCGCAAGCGCTTTCGTTGTCCTCGGATAAAGGGACGGGAAATTACACCCGGGAAACAGAATACTCCCTTTGGTCACATGACGGTAATTTCGGTAAAGATAATCCTTCTTTTCCGAGATCATCCTTTTGTATTTTTTATTCACGAACGCTCCGTTATCCTGTCCGACCTGATCTCTCCGCATACCGGCGACCACCCCGCGCCCGTCGATTCCTTCCGGACAGATCTCGCTGCAGCGCCCGCACAGGAAACAATGATACGCAAGCTCATTGAGCCTGTCTGCATCACCGATATCGATTCCGTATTTACTCAAAAATGCGCAAGCCTCCCGGCAGATATGGCAATGCACGCATTTTGCCGTATCTGTAGTCTTATTCTTTCGTTCCATGTTCTTTTACCTGCTCCTCTTTGATATAATGCTTCTTTAAAAACGCCCCCAGACCCATGACCAGCACTGCCAGGATAAGCGCAGTCCCGATATACAGCACCCGGTTCCCCTTATCCGCTATGCCGGCTGTCCCTACCGTATACATGGCAGTTCCCGGAAGCATGAAGATGAGCGAGCACACAGAGTATGTGCCAAACCGGATATCCGTAATACCATATGCAAAATTCTGGAGGTTATATGGAAAGACCGGAACAAGTCTTGTGATCATAAGGATAAACACTTCATTTTGGCCAGTTTCATCAAACAGCCATTTTTTTATGTATTGATTCTTCTTCACCAGAGGTTCTATCGTATCCTTGAGAAAAAAACGTCCTATGATAAACGCTGCCATAGCTCCGGCCGTCGTCGCTGCCGAACAGCAGAGCGTACCGGTCACCGGTCCGAACAAAAGACCTGCCGCGATCGCGAACGTCACTCCCGGAAGCGCCAAGACTACACACCCAATGACCGTGACCACCATATAGATCAGGATAGCCTGAAACAGGTTCTCCTTCACCATATCCTCCAAAAGCTTCAGATTATCCAGATCCCCCAAAAAAGAAGACCATTTAAACCTATGGTCTAAAAATATGATTACAAAAATTATTCCGATAAATATCCATAACTTCTTATTCTTCATCAATTACTCTCTGACATCTCTGAAATGATTTCCCGTCTCAAACAATATCCATTATAACATTTTTGCCCGTGTTCGTATAATTGATTGTCTAAATAAATAATGCTATTTATAGAATATATCTATAACTATAAAAAACAGTTTTCCCAAAATCAGGGCATAAAA
>CATLEM010000241.1 GCA_949916155.1 uncultured Dorea sp.
CAGCAGCAGAAGAACCATCGGCGGACGCAGGATCAGAGAAAAGCAGCCCGGAAGATGCGGAAGATACACCAATACAGGAGGGAGACGGTTCTGTGGTAAACGATATTACATTTCATTTTGAGACAAAAACAGTCATGTTGAACAGCGGATATGAAATGCCCATCTATGGACTGGGAACTTACAGCCTGACCGGAGAAACCTGCGTGGATTCCGTTACGGCAGCATTAAACAGCGGCGTCCGCCTGATTGACACCGCCTATATGTACCATAATGATGTGATATGTTGTGAAGTGTAGATGTAAACATTTCTGGCAAACGTAGTATTTTAGCGGAAATGCGCATCTGCTAAAATACAACATATGCGGCTGGCTCATTTGTGGTGAATGGATACTTGCAGATGTTGTGGTAAAGGGAGAAGGTGATAATTCTTTTATTCGTATCTGTAAACAGTTTAGCACAAAGAAAGGCGGTTGTATATGGAAATTACATATCATTGGGAAGGGGACTATCTGATTCCCGACCTCAAACTTTCGGATACAACAGAATACCATATCGGAAAATATGGAAGAATGAGGCAGCGGTTTTTGAAGGAGAATCACGGGGGCATTTATTCGCATATGATTTTGTCAGAAACCTTATGGAAGCATCTTGCGGAAATTGATGAAGAATGCAATGAGATGATGGACAGGCTTGTGGGGCAGATGGCAAAGAAAGAGGGTGTGACGGAGCAGTTAAAATCCGATGACTGGCTGTGTTGGCTTCAGAAGATTAACAGCATCAGGAGCAGGGCGGAGGAAGTGGTGTTGCACGATCTGATATATTCCCTTTAGTTCTGGCTTTGTTTTAAGTTTTGTAGCATGAGGCACAGATGATGTCAAGACACCGGCTCCGCCTCGCCTGCGACGGTCTTGACATCATCTGTGCCTCATGCTATGGAGCGGTCAAGGGGGAACAAAGTTCCCCCATTGCATTAAAAATGCCAATGGCGATATTCTGAAAAAATCAAAATTGGGGATTGACAGGAATTGAAAAATGGCTTATTATTGACAATAAGAAATGGGTTTTTACCGTACAGTGTTTTCACTCAAGCGGGCTGCTCGTTTCTTTTTTTATGAGTCTGTGAAAAAAAGTCTGTAAATATTTCATAAGAATAAGGTCTTCTATGATAAAATCTAAATCATAGGAGGCCTTAAATTATGGCAAACAGAAAAAAAGAAGTTTACAAACCTAAACCAATGACTGAGGGCAAGCGCAACCTCATCCATGGATTGCTGCGGGAGTATGACATTGAGACTGCAGAAGATATTCAAGATGCCCTCAAAGACCTGCTCTGCGGCACGGTAAAGGAGATGCTGGAGGCCGAGATGGATAACCATCTCGGCTATGGAAAGTATGAGCGTTCTGACGAGACAAATTACAGAAACGGCACAAAGCCCAAGAGTGTCCGCAGCAAATACGGTGAATTTGAAGTGGACGTGCCCCAGGACCGCCAAAGCTCCTTTGAACCGCAGATCGTCCCCAAGCGCAAGAAGGACATCTCCGCCATTGATGACAAGATCATTTCCATGTACGCAAAAGGCATGACCACACGCCAGATCTCCGAGACCATAGAGGATATTTACGGTTTTGAGGTCAGCGAGGGGATGGTATCAGACATAACCGACAGACTCCTCCCGCAGATTGAGGAATGGCAGAACCGGCCCCTGGATGAGGTTTATCCCATCGTCTTCATAGACGCAGTCCATTTTTCCGTCCGTGATGACGGCATCATACGCAAACTTGCCGCCTATGTCGTGCTGGGTATCAACGCGGACGGCAGGAAGGAAGTCCTGGCCATAGTCATAGGCGAGAATGAAAGCAGCAAATACTGGCTGGGTGTCCTTAACGGGCTGAAAAACCGCGGGGTGAAGGATATCCTGATCCTTTGCTCTGACGGGCTGAGCGGGATCAAAGAGGCGGTATCGGCGGCGTTTCCGGCCACGGAGCAGCAACGCTGTATCGTCCACATGGTGAGGAATACATTGAAATATGCAGCCAACAAAGACATGAAGGCGTTTGCAAAGGACCTGAAAACGATCTATACGGCGGCAGATGAGAAGGCGGCGTTGAAACGGCTGGATGATGTTACGGAGAAATGGAAAGGGCAGTATCCAGGAGCGATGGGGCGCTGGTATGACAATTGGGATGCCATTGCAACGATCTTTAAGTTTTCAAAAGATACAAGGACCGCATTTTATACCACGAATTCTATAGAATCGCTGAACGCCTCTTACCGGAGGCTGAACCGTCAGCGGAGCGTGTTCCCAAGTCCGCAGGCCCTTCTCAAAGCCCTTTACCTGGCAACTTTTGAGGTGGCAAAGACCCTATCCGTGACTGGGGGAAAGTCTATGGGGAACTAGCCATCATGTATGAAGGAAGACTGCCTCGGTAAGCCAGTATAAGCATAGGTGTACACCTGTGTCAGAGTATAGGTGTACACCTAGGTAATTGCGAAACAAGTTC
>CATLEM010000242.1 GCA_949916155.1 uncultured Dorea sp.
GATCTGGTCAACCTTTGCAAGGAGCGTATCCTTATCGCAGTCAATCGTCAGAGACTTCACATACTGGTAATGACCGCTGGTCTCGCCTTTTACCCACAGTTCCTTCCGGCTTCTGCTGTAGTAAGTCATCTTCCCGGTCTTAACCGTGCGGTCAAATGCCTCCTCATTCATGTAAGCCAGCATCAGCACCTCCTGTGTCTTATAATTCTGTACGACAACCGGGATAAGGTCCTCTGAATTTAACTTGAATTCAGAAAAATCCATAATGCTTTCAAAGGAAGTGATCTTGATCCCCTCTATACCGCATTTCTTTTTAAACACACTGAAGTCAAGATCCGGCTGACTGATATATCTGCCGGACAGCCCCTTAACGCCCGGACATTTCAGGATCTTAAAAAGCTCCGGCTCTTCCATCGTATCTGTCACAATGACAGACGGGATGTCCGTCACATTCATGACGGAATTAAGGTCAAGCCTGTGCATGAAGATGATCTCGCTGCAGCACTCCTGTATCAGTCGCTTGCGCTTGAATAACGCATCAAAATCATTCAGCGACACGGCGATCTTCTCTTTTCCAAAGCGGAGTTTGGCATCCTCCATCATCTCTACGCAGTCATACTTTGAAAAATTAATGATCGCCCGCTTCGCTCCAGCATACAGTATCTTTTTCACATCCTCCTGCCGTCTGATGTTCCCTCCGGCCACCATCGGGATCCTGATCACACGGTTGATCCTTCGCATCAGGTCAATGGAAGCCTCATGCTCATCGTCTGTCTCAGACAGATCGAAGATGATCAGTTCATCCGCTCCCAGATCACTGTATGATTTGGCAAGGCCGACAACATCCTCGGAAATAATCTCATCGTCATGAAACCAGCGTACTGCTTTTCCGCCGGCAATAAAGATACAAGGTATCAGGCGTTTATAACTCATATCTGTTTCCTCCTTTATAAGCTTCCTTTTGTAGTCCACGCTTCATTAAGCCGCGGCTCTTCCATCGTCGCCATATCAAGCGCCTTTCCAAATGCTTTAAACAAAGCCTCCGCCATATGATGGCTGTTCTCCCCATCCAGAATCTTAAGATGTATATTCATCATGGCGCTGTATGACAGAGCATAGAAAAATTCCCGTATCATCTCTGTATCCAGGCCGCCGGTCCTTTCGCCGGCAAAACCGGCATGGAATCTAAGGTACGGCCTCCCGGACAGATCCACCGCGCAAAGCGCCAGCGTCTCATCCATCGGAAGGAGCATATGCCCGTATCTTTTAATCCCCTTTTTATCTCCCACCGCCTCGCGGATCGCCTGGCCCAGCACGATCCCCGTATCCTCAACCGTATGGTGGCAGTCTACATACAGATCGCCCTTCACCTCCACCTTCAGGTCAAAAAGCCCGTGCCTTGCGAATCCGTCGAGCATATGGTCAAAAAAACCGATCCCGGTATGTATCTCATTTTTCCCTGTTCCGTCAAGGTCTATCGTAACGGTGATATCCGTCTCTTTCGTTGTTCTTTTACACGTCGCAGTCCGGCCCATCTATCCTTCCTCCTTAAGTTTCTTCAAATCTTACTCTGATCGAATTGGCATGAGCTGTAAGCTTTTCTGCCTCCGCAAAGTATTCGATATCTTTATGAATCTTCAAAAGCGCCTCCCTCGAATAGGAAATGACACTGGATTTCTTAATAAAGTCGTCTACAGACAGGGGAGAGAAAAATTTTGCGGTCCCGTTGGTAGGAAGAACATGATTCGGCCCTGCAAAATAGTCTCCGAGAGGTTCGCTCGAATATTCCCCGATAAAAATAGCTCCCGCATTTCTGATCTTCGTCATCACATCATAGGGATCCTTCGTCTGTATCTCCAGATGCTCCGATGCGATCTCATTTGCCGCATCAACCGCATCCTCCATCGTATCCGCCACCAGGATATATCCGTAATTATCCAGCGAACTTCTGATGATCTCTGAACGGGAAAGCTTTGCCAAGAACTTTTCCGTCTCTTCAGACACTTCCTTTGCAAGCTTCTCGCTCGTCGTGACCAGTATGGCTGACGCCAGCTCATCATGCTCTGCCTGGGACAGAAGATCTGCCGCCACAAAACGCGGATCTGCCGTCTCATCGGCAATGACCAAGATCTCGCTGGGACCGGCGATCGCATCTATGCTGACGTGGCCGTACACTGCCTTTTTCGCCAGCGCGACATAGATATTCCCCGGTCCTACAATCTTATCCACTTTGGGTATACTTTCCGTCCCATAGGCAAGCGCGGCGATGGCCTGTGCGCCGCCCGCCTTATAGATTACGTCAGCACCCGCCTCATTGGCGGCAACAAGGGTCGTGGGAGTCACCTTTCCATCCTTTCCCGGCGGAGTCGTCATCACGATCTCCTCCACGCCCGCAGCCTTGGCCGGCAGGATATTCATCAGCACAGAAGACGGGTACGCCGCCTTCCCTCCCAGAACATATAACCC
>CATLEM010000243.1 GCA_949916155.1 uncultured Dorea sp.
ATATTAAAAAGTATTGTATGGAACAAAATCTGACTTTACTATATTTTGATAAAAATGCAGAGTGAGATCACATATGCGGGATATGTCCGTGAAAAGGGATATATTCCGCATTTTTATATCCTGTGATACGGCCGGATGGCCATAATGGGATGCACCAGGGTATATTTTATCGGATGATGTGAAACTTTTTCACATAAGATCTGTAACATTTTGCAATCTCGGCAGTTAATAAAGTGAAGGGGGTGAGAGACGTGGACTTTGACGGAATATATCGTTCCTATTTCAAGGACGTTTTCCTGTACATGTGTAGCCTGTCGGCAAATGAAGACATTGCGGAGGAGATCACACAGGAAACATTTGTAAAAGCATTGAGATCGATCGGCACATTTGACGGCTCAAAGGATATCCGCGCATGGCTCTTTACGATAGCGCGGAACACATATTTTACCTATTGCAAGCGCCGTAAGATTTATGCGGATGAAGAGATGACAGAAGACGCCGCATCGGTTCAGACGGATTTTACGGAACGGTTCGCGGACGAAGAAACCGCCTTTCTCATTCACCGGTTTCTTCACAGCATGGAGGAGCCATACAAGGAGGTGTTGAATCTGCGGGTATTCGGAGAGCTGTCTTTTGAAAAAATCGGCGCGATCTTCGGAAAAAGCTCCGGCTGGGCGAGGGTTACGTACTACCGTGCAAAAAAACAGATCATAGAATATATGGAGGCGATGGAAAATGAAACAGATCAGCTGTAATGTCATAAAAGATATTCTTCCGCTTTATCTGGATGATGTGGTCAGCCAGGACACCAGGGAAATGGTGGAGGAGCATCTGGAATCCTGCGATGCCTGCAGAAAGGAAGCATGCGTTTTAAAAAGCAGTATTGCACTGCCGGCAGACAGAAGCACGACGTTCCTGGACGCAAGGATCCTGAAAAATCTGAAGAAACGGTTATTCAAGAGAAAAGCAGTCACAGCGATCCTCTCGGCTGCCGCGGCTGCCGCAGTGATATTCGGAGTGTACTGAATCCTGACTCTGCCGAAAATTTTTATTCCCTATGACAGCGCAAGGATCAGCATAGAGGAGACGGACGGAAAGCTCTATGCCAGCTACGAGGGAGACAACCTGGATATGACCTTCGGCACGCATCCGTTTGACATGGAGATCGACGGGGAAGAAAAAAAGGCGGCTGTCGTCTGCTATTATGAAACCCTTTGGTCGAAATATATCGCGCCTGTATTTTTAAGCCGTGATAACGTACATGGTGACAGACATACGTTCTACTTGGGAGACAGGGAAGAAATCGACCGAATCTACTACGGACCAGGTGATCTTCCTGACCAACTTCATTCTGATCCGGTGGATTATAATGGAAATGGGATTTTCGATTCGGATGAGATGATGGGATATGACGGGTATGATGAGATGTTCAGTGAGGCGGAGCTGATCTGGGAGAAATCTTGACTAAGAGTGGTGAGGGCAATCAGGGATAACACAGATATAGAGCGTAATATAAAAATGGAATAAGCAGCTTTAACAGCCGCAGATTCAAAATAAGTCTGCGGCTGTTTTCTTTATTTATTGACATTCTGTTCGAGCTATATTAAATTTCTCTTTACAGACAGTGATCTGATATAGAGAAAACGTCCATTTTTATACTTCATACCTTTTGGAACGTTCACCGTTCAATCAGTATCCATTTATTCTATTATCTGGTTTTATCTTTCCTGGTATTCAGGGGAATTATTGATGGAGGTGGTCGGATTGACGCGACTTGGACAAAAGCTGGTAAATAAAGGCAGAGAAGAGGGAAGGCAAGAGGGAAGAGAAGAAGAAAGACTACAGGAG
This sequence comes from uncultured Dorea sp., assembly GCA_949916155.1. Classification (GTDB taxonomy): domain Bacteria; phylum Bacillota; class Clostridia; order Lachnospirales; family Lachnospiraceae; genus MD308. The sequence continues at coordinate 1,849 of CATLEM010000243.1, forward strand.
TGACCAGCATGACTCTGGACAGCCTGACCAGCGGGTTCAATATTGCCAAAAATATTTCCATGAATCCAAGGGTAAACGCGATGGCCGGATTTACGGAAGCGGAGACGAGAAAAGTTCTGGGCGAGCTGGGAATCGTGGATTGGGACGCTGTCCTGAACCGGCTGACTGCGTATTACAACGGATATGTATTCTGCCATGACCCAAAGCAGGCAGAGCGGATCCTGAACAGTAATCTGGTGATGTATTTTCTGGACGAGTATACGGCGTTGGGGGAAGTCCGCCAGATGGCGGATGTGAATATCAAAAGCGATTACGGCAAGCAAGGAAACGGGGCGGTCTATGATGTGGTGCTGGAAACGCCGAACGCCGTGATCCGGGATGTATATTATAAATACTATGCGGATTATCTGAGATTGGAGAAAACGGAAAAGCGGGACGAGTAAAAGGGAGTGCGGCTTGGGAAACTGAGCCGCTGTTTTGCTGTTATTTTCT
>CATLEM010000244.1 GCA_949916155.1 uncultured Dorea sp.
TGTCTGTCATGGAGGCGATCGTATCAGGTATCATGGATAAATTCCATTATTCCAGAAGAAAGAGCACGACGCTTGTAACGATTTATTCCCTTGTATTCGGATTGATCGTCTGTCTGGGATACAATAAGATATATTTTGAGTTTACATTGCCTAACGGAACGGTTGGACAGGTTCTTGATATTATGGATTATCTCAGCAATAATATCTTCATGCCGTTAGTTGCCCTTTGCACATGTATCCTGATCGGATGGGTCGCAGGGCCGAAGACAGTTATCGACGAGGTGACCATCGGAGGATATAAGTTCGGCAGAAAAGGGCTTTATATCGCGATGATCAGATATGTGGCGCCGGTTCTGCTGTTCATACTGCTTGTGCAGTCATTTGGAGTATTTTAAGACGAAAAAGGGTATGGCTTATATGCGGCCATACCTTTTCTTTTAAAAAGTATTCTGCTTATCTTAATAGACGATCTCCTGCAGATAAAGTCCTTTCGGATCGCAGGGGGCGCTTGCAGCCAGTTCTCCTTCAAAGATATCGTCGATCTCATCCGCGTCACGCATCCTCAGCCCGATCTCTATAAGTGTGCCGATGATGATCCTTGCCATATTGTGCAGAAAATCATCGGCACAGACAGTGATGAGCATCTCTTTGCCGTCGCTGTAGATGTCGATGCTGTAGATCTCCCTGATTGTTGATTTGGCCTTTTTCACTGTAGAAAAGTTCTTGAAATCATGTACGCCGGTGAGCATGGCCGCGCCTTCCTCCATAAGTTTTTTGTCTGGGATGCGGAAGCAGTGGTAGGTGTGTTTGCGCTCGAATACACTGGGAACGTCAGAGACGGTCATCCGGTAGACATATGTCTTTGAAGAAGCATTTAACTGTGCATGGAACCGCTCGGGTACCTCTCTGACATCGGTAATGGCGATATCCATCGGAAGATAGCGGTTCAGATAATGCTTGATATCGCGGACATTTGCGTCATTTTCCATCTTGAAATTGGCAGTCTGGGCATAGGCGTGAACGCCTGCTTCTGTCCGGCAGCCGCAGTTGAACTCTTCGATCTCCTCGCCTGTCATCTTCTTTAAGACTTCTCTGATCTTGTTGGATATAGTGTTGTTGGATTCGTTCTTGCCAAGACGCATCCAGCCCTGGTAACGGCTTCCGTCGTATTCTATCGTAAGCTTAATGTTTCTCATAAATATCTCCTTATCTTTTTCGCTCTGATAAGTATATCAAATCTTAAATTAGAAGAAAAGAGGGAATTTCTGAAGAATTACCCTTTTTTCATGTAGGAGGACACCATTTTTATCATGTTCTCCAGCTGGTCTTGCTCTTCTTTTGGTTTACCTTCTTTCAATATGCTGATAATGAGGGACATCTCATCAGGCGAGAACTGGATGCCTTTTTTGTTGGCGTTGGTGATGAGTGCCATCATAATGGGTGCCAGTGATCTTCCCGATTTTCCTTCGGTTTGTTTTGCGGCAGCTTTGATCAGTTCAAGCTTTACAGGATCGATGTTTTCCATCGCAGGGTGATTCAGCCATTCATTCATCATTGTCATCTCCTTTCTGTGTGCCGGGCTCTGCGGAATTTACCGCGTTGTTAAAAATGTCGTTATACATGTCAAACATGTGCTTCTGTTCCGGGTCAAGCATACCTTTCATCAGGTCAAAAGGCGAGGGCTCGCTGCCGTCGGATGATGAGCCGGTATCCGTCTGCATCTGCTTCATCATTTCCATCATATTCATCATGCTTTCTGCCTGCTCCATCATTTCTTGTTCCTGCGGGTTCATGTATGGCTTCAGGTCGTTTAGGATTCTGCCAGAGGAGACGGGTTTGCCGTCGTTGCCGAAGCCGTAGAATATCTCCAGCGTCCGTCTGAATTCAAAAAATTTGATGAAGACTGCCAGAGTGCGCTGGGCAGAGGAAGGCATATATGGAAGAAGAAGCTTTAGTGTGTAAAGGGACGGCGGTGTGACAAGTTCATCCAGCGGAGTCATAGGCCTGGGAGGGAATCTGTCCATAGTGCCTCCTGCTTAAGCAACGTTGTAAATATATATGAAAATGCTAGGGAAAATATGCGTCTTCTCTGGGATTACGGCAATCAGGCATAAAAAGGGGACGTCCCCGGTAACCCAGAGGCGTCCCCCCTTTTTATCTTAATAAGTGCTTGATTTTGAAATCAGGATCAGCATCCGCATCCATTGCCGCATCCGCCGCAGCAGCAGAGTAAAAGGATGATCCACAGACAGCTGTC
>CATLEM010000245.1 GCA_949916155.1 uncultured Dorea sp.
TGCTACCATTTGCTTTTACATAAGATTTGCAGATATAAAAAGACTCTGCATTTTTAGATTTTGTTATGTGAAGATTCATATATCATCCCTCCTATCCCTTATTATACCATACAATAACATAAAATAACATATACAAAAACAAAATATTTGACACAAAAAAAGCAGGTTTTATGCGACCTGCGAATACTTTTTGGATTATTCAACTGTCAAACTCCCGCGTCTTCTTAAGTTCATCTGCAACCGCGGCAATCATAATCCCATCCAAAGCCATAATTAAATCCTCCCTGATCTTATCAAAAATTCAAACAAAATATTTTATAGTATACCACAGTTGACGATGTATTCCAAATGACTTATAATAATTTAGAACTATAATTTGGAAACTGATAAACGAGACAATGATAAAGAAGGGTTCTTAATTATGATTAAAAGCATGACAGGCTTCGGACGTTGTGAAGTAATGGACGGGAACCGGCGATTTACTGTTGAGATGAAGGGCGTGAATCATCGTTATCTGGATACGAATATCCGTATGCCTAAGAAACTGAATTTTTTTGAGACTTCGATCCGCAGTCTGCTCAAACAGAGCGTACAGCGCGGCAAGGTGGACATTTTTATCACTTATGAGGATCTGTCGGAGAGCCAGATGACGCTTAAGTACAATGAGACGCTGGCTGGGGAATACCTTTCCTATTTTAAGAGAATGGCGGAAAAATTCTCACTGGAAAATGATATCCGCGTATCTGCCTTGTCCAGGTATCCGGAGATCCTGACGATGGAGGAACAGGCGCTGGATGAAGAGGAACTCTGGAAAGGGCTGAAAAAAGCACTGGACGGTGCGATCGCCCAGTTCGTGGAGACGCGCGGGACAGAAGGCGAGAATCTTAAGAAGGATCTGACGGGAAAGCTTGACGGTATGCTCGGCATGGTTGAATGTATTGAAGAACGGGCTCCGCAGATCATCTCGGAATACAGGAAGAAGCTTGAGAAAAAGGTGAAGGAGCTGTTGGAGGATACGCAGATCGAAGACAGCAGGATAGCGGCTGAGGTTGTAATATTTGCAGACAAGATCTGTACGGACGAGGAAGTGGTGAGGCTTAAGAGTCATGTGGAGCATATGAAAGAGACGCTTCTTTCCGATGAAAACGGCATCGGACGCAAGCTTGATTTCATCGCGCAGGAGATGAACCGGGAAGCGAATACGATCCTTTCGAAGGCGAACGATCTGGAAATCTCGAATCTTGGGATAGAACTCAAGACGGAGATTGAAAAGATCAGGGAACAGATTCAGAACATTGAATAATCGGAACATCGGATATATGGATACATATTGTTAAGTACAGTAAGGAGAGGAGCTGCCTATGAAGGAGAGAGGGATCCTGATCGTGGTATCCGGTTTTTCGGGAGCCGGAAAAGGAACGATCATGAAAGAACTTCTGAAGCGTTATGATAATTATGCATTGTCGGTCTCTGCGACTACCAGACAGCCGCGCGAAGGAGAAGCGGACGGCCGGGAGTATTTTTTTAAAACGGTGCAGGAATTTGAAAAAATGATTGCGAAAGAAGAACTGATAGAGTATGCTAGATACGTGGACAATTATTACGGTACTCCCCGGGCATATGTGGAAGAGAAGCTTTCAGCAGGCAGGGACGTGATCCTGGAGATCGAGATACAGGGAGCGCTCAAGGTGAAAGAGAAGTTTCCGGAGACGGTGCTTTTATTCGTTACGCCGCCGGGCGCGAAGGTGTTAAAAGAGCGGCTTGAGGGGCGCGGGACAGAAGGCGCGGATGTCATCAGGTCCCGGATGGCGCGTGCATGTGAGGAAGCGGAAGGCATGGACAGGTATGATTATCTGGTCATCAATGATGACCTGATGACCTGTGTGGAGGAAGTACATCAGATTATCAGAGGAGAGCACAGAAAGAGCTTCCGCAATAAGAGGCTCATAGAGAATATCAGACAGGAATTAGCAGAATTAAACAAGTGATTTGAAAGGAGAACAGTATATGTTACACCCATCTTACACAGATTTAATGAAGGTAGTGAACAAAGATGTCGAGGAGGGCGAGACAAAGGTGGTCAACAGCCGTTATTCTATCGTTATGGCTACGGCAAAAAGGGCGAGAGAGATCATCGACGGATCTATGCCCTTAGTCAATATCAAAGGGAATGAGAAGCCGTGGTCGGTTGCTATCGATGAGCTGAATCAGGCGAAGATCAAGGTTGCCG
>CATLEM010000246.1 GCA_949916155.1 uncultured Dorea sp.
AATTTTAAATGTTTATAGATGTGCATATGCATGAGAGGACGTATTCAACAGTCAGCTTTTTGAAATTGGATGAGATAGTGAGGATTGCAAAGGAAAAAGGGCTTGGAGCAGTCTGTATTACAGACCATGACAGCATGGGCTTTAAGGAGCTTGCGGCAGAATATACGGAGAGGACAGGATTTCCTGTGTTTGTGGGGATTGAGTTTTATTCCCTGGAAGGAGATATCGTTGCCTTTGGGATTGAAGAGTATCCAAAGGAGAGGATTCCGGCGCAGGATTTTATAGATATGGTGAAAGAGCAGGGAGGCGTGTGCTTTGCCGCCCATCCGTTCCGGAACAACCGGCGGGGGCTTGAGGAACATCTTCTTAAGGTGCGGGGCCTTGACGGGCTGGAGGTGCTGAACGGAAGCACGTCGGAGGAGGCATGCCGGAAAGCGGCCGAGTACGCTGAGAGGCTGGGTCTTTTTACTCTGGGAGCAAGCGACTGCCATGTATCGGAAAAAGTGGGAGTGTGCGCCACATATTTTCCGGAAGAAATCCGGACTATGGAGGATTTTCTTGCGGCGTTCCGCAAAGGAGGCATGAAACCGGCATATTTTGAGAACGGCGCGTATCAGGTGCTAGTGTAACGGTTTATTGAAAAACCGTAGCTATAAATTTTTAAATATCCATTTACCTTTTGTACATTCGGTGATAAAATATTTTGTATGTGCCAGGGAATGGGTGGAAAGGTGGTAACATTATGATTACAGTCAATGCAATGGGAGACAATTGCCCGATCCCGGTCATCAAGACTAAAAAGGCAATGCAGGCGCTTACCGGTCCGGAGACCATCGAAGTGCTGGTGGACAATGAGATTGCCGTCCAGAATGTAACGAAGATGGCATCAGCCTCGGGCGGACAGGTATCCTCCGAGAAGATTGCGGACGGAGAGTTTAAGATTAAGGTGCAGATGGAAGGCGCCGTAGTTTCAGGAGAAGAAGCGGGATGTATGCCGGACGCGAGAGGCAATACGGTGGTAGTCGTGTCCTCAGACCGCATGGGAGAGGGAAATGACGAGCTTGGGAAAGTGCTGATGAAAGGTTTCATCTTTGCGGTTACGCAGCTTGACACATTGCCGAAGACCATGCTTTTCTACAACGGCGGAGCGACGCTGACAGCGGAAGGATCCGACTCGTTAGAAGACCTTAAATCTCTTGAGGCACAGGGCGTAGAGGTCATGACATGCGGGACATGCCTTGATTATTACGGGCTTAAAGAGAAGCTCCAGGTAGGAACCGTGACGAACATGTACAGCATCGTGGAGACTATGGCGAATGCAGGAAGGATTATAAAGCCATAAATTAAAACCGTATATATTTTCAAAAAAGAGCCATACTTCAAAAGCAGAGGCATGGCTCTTATTTTCAAACAAGAAAAACTTATCATGGGAAATATGCGCGGGGCGCATTTTCTAAATAAAGAACACAGGAGGATTGTTGGCATATGAAATCAGATGTCAGATTAACAAGTTTAAGCAAGACCGCAGGCTGAGCGGCTAAGATTGGTCCGGAGACCCTTGCTCAGGTTCTGAGCAAGCTGCCAAAGTTCCAGGATGATAATCTGCTCGTCGGCATTGAGACGTCCGATGACGCAGCCATATACAAAGTGACAGATGAAATCGCTATGATCCAGACGGTTGATTTCTTCACGCCGATTGTCGACGATCCTTATATGTTCGGACAGATAGCGGCTGCCAACTCCTTGAGCGACGTGTGGGCTATGGGGGGCGAGCCGGCGGTTGCGCTGAATATCGTCGGATTTCCGAATTGTCTGGATCCGGCTATCTTGGGCGACATCCTAGCGGGTGGAGCGGCGAAGGTGAAAGAAGCAGGGGCGGTACTGGTAGGCGGGCATTCCGTGCAGGATGATGAGCCGAAATACGGGCTGTGCGTGTCCGGTTTTGT
>CATLEM010000247.1 GCA_949916155.1 uncultured Dorea sp.
CCTGGTTACTGCCGGTGTCTTTCAGCCCGTCATTTTCTTCGGTTTTTGGCTCTTCCTTCTCATCTTTCAGCAAATCTGTATCCTGACCTTCTGCTCCATCCATCTCAGACTGCGCTTCAAAAGCCCGGACCTCCGTAACATCTGCAAATGTCATACTCTGAACCGCCAGACAGGCACATACAGCCCCGGCAAGCAGTTTAAAGACAATTTTTTTCTTCATATTCCCACTCCCCTTATCTTTTTATGTCTTATATTATTTACTTTTCCCACAGCTGTTTCAGATGCTCATCTGCCCATACGACTCTGTTCCTCCCATGCTTTTTCGCATCGTACAGCATAGTATCTGCGATCTTCAGATAAAAATCATAAGAACTGTCCTCTTTCGGAAGCACGGTAACACCGCCGATACTGACTGTGACCCAGTCCGCCACTTCCGGATTGTGCGGAATACAGAGTTCTTCCACCGACTGCCGCACCTTTTTCATATACTCATAAGCTTTCTCAGAACTGTCCCCTAAAAGGCACACCGCAAATTCTTCTCCGCCGTACCGGGCAACAAAATCTGTACTGCGCTGCAAAGATGAAGCCAGTGTTTCTGCAACATCCGCAAGCACCTTATCACCTGCAGGATGTCCGAAAGTGTCATTATATGCTTTAAAACGGTCGATATCTATCATACAGATAGAAAACGGCGCCTTAAGCCTGACCGCCTCGTTCCACCGCATACTGCTGTAATTGTCATACTGCCGCCTGTTGGCGATGCCTGTCAGCTGATCTGTATTGGACTGATGTTCAACCTGTTTGCGGTATCTGTAAAGCTTTATATGCGTATTGACCCGTGCCTTTACGATCAGCGGACTAAAAGGCTTCGTGATATAATCAACCGCGCCCAGCACAAGCCCCTGGTGCTCATTCTGCACGTCCGAGAGGCTGGTGATCAAAATGACCGGGATGCTTTGGGTAATAATCTCCTCCTGCAGTTTCTTAAGCAGCGTAAACCCATCCATCCCCGGCATCACCACATCCAGCAGGATCAGAGAATAGTTCTCGGCACTTGCCTGATGAAGCCCTTCCTCTGCCGTCTGCGCAATGGTAATATCGTAATCATCTTCCAAAATATCCTTTAAACGGGCTGCCTGAACAAAGCTGTCGTCAACAATCAAAATTTTTTCCATAATTCATCCATTCCTTTGTCTTCGCTGCCGTATGTTCCGTAAATGATTCGTGAAACATCAAACGCCTACTTCCATTATCCCAAAAATCCGATTTATGTCAACAACTTTTTTCTCTTGGATGCTCTGCTGCTTTCTGTTTTGCCGCTGTTTTCTGCTCTGCTGCCTCTTTTTTCTTTAAAACACCACCTTTATGATGCGGATTGCTTTTACGTTAAGGGTATCTCCTGATTTCTCGCCCCATACTTCCACGCTTATACCCTCGGCCAGATCCTTAGCGCTGGCTTCTTCGTCCTCATATTTTGTTCTCAATCACTGTAAATCCCTGGCCGTCAAGCTCTTTGATCTCCCCGGTGAGATCTGGATCGCCCTCTGGCACAGCCTCTTTGTCTTTGGATCCTCCGGCAGGTAACAGGAAAATCTTTAAAATTCCTCTAAGGGCATAGCTTTCGCCGCCATGCCCCCGAATCCTCTGGCCGCGCCGCAGCCAATCGTTATCCTTTACTTTTTCTTCACCGGTATCCAGATTTCCGCGTAATAATTCTCATCCTCCACACCTTTCGGATATTTATCTGGCACATCGTACATCTCCACACAGTACCCGGCGGCGAACTCGTAGTCCTTAAGCGCCGGCATCCACTCGGAGAAGATCCGCACATTCA
>CATLEM010000248.1 GCA_949916155.1 uncultured Dorea sp.
CATCTCCTTCTTATGAGATTTATCAAAATGACGCAGAGTTGTATGACGCTGATTATTTGTATGGAGATATTCTTAATAAAAATGTTTTGCCAGTAATTATCAGAGCTGATTATAGTAATAAAGATGTGGATAGCAAAATTCATCATCCATATTCTCATATCACATTAGGCGGCTATAAAAATTGTAGAATTCCAGCTGATAAACCCATATGTCCGATACAATTTGTAAAATTCATAATGGAACATTTTTATTATGAGCCCAGTTCGCAGTTGGAATTTGATTTTGAGTTGGAAGATGTTGTGAAATTTGATGAGCATATTGCTGAAATTGATGCCCGAAAGAGCAGAATAGTAGTTTAGCATGTTTAAGGGGGAAAAGATGCATAAGATATTAGAACAGGCAGTAGAGGAAGGAAAGAAAATGACCTCATCAGGGAGGACGGCGACGTACATACCTGAGCTTGGACGTGTAAATAAAGATTATCTGGGAGTATGTATCTGTACCGGAGACGGGCAGTACTATCAATACGGGGATGCGGATGTGCGTTTTACGATTCAGAGCATATCCAAGGTGATCTCGCTGGCGGTCGCCCTTGAGCGCTGCGGGTATGAGCGTACTTTTGACCGGGTGGGCATGGAACCGTCCGGAGACTCTTTTGATTCACTGGTGAAGCTTGACCTGACCAGTGATTATCCGTCCAATCCGATGATCAATTCAGGGGCGATAGCGGTCGCAAGCCATCTGGCGTCCGAGGTAAGCTTCGAGCAGATGTTGACATTTACAAGGCTTCTCTGTATGGATGATGAGATCACTCTTAATGAGCGGGTGTATCATTCAGAGATGGGGCATATCTCAAGGAACAAGGCGATCGCATACCTGTTGGAAAGCAAGGGGATCCTGGAAAACAGTGTGGAGGAGAGCTTAAAGTTCTACGTTAGAATGTGTTCTCTCAATGTGACGGCGGCAAGCCTTGCGGGATTCGGGCTGGTGCTGGCATCAGGCGGCGTACACCCGGTGTCAGGGAAGCGTCTTTTAACCAGTTGGGTCGTGCAGATCGTAAAGACGATCATGCTGACTTGCGGGATGTACGACGGTTCGGGAAAGTTCGCAGTCGAGGTTGGCGTGCCGTCGAAAAGCGGTGTGGGCGGAGGGATACTTTCTGTGGTGGATAAGCGGATGGGAATCGGTATTTTCGGGCCGTCCCTTGATAAAAAAGGAAACAGCATCGCAGGACAGTACGTACTGCGCGAGCTGTCGGCCAAGATGAAGCTTCATCTGTTTGCGGACAACGTGCCGGAATTTTAAGATGCCCGCAGGCATCTTTTATTCCGCCAGCTCCGCCCATCTCTCATAAAGTTCTTCTAACTCTTTTGCGATCGCATCTTTCTCAGCCGCTAGCTCCTGGCATCTGACGGAGTTGGTATACACTTCCTCCTGCTCCATGAGACGGTCGATGGCGCCGTCACGCTCTTCCAGTTCTGCGATGCGTTTCTCGGTCTTATTTAAGTCGTTTAGCCGTTTGCGCCTGCGGGCTTTGTCTTCTTTTTGCGCCTGCCAGACTGTTTTGGAATTATTGACATCGTCCTGCGGATCCTGCGCATCAGGAAAACCGCCGGAAATGCCGGAAGCGCCGGAAGCCGCTTTTTTGCCGGAGACG